>NZ_CP063401.1:1200000-1519166 GCF_021729885.1 Devosia sp. SL43
TAGATGATGGTGTTGAACTGCCCCTCGCTGCGCATCGTCGCCAGCGTCAGCCGCTCGGTCTTGAGGTCAGGCAGCGGCGTCACCACGAAATGCGCCTTGCCATCCGGCATGCCGAATTCGGGCGTATGCATCACCCGGTGCTTGATGTGAAATTCCTGCTTGGCCACGCCGATATCGGCCAATTGCTCCATGCCGGGTACGATGGCGGCGATGGCATCGCGCACCTTCGCATGGGCGCTGAACGCCTTGAAATTGATGGGCGAATTCGGCAGCACGCGCTGCCCGATCTCCCCCAGAATCCAGCTTTCCGGTCGCACATTCTCGAGCCGGCGGATGCCGCCGTCCGACAGCCGCACATAGTTGAACATCGACTCCTGCGTCGTCGGCTCCCACTCCTCGTCGCGCGCCGTCACCGGCAGGATCAGCACCTCGCCATCACCCAGCCCATGCACATGGCCCATATTGAGCGTGGTGGTGAGGAACAGCTTGAAGCCGATGGCACCCATCGCCCGGCTCGCAAACGCGGTATCGGGCGTCGCGCCCCACAGATTGCCACCCATGATCACCGCGCTGTCCACCGCGCCGGTCTCTGCCAGCTTGAGGCAGGCCATCGTGTCGAGGCCCTTCTCCGCCGGGAAAGTCACCCCGAACTCGGCCTCCATCTTCGCCAGCACGTCCTTGGCCAGCACCGGCTTGACCCCGATCGTGCCGATCCCCTGCACGTTCGAATGCCCCCGCAGCGGCAAGAGGCCCGCATAGCGTTTGCCGACCATGCCGCGCAGCGTCGCCAGGTTGGCGATCGCCTCCACATTGGCGACGCCATGAATGTGGTGCGTCATCCCCATGCCCCAGGCAAAGACGACGCGCTGCGCCTGCCCATAGCGGGTCGCGATGTGCTCGATCTCCTCGACCGCAATACCGCAGGCCGCTGTGATCTCGTCCCAGCTCAGCGCCTTGAGATCGGCCTCGAAGGCGGCAAATCCGCTGGTATGAGCATCGATGAAAGCGCGATCCTCATACCCCATTTCGAGCACCGCCTTGGCGATACCCTTCATCAGCGCAATATCCGAGCCGATGCGCGGCTGCACATAGTCCGATGCGATCTCGCTGCCGCCCTTGAGCATCGAACTCGGCGATTTGGGCACGGCAAACTTCACCAGCCCCGGCTCCTTGGCTGGATTGATGACGATCACCTCCCCGCCCCGCTCGCGGCAATTCTTCAGCATATGGATGAAGCGCGGGTGGTTGGATGATGGATTGGCGCCGATAACGAAGATCATGTCAGCGCCGGTCAAATCCTCCAGCTCGACACTGGCCGTGCCCTTGCCGATGGTCGTCGCCAGCCCCTCGCTGGTCGCCTGGTGGCAGTAATACGAGCAGTTGTTGACGTTGTTGGTGCCATAGGCCCGCGCCAGCAGCTGGAACAGAAATCCGGCCTCGTTGGACGAACGGCCGGATGAATAGAAAAAGCTCCGCTGCGGATCGGTGGCGCTGAGCTTCTGTGCCGCATGCGACAGCGCGAACTCCCAATCCACCGGATGGAAGTGGTCGGCCCCCTCGGCCTTGAACAGCGGCGTCCCCAACCGCCCCAGATGCTCCATCTCGCGGCCCGTCAGTTCCTGTAGATCGGCCAGCGTATGCTCGAAAATCTCGTGCGGAATCGCCGGCTGCAGATCGGTCGATTGCGCCTGCACGCTCTTGTTGCAGACCGAGGGAAACTCATCGAGTTCATTGGTCATGCCGCCGCGCTGCCCGCCCATGCCATAGGCACAGGCCTTGCAGGCATTCTTGGCCGTCAGCGCCTTGCCGGCCTTGCCAACGCCCATGCGGGCGATGGTGGCCAGGGTGTAGAGAACCTTCTTGGGTCCACCGCCCACGATATGACTGGTATCGGCCAACGCACTGCTCCGGCTTGCTGCCGGTCCAGTGTCGGCCTTCTGCCCAGGCCGAACAAGCCGTAACGCGACACGCACTGTAGAAATCGCGACAGGCTGTCCGGACCGCACGATCGCGCCTGCCGGAACCTCCGGGCATACCGGACGTAGTACCTCGCAGCATCGCATTGGAGACGATCATGCAGCTTGAACATCTCAATCCCGACAGAATGCACCACAACCCTGCTTTCTCACAGGGCATCATTATCCCGCCCAATGCCAGGATTCTGGTGATCGGCGGCCAGAACGCAGTGAACAAGCAGGGCGAAATCGTCGGCAAGGGCGACATGGCAGCGCAGACCACACAGGCGCTCGATAACCTGATCACAGTGCTCGAAGCCGCCGGTGGCACGCTCGAGGACCTCATCCGCGTGGGTATCTATTTCAAGGCCGGTGAAGACCTCAACGCCGGGTTCGGCGCCTGGATGAAAAAGGCGGGTCAGATCAAGAACCCGCCCACTGTCACTGGCTTCCAGGTGGTGGGCCTCGCCCGACCTGACTATCTGATCGAGATCGAGGCTACGGCGATCTTGCCGTAGGCGCCGACGCGCACCTCTCGCTTTTGCGGGGTGGCCCCTCAGTAGACCGCCTTGATCTTCATCTCCGGCGGCACCGGGCCGCGGGCATAGTCCGGGTGGCGGATACGCTCGGGCAGTACCACGTCCTGCTTGGGCACCTCGCGATAGGGGATGGCTTCGAGCAGGTGGGCGATCACGTTGAGCCGCGCCCGCTTCTTGTCGTCTGCATCGACGATCCACCACGGCGAGTCGGTCGTATGCGTGCGTTGCAGCATGTCTTCCTTGGCCTTGGTGTAGTCCTCCCAGTGGCGGCGGGATTCCATATCCATCGGCGACAGCTTCCACTGCTTCAGCGGGTCTTCGATGCGCATCTTGAAGCGGAATTCCTGCTCTTCATTGCTGATCGAAAACCAGAACTTGATCAGGATAACGCCCGAACGCACCAGCATCCGTTCGAATTCCGGTACCGAACGGAAGAATTCCTCCAGTTCGGCGGGCGTGCAAAACCCCATCACCCGCTCGACGCCGGCCCGGTTGTACCAGGAGCGGTCAAACAGCACCATTTCGCCGGCCGCCGGCAGGTGCGGCACATAGCGCTGGAAATACCACTGCGTCTTCTCGCGATCACTCGGCGCAGGCAAAGCCACCACGCGGCAGACGCGCGGATTGAGTCGCTGCGTGATGCGCTTGATCGCGCCGCCCTTGCCCGCCGAGTCACGACCCTCGAAGATGACGGCGACCTTGAGCTTGTTGTGCGCGATCCAGTCCTGCAGCCGCACCAGCTCGTGCTGCAGCCGGAACAGCTCACGGAAATACACCCGCCGATCCAGCGTCTTGCCGCCCGGCCACTCGTCGCCACCAGCCAGCATTTCAAGCTGGTCATCCTCGAACTGCAGCTCAAGTTCCTCGTCGAAACTGTCCGAGATTTCCTCGCGAATACGATCGAGTTCAGATTGCAGGTCAGAGCTGGACATGGACGCCTCCGGGTTCGGCGCCACTGTTCACACCCTTATTGCAGTTTTGTGACAGCGCGACGCAGACGTCTCTTAGCTGCCCGCCGGCGCCACCCGGATCAGCTGCCCATTATCCGCGTCGGTGAGCAGGTAGATCGCGCCATCCGGGCCGACGCGCACGTCGCGGATGCGCCCGAGCTGCCCCTCGAACAGCCGCTCCTCGCCCACAACGGCATCGCCCTCCATATCAAGCCGCACCAGCACCTGGCCGCTGAGCCCGCCCGACAGCAGGTCACCCTGCCATGCGGGCACCAGCTCGCCATCATAGAAGTCCAGCCCCGATGGCGAGATCGACGGGTCCCAATAATGCAGCGGCTGCTCCAGCCCGGCCTTTTCCGTCCCTTCGCCAATGGCGATACCGGAATAGTCCACGCCATAGGTGATGACGGGCCAGCCATAGTTGGCGCCCGGTTGCGGCATGTTCACTTCGTCGCCACCCCGCGCACCGTGCTCGACTGTGAATAGCACGCCATCATCCCGCACTGTGGCGCCCTGCGGATTGCGATGGCCCTTGCTCCATAGCTCCGGCGCCCAGCCATGTGGCTTGGGATTATCCTCCGGCACCGATCCATCCGGCGCAATGCGCACGATCGCCCCGGCCAGATCCGAAACATCCTGCGCCCGGTCCTGGTCGCCTCGCTCGCCCAGCGTCACGAACAGATTACCGTCATTGCCAACAACCACGCGCGAGCCGAAATGCCGGTTGGTGGTGGTGAACTTGTTCATGCGGAAGATGACTTCGCTATCCTCGAGCCGCCCCCCATCTCCCTCCAGCACCAGCTTGGCTGACAGCACCGCAGTACCCTGCCCGCGCTGCAGCCCAGCGCTCGCTGCGGGCTCCGAGAAAGTCAGGTAAATCTGCCAGCTCTCGGCAAAGTCCGGCGCCAGCGCCAGGTCGAGCAACCCGCCCTGGCCCTGGTTGTAGACCTCAGGCGTGCCCGCGATGGCCTCGCCGACCACACCATCCGCCACGATCCGCAACTGCCCGCTGCGCTCGGTCACCAGCATTCGGCCATCAGGCAGGAAGCCAAGCGCCCAGGGGTGGTCCAGCCCATCGGCGATCACGGTCGCCGTCAGCGGTCCGGCACTCGTCTCAATGGTTTGAGCCATGGTCGGCGTGGCGATCACAGCCAGCAGAGCAGTAACGGAAATGCGGGAGATAATCATAGGTTGGGCCTTTCGCCGCCGGGTCCAAAACTTGAATGCGCAGTGCACATCACCATCTTGGTAACGTGACCGCTTGACCGGAACGCGGCAGGCGGGCAATTTGGACCCATCTCCCTACAAAACTAATCGTGAAGCGCACGCCGAACCGATTTGGCTGGGGAAGAAGCTATTCAGCGCATCGTGCGACATGCGGAAACACATTCCGCACAAACGATGCGACCACAAAGAAATGGAGCCGGCGACCTGATCCCAGGCCGCGCGGCTCTTGCGTGCCGATTGGAGGCGACGAAAATGGAAAAGATCCCGATGACGATCGGAGGCCACAAGGCCCTGGTCGCCGAATTTGAGCACCGTACCGCCAACGAGCGTCGTCGCATCATCGACGCCATTGCCGAAGCCCGTGCCCATGGGGACCTGTCCGAAAACGCCGAATACTCGGCCGCCAAGGAACAGCAGAGCCTCAACGAGGGTCGCATCAAAGAACTCGAGACGATCCTGGCGCTGGCAGACATCATCGATGTCACCAAGCTTTCCGGCTCGACCGTCAAGTTCGGTGCAACCGTGACCTATATCGACGAGGACACCGAGGAAGAGAAAACCTACCAGGTGGTCGGTGATCCTGAAGCCGACGCTTCGGGCGGCCGCATCTCGATTTCTTCGCCTATCGCCCGCGCCATGATCGGCAAGGAAGAAGGCGATTCGTTCGAGGTTTCGGCACCCGGCGGCGCCAGGAGCTACGAGATCGTCAAGATCAAGTACGCCTAGCCACGAATCGGCCACAGGCGGCGGCGACAAGCCAAGTCTGTTCGCGTCGGGGCTGGCTCGCCCAAATTTTGGGCATTCGCCCGCATTGTGTGTGAAAATTGTGCCTGTTCCACAGGTGGCATCTTTCAAAAGCATGGTTTGCCTTGAAAGAGTGCTCCTTCGCCCCTTAACTAGCGGTCGAGGGACTACTCGTATTGTCGGAGAGCGGTGCGATGCACGCGAAAGTCATCATCATCGGTTCGGGCCCCGCCGGCTACACCGCTGCAATCTACGCGGCGCGTGCCATGCTCGAACCTGTGATGATCCAGGGTCTGCAGCCCGGTGGGCAGCTGACTATCACCACCGATGTCGAGAACTATCCCGGCTTTGCCGATGTCATCCAGGGCCCATGGCTCATGGATCAGATGAAGGCGCAGGCCGAGCATGTCGGGACGAAAATCGTCAACGACATCATCACCCATGTCGATTTCGATCGGCGGCCTTTCGTGCTGACCAGCGACAGCGGCACGGTCTACACCGCTGATAGCGTCATTATCGCCACCGGCGCCCAGGCCAAGTGGCTGGGCATTCCGAGCGAGCAGAAGTTCCAGGGCTTTGGCGTCTCCGCCTGCGCCACCTGCGATGGTTTCTTCTATCGCAACAAGGAAGTGCTGGTGGTCGGCGGCGGCAATACGGCCGTCGAAGAGGCCCTGTTCCTCACAAATTTCGCGTCTAAGGTCATCCTGGTGCATCGTCGCGACGAGTTCCGCGCCGAGCGTATCCTGCAGGATCGCCTGTTCAAGAATCCCAAGATCGAAGTGCGCTGGAATACCGAAATCGCCGAAATCGGCGGCTCGGCCATGCCGCCCTCGGTCAATTCCGTGACGCTCCGCGATATCCCGAGCAACCGCACCTACGAGCAGCCCATCGACGGCATCTTCGTCGCCATCGGCCATGCGCCGGCCACCTCGATCTTTGCCGGCAAGCTCGACATGAAGCCTGGCGGCTACCTGCAGGTGAAGCCCGGCACGACGGAAACCAACATTCCCGGCGTCTTCGCTGCCGGCGATGTGACAGACGACGTTTACCGCCAGGCAATCACAGCCGCAGGCATGGGTTGCATGGCGGCCCTGGAAGCGGAACGATACCTGGCCGAACACGAACTCGCCGAAGCGGCGGAGTAGAAGCAAAACACTACCCAACCAAAGGCGTCACAAGAAATGCTCGACTGGGACAAACTGCGCATCTTCCACACAGCCGCCGAGTCGGGCAGTTTCACCCATGCCGCTGAGAAGCTCGGCATGAGCCAGTCGGCCGTCTCCCGCCAGATTTCCGCGCTGGAAGACGACCTCGGCCTCAAGCTCTTCATCCGCCATGCCCGTGGACTTGTGCTGACCGAAGTCGGCGAGCAGTTGTTCCGCACCGCCCACCGCATGCATTGGGAGCTGCAACAGGTTGAAACGCAGATGTCGGAGTCCCAGGACGTTCCGACCGGCCCGCTCATCGTCACCACGACAGTGGGTATCGGCTCAACCTGGCTGTCGTCGCGGCTCGACGAATTCCTCAAGCTCTATCCGCTGATTCAGCTCGAAATCCGCCTCAACGACGCCGAGCTCGACCTGGCGATGCGCGAGGCCGACGTGGCCATCCGCCTGCACCGGCCAAACCAGTCGGAAATGATCCAGCGCAAGCTGTTCACCGTGCACAACCACTTTTACGCGTCCAAAAAATACGTGGACGAATACGGCATGCCCTCCAGCAGCGAGCAGCTTGACGATCACCGCATCGTCAGCTTCGGCGAGCCGGTTCCGTCCTATCTGGGCGACATCAACTTCCTCGAGCGCATGGGCCGCACCGATTCGAGCCCACGCCGCGCCGTGCTCAAGGTCAATTCGATCTACGGCATGCTGCAGGCCTGCCGCGCCGGCTCCGGCATCGCCATGCTGCCCGACTACGTCACCGAGACCGAGGATGGCCTCGTGCAGGTCCTACCCGAAATCGAACTGCCGGCCTACGAAGCCTATTTCGTCTATCCACCGGCCCTCAAGAACTCCAAACGCGTCGGCGTGTTCAGGGACTTTCTGGTGGCCAAGGCCCGCGAGTGGAGCTTCTAGCCTAAAATCGCTCCTCTGGAGCGATTTTAGGCTAGAAGGCCATGAGGGCTGTGCCCGAATGGCGGTCATTTCGGCATCCTGCCACGCCCTCGTGGTTCGAGGCGCTGAAGAAGCGCACCTCACCATGAGGGCTGTTGATAAACCGAGTTCCCAGTAGCCCTCATGGTGAGGCGTGAGCTCTTCGCGAGCCTCGAACCACGAGGGCGTGCCACCGAGTCCCCCAATGCCCATCACCACCATTGCCCTCGATGCCGATGACACCCTCTGGCAGAACGAACACTTCTTCCGTCTGACCGAACAGCGCTTCACCGATCTCCTGGCGCCCTATACCGACGCGCCCGATCTCAAGGACCGGCTGATCGCCTCCGTCACTAAGAACCTGGGCTTTTACGGCTTCGGCATGAAGGGCTTTGCGCTCTCCATGGTTGAAACCGCCCTCGACGTCACCGACCATCGAGTGCCCGGCCAGGTGATCGCCGAAATCCTCGCCGCTGGCCGCGAGTTGCTCAGCTACCCCATTGAAACCCTGCCCTATGTCGACCAGGCGCTCGCGCAATTGCAGGATACGCATCGGCTGATCGTCGTCACCAAGGGCGATGTCTTCGATCAGGAGCGCAAGATCGCTGCCTCGGGCCTTGCCGACTATTTCGCCGCCATCGAGATCGTCGGCGACAAGAATGCGGCGACCTACGCGCGCATCTTCGAGCGCCACACCGACGGCGCCGCCCGCACTGTCATGGTCGGTAATTCCCTGCGCTCCGACATTCTCCCCGCCCTCGCCGCCGGCAGCTTCGCCATCTATGTGCCGCATGACCTCACCTGGTCATACGAGCATGCCGAGGAGCCGACCGACGAACCGCGTTACGCCAAGATCGCCCATCTCGGCGAACTTGCCGCGGCCATTGCCGCTTTCGACGCCCAGACCTAACCGTTCATCACCAATTCAGCCGCCAGACACTAGAGCGGCGCCAACACTCACTTTGGGCCCTGAACCATGCGTCACCTCACCACCCTTGCCATTGTGCCGATCGCTCTGCTCTCCGCCCTGCCCGCCCAGGCCCAGATGGTCACCATTTCGCCCGAACAGATCGGCCAGATCTTCTGCATCGGCAGCCTCGGCAACGACATGGCGCCAGTTGAAGCGCTGCTGACCCCGGACCTGTCGGCGGCCATTGCCGACGCCTGGGTCAAGGACGCGCAGGCCGAATCCGCCAATCCCGGCGACAAGCCGCCGCTCGGCGATGGCATTCCGTGGCGCACCTATCCCGACTATGCCGATGGCTGCGAGGCCTTTGAAGGGCTGACCGATGCCGACTTGGCCTTTGTCGAGATCAGCTACAGCTTTGCCAGCGAGCCGAGCGCCAACTACACTAATACGCTGGTGCTGAAGCCGATCGTCGTCACCGAGGGCATGGAGCCGTTCTGGCGCATCGACGACGTCGATCTGGGTGAAGGCCGCAGCTTGCGCCAGGCCCTAGTTGAGGCCTTCGAGCAGTGAACTTGACTCCGACCGGCCGCAGGAGCATCACACCGCCGATGCGGCTGCGGCCGCTCGCAACCCGGAACCACACCATGAACCCCGACTCTCGAAGTCGATCTACCGACAGGGCAGCGTTCAACCCGGTGTGACCACAGGTCCCGCCGGGCGCTGCTGCCCTGCGACAAGGACCACAACCATGCTTCGCATTTACACCGCCTCCGGCACCGGACTCCTGCGCACCATCCACGACGGCGCAAGCACCACCAGCGGTCTCGACCAGGCCATCTGGTACGACCTGATCAAGCCCACGCGCGATGAAGAACACTTCGTCGAGCAGTGTCTGGGCATCCTGGTGCCAACCCGCGACGAGATGAAGGATATCGAACCCTCGGCACGCCTCTACAACGAGGCCGACGCTGAGTTCATGACCGTCACCGTCTTGGTCAATCTGCACGATCTCGATCCAATCAAGACCCCGATCACCTTCGTTCTGGCCGGCAAGACCCTCGTCACCATCCGCTACGCCGAACCGTCACCCTTTGCGATTTTCGAGACCAACGCCATGCGCCCCGGCGCCCGCGCGCTGGTCAATGGCGAACAGGTCATGGTCGGCGTGCTCGATGCCTTTATCGACCGCTTCGCCCAGGTGCTCGAAACCATCGGCGACGAGCTCGACGGCATCAGCCGCGAGGTCTTCCGCTCCAAGGTCAAATCGGCCACCCGCAAGGCACGCAACCTCGAAGCGTTGATCGAGAAGATCGGCAACAAGGGCGATCTGCTGACCATGGTGCGCGAAAGCCTGGTCAGCATCCTGCGGCTGACCACCTTCCACCAGACGCGCGAGGCGGCAAATTCCAAGCTGGGCAAGGATGCCCGCCAGGAATTCAAGATCCTGCAGCGCGACGCCGCGTCGCTGGGCGATCACGCCGGCTTTCTCTCCAACAAGATCAATTTCCTGCTCGATGCGACACTGGGCCTGATCAACCTGGAGCAGAATCAGATCATCAAGATCTTCTCGGTCGCTGCCGTCGTCTTCCTGCCGCCCACCCTGGTCGCCTCGATCTACGGCATGAACTTCGTCCACATGCCCGAGCTCGGCTGGCAAGTCGGCTATCCCCTGGCGTTGTGTGCCATGATCGCATCAGCCGTGCTGCCCTATGTCTTTTTCAAACGGCGCGGCTGGCTTTGACGCGGCATTGGCGGGCGGACTAAATCGTTCATCCGCAATGCCTTTTTCGCGTTATGTTCCAAATTGCATGCGCCGGACGCATGGCTCGCATACCGCCTGCCCAATTGTTGGGCAGAAGCCCTCGGCCTATACCGGTTTCAACACAGCGGGTGCTTCTCCTCCTCCCTTGTACCCCCTGCGTTCCCTCCTTGCGGGAAGCAATTCTCGCAACTGTGTGGCTCCACTCTCCCCTCGAGTGGGGCCACATCCTTTTTTAAGCACCTGCACCGAATGCATGGCTGACATGTCAGTGGGCGTATTGCCCACCGAACGAGTCGAGTTCATATTCGAGTCGTTGCTGAGACGCGCTCCGAATCCTCCTCCCTCGGACCCCGTATCGCAACACCGAACCGAGATCGTATCCTCCTCCCTCGATCAAGGTTCACTGGCAGAGCGCATATCCTCCTCCCTTGCTCTCTGCCCCACTTTGGATTTGGCTTCGGCCCAGTCATCAGGCCCTGTCTTCGGACAGGGCCTTTTTTTTCGTCATTGAGCATTGGGATCGGCGATGATCGAGTCGAGTTCCCACGTAATGACCAAATGTCCCTTTGCAAAGTGGGCATAGAGCGCCGCGATGGCCGCGGGGTGGTACTGATGGGCACTCTCCTTGTCGACCAACTGCAGCTGGAACTTACAAAGCGCCTCAATACCGAAGTCCCTCGAGATGTCCCTATCGAAGGGCTCGCCCAATGGAATCGCGGCTGTCAGGTACAATGCCAACCACGTGTCCGCCGGCAGTTCACCCCGCACCTTTTGCAGCAGCCCATTGGTCTGGGCCATGTCGTAGCCGGAATGCCCGATATAGTTGATCAATCCGCGAGTTCCTCACTCGTAGTGCTGCCGTGCTACGGCAACGTTTCGCTCACAGCCGCGTTACAAGTCTACGCAATATTGCGCAGTTGGAGCGTCACATGTCCTTGCTGATCAGTATCTTGATCACTTTCCTCGTCATCGTCCTCATTCTCTGGCTGGTTCAGCGCCTGCCCATCGAAGCGCGCGTGCGTCAGATCATCCAGATCGTGGTGATCGTGATCGGCATCATCTCGCTGCTGAAATACCTGGCCGTTTTCTGATGCACGCTGTCGACCGAATGGTTGCGGGATGCGTCAGGCCGAGTCGAAAATGGTGATCTGCGAGAACCGGAGCGAAGCGTACATTGGTACGTGAGCACCGGAAGCGGAGGAGATCGCCATTTGCAGGCCGGCATCACGCATCCCACAGCCATTCGGAGACAACTTGTCGCTGTGTGGGCCGCATGGCTGACATGTCAGTAGATGCATTGCTGACCAAACGGTCAAAACCTATATTGGCTTTGTCGCTGGTGAAGCCGCTCCGTATCCTCCTCCCTCGGACCCGCTTCTTGCGACACCGATCTAGGCCGTATCCTCCTCCCTCGGCTTGGGTCACCCGGTTTGGCGCATATCCTCCTCCCTTGCGCTGGGCCAAAACTTTGGATTTGGCTTCGGCCCTATCATCAGGCTCCAACTTCGGTTGGAGCCTCTTTTTTTGCCCATCGCAAAGGCGCGTGTGATTCTGCATGGCAGCACTTCCCATTTGAGCGATTGTGCGGGATCGGGCAGCGTCCGATAACAAACTTCGATGAGTTTTGCGGCAATCGTGGTGCCGCTCCTCCAAGGTCAGACGCTTCGGCCGATGACCCCTAGGCCCTGCCCATCCCCTCGGGCGGGGCCTTTTCTTGTCCACTGGCCATTCCTGCCACCTTCCCCGGCAAGTTCTGCCGACAAGCGCGCCACGCTCCCATTAAGTCCGTTGATTTAACTGCGCTTTCCCCGGCACGTCCCTTGCATGGTGCTTCGCACACGCGCAGGAGTGCCCGCCATGGCCATCAGCACCGCCTATTCCAGCAGCAGCAGCTATTCCAGCTATGCGACCCTGGCAGCAACCCTGGTGGCGCAGAGTACGTCGACGGCCTCCACGACAAGTACGACCGCAAGCACCACCACCGAGCAGGCCGCGACCTCGGTCACCTTGTCCGATGCTGCGCTCGCAGCCCTGGCTACCAAGGATTTCGCCACTGTCCTCGCCGAGACGCGGACCAAGCTCACGACGCTCCTCAAGGAAGCCGACCGCGACTCGCCGCTCGAGGGCGACGAACTAGCGCTCGATCTTTCAAGCCTCGATCCACGCGAACTCTACGCCATGGCGAGCGACGACAGTTTCAGCAACGATGAGCGCGCAGCGGCCGGCATCGAAATGCAGCGCCGATTCGAGCAGGCTCTGTCCGGCCCCGCCGCGCTGGCCAAAGTTACCGGCAACTACACCGCCCTCTACAAGGCCGCCGCCGACTATCTAGACGGCCTGGGCGCCGAGGAAAAAGCTGGCGCCGATTGGATAGCCGGCCGCGCTGCGGTCACCGAAGGACTGGCTCAGCTCAAATCCGACCCCAAGACGCTGCCCGATGCCGGCGAAGACGATCCGGTCGCCCTCTATCTGGCCGTTGTCGAGGCCGGCGAAGCCATCAAGCAGACCAGCATCACCGACGTCGCCAGCACGGCGCGCAAAACCCTCGACTCGCTCTACGCCGAAGCCATCAAGAACGGCAAGGCCCCCACTTTCAACAAGCAGACCACTGTCGGGACCTATATCGACATGTCAGCCTTCGACAGCCGCTCACTCTCGGCCATCGCGCTCAATACCGGCAGCAAGTTTGCCACCGAAGAAGTCAACGCGGCAAGCGCTGCCTTGCGCAGCAAAAGCGGCGCCGCCCTTCTGGCCGGCTTCCAGAGTGCCGCCAAATCCAGCGACCCCACCGCCTTCAGCCAGAACATCATCTCTATCTACTCGTCCATGAGTTCAGAGGAACGCCAGGCCGCCGGCTGGAGCGATCAGTTCTATCAGGCGGCTGTCGCGAGCTATGAAACGACCAGCAAACTGACCCAGATGTTCGCCGAAGCCGGCGGCGACAGCACCGGCTTCCTGAGCTGGATGGGGAAGTAGGCGAGATCATACGCTGCCCCAATGCACTGCCGTTCAGGCAAGTTCGACGCGGTTGCGGCCGTTATCCTTGGCCCGGTAGAGCGCATGATCGGCGCGCTGGAGCACGCCTTCGAAGGAATGGTCCTGCTTGCGATAGCAGGCCACGCCCGACGAGATGGTGAATTGCAGACCGCCCGATCCGGTGGGGACCTTGATCTGCTCCACCAGTTTGCGGAATTGCTCGGCGACGATCGCGGCTGCCTGCTCTTTGGTGCCGGGGAGCAAGATGATGAATTCCTCCCCACCGATACGGGCAAAGAAAGCCGAGTCGGTGCCCGCTATAGTGGGGACGAAGCCGTGGGCGGCGCGGGCCAGTTCCTTGAGCGCGACGTCGCCGATGCCGTGGCCATACGTGTCGTTGATCAATTTGAAGCGGTCGATATCGATCAGGATCACGCTCAGGGGGATGCGGCTGGAGCCGTCGGAGCCAATGTAAAGTGCGGCCTCGTACAAGGCCTGCCGGCGATTATACGCGCCGGTCAGCTCGTCGGTGATGGCCAGTTGGCGGAGCGAGGTTTCAGCCCGTTTCTGATCGGTAATGTCCTGGAATAGGACCTGGATCACGGGCGTGCCCGGCCAGGGCAGACGCCCGGTGATCAGCTTGAGCAGGCGCATGGTGTCGTCGGTGCGTTCGACCACCGCTTCCTGCTCGAATGTCCGGTCGGTGACGCCGAAGGACTGGCTGAACTGGGCTGATACATTGGGGATGTCCGAAGGGCGCACGAAATCGAGCAGATGTTGGCCGGTCAACACCTCCTTGGGCGACTGTAGCAGCTTGCAGGCCTCGCGATTGGCAAACAGGATGCCCTGCTCGGTGTGGATCAGCAGGCCCATGGGCATCACGTCGAGCATGACGCCCAGATTTTCGCGCGTATCGACCAATGACTTCTTGGTCAGGTCGGCAGCGGCGAGGGCATCTTGGTCGTCGTCGATAAAGTCAAATTCGTCCATCGAGGCGGGCCTGAATTGTGACATTTGGCCGACAGGGTACGATGCAGGGGTAAACGAGGCGTTCGGCTGGCGATCACTTCTGCGAAGGAACTTAAGCCGCCGGCTGGAGCGACCAGTTCTACCAGGCGGCCGTCGCTTCACCTCTCCCTTGGGGAGAGGCGAATCCCCAGCGCGCCTCACCTCAGAGCCACACTCTTCAGCACCGTCACCGGCGGAAACTGCACCAGCTCCACTGCCGTAAACCGCGCCTGCACTGGCTCTGGCCAGGCTGCATCCGCGATTGCCAGCGCTCGATCGACATCACCGGTTATCTGCAGAGTCACATGCGGCGTCCAAACGGCAGGCCGGTAGTGCTCGCGCACAGCGTCAGTGGGCAACGTCTCGGAGAGACTTCGGTGAAGGTCCCGCAAGGCGTCACCGGCCTCCACGGCCAGCCAGGCAATTGTGGTCCCTTCAAACCGGCGCGCCGGACCGAGGGTCAATTCTATCGACCGCCCGCCAGCCACGCTTGCAAAGGCCATGTCGACCACTTCCCGAGGCGGCTCTTCATCGAGCACCGCCAGCGACAGGTGTGGCGGATAGCCCAACTGCAGCATGTGATCGCCGGCACCTGCGGTCACCAGCGCCTGCCACAAGGATCGAACCGAAGCGTCGGTCCCCTCGTCCAGCAGCAGGCAGAAGGCATAGGCCACAGGCTAGTGGATGCCCGCGCAGAACGCCTGGATCCGCTTCACCGCTTCTTCCAGCTGCGCATTGCCGGCCGCATAGCTCAACCGGAAATGCCCCGGCAGACCAAACGCCGTGCCATGCACCAACGCCACGCCCGTCTCCTCCAGCAGTGCCATGACGAAATCCTCGTCCGTGGCCAGCAACGTCCCGCCGGCACTGGTCTTGCCCAGCAGCCGCTTGCACGACGGGAACACGTAGAACGCGCCTTCGGGCGTCAGGCAATCGAGCCCGGTATTGGCATTGAGCCCGGCCACCACCAGATCGCGCCGATCCTGGAACACCTGGCGCCATTCGGCCAGGAAATCCTGCGGCCCGTTCAGCGCTTCCACCGCCGCCCATTGCGCGATCGAGCTTGGATTGGTGGTCGACTGGCTCTGCAGCTTGAGCATCGCCGCCAGCAGCGGCTTTGGACCCGTGCAATAGCCGATGCGCCAGCCGGTCATGGCATGCGATTTCGACACGCCGTTCATCGTCAGCGTGCGGCCCATCAGCTTGGGCTCGACCTGCGCGATGGTGGCAAACTTGCCGCCGTCATAGACCAGCACTTCATAGATATCGTCGGTAAGAATGTGCACGTGCGGGTGCCGCAACAGCACATCGGCCAGCCCACGTAGCTCGTCCCACGTATAGGCCGCGCCGGTTGGGTTGGACGGGGTATTGAGGATCAACCACTTGGTCGCCGGCGTGATCGCCGCTTCCAGCACCTCGGGCTTGAGCTTGAAGCCCGTCGTATCGTCGGCCACCGCGAAGACCGGCGTGGCGCCCGCCAGCCGCACGATCTCAGGGTAGCTCACCCAATAGGGCACCGGCACCACGACTTCGTCGCCCGGATTGAGCGTCGCCAGCAGCGCGTTGAAAATGATCTGCTTGCCGCCCGAGGCGACGAAGCAGTCGGCCGCCGTCACGTCCATGCCATTGTCGCGCTTGAACTTGGCCGCCACGGCCGCCTTGAGCTCGGGAATACCATCGACATTGGTATAACGCGTCTTGCCTTCGCTCATCGCCTTGATGGCGGCTTCGCGCACATGCAGCGGCGTATCGAAATCGGGCTCGCCGGCCGAAAGCGCGATGATATCGCGCCCTTCCCGTGCCAGGGTGCGCGCCTTGTCGCTGATCGCAATCGTCGCCGACGGCGCTACGCGCTCCAATGCCTCGGACAAGAACCCCATTCGTCACTCTCCCCGGAAATCCGGGCAGACTGATACGGGTTCAGGCGGCGCGGAGCAAGCTCAGGAACGCGGCGGCGCCGTAGATTCGCGCACCACCAACTCCGCTTGCAGCATCTGCCGTCCTTCGACCTGCACGCCACCCAATGCCGCATCCACCGCCCGCCGCGCGATCTCGGCCATCGGCTGCGCAATTGTCGTCAACTTGGGCGTCGCCACCGCCCCTTCCGGCACACCGTCAAACCCGACCACCGATACATCGCCCGGCACCGTCCGCCCGTTGCGGAACAGCCATTCGACGGCATACATGGCGATCTTGTCCGACATAGCCAGAATAGCGGTCGGCGGCTCCTCCGCCGCGAAAATCTCGGCCATGACGGAATAGGTGCCGGCCGCATCCTCGCGCGTGTCGAACACTGGCGCCCGGCCAAGGCCGGCTATCTCCAGAGCCTGCCAATATCCAAAGGCGCGATCGCGTGAAGTCGAATAGATCGTGGCAAGCACCTCGCTTTCGCTGCGGCGCCCCGGACCGCCATCATCCCCGATCATGGTCGAGAGGATGGCAAACCGCTTGTGACCCAGCCCGATCAGATGCTCTGCCGCTACCCTCGCCCCGCCAACATTGTCGACGCCAATCGCGGGAATGGTGCTGTCCGCCGTGCCGATTGCCAGCGCCACATAGGGCAATTGCCGCTGCCGGGTGACCTCCACCAGCTTCTCGCCCCCCTCGACGCAGAGCAGGATAAAGCCATCAACCAGTGCCGACTGGATGTTCCAGGCCAGCCGCTCGTCATTGCGCGCCGACACCAGCGCGACCCCCGCCCCTCGGCTGTCGCAGATATTGGAAATCTCCGACATGAGCTGGCGCGCCCACAGATCCTCGAAGAAGTAACTCAGTGGCTCGATCGCCGCCACGCCAACCGCATTCACCCTGCCCTGCCGCAACAGCCGCCCGGTGATGCTGGGCCCGGCATAGCCCAGCTCTTTGGCCACACCGAGCACATGCTCGCGCACCTCGTCCCGCACCAGCTCAGGCTTGCTGAACACATTGGACGCTGTGCCCTGCGAGACACCCGCCGCCTTGGCTACATCCCGCAGTTTGATGCTGGTGTCAGTCTGCCGCGCCACCACGTCCGCCTTTCCGCGAAAGTCATTTGAACCGATACAATTATTCTAGCATAGTGGTTGGATCGGTTCAAATTTTGCTTGAACCTATCCTTCCGACAAGCTAACATTTGAACCGGTTCAGAGAAACATCGTGTCTCGAATTTGAACCGATTCAAACAGGAGAAATGAAAAATGATCCCCGCCAGCTATTTCTTCAAGGATATCTACAAGCAGTCATGGACGGATGCCGACGAGACCCCCACCGTTCTCGAACACCGCAACCGCTTCCTGGATGGCCTGATGACGCCCATCGCCGGCGCAGTCACCGCAGTCTTGCACCGCCGCGACCGCAACCCGGTCCGCCACTATGGCGTCCAGGCCTATGACTGAACGCGCCAAGGAGGGTGTCGGACTTAAATCCCGACGCCCTCTTCCTTCTTCAACGCCACGCCCAGCACCCGCCAGCCTTCATCCGGCTCGTCGCCGAGCTGATATAGCGCCTCGTAAAGCCCCTGGTCCGGCCCCACGAACTTCACCACCTGCATCACGATCGTCTCGCTGACCTTGTTGAATTCGCCAAAGCTGTGCGAGCGCGAATCGACGATCGGCTGATAGCCCGTAGCGATGATCGCCGCATAGAATGCATCCGGCTGCCCCTCGAACTGGGTGCGGAACCCTTTTGCCGCGAAGGTCAGCGCGGCCGCGCCATCGCCGGAGCGAAACGCCTCGATTTGGCCCGTCACCGTGGCCTGCCACGGCGCCGCATCGTCCTGCGCCGTGGCCGGCAGCAGCAGTGCGATCATCATCGTCAATGCCAGCAATACGCGCATTCTAGCCTCCTCATGCCGTGGCCGGAGCCCGGCGCCGCCACAGTTCTGCCCTCAAATGGTACGCGACCGACCAAATTGGACACAAACTCGAACCGCATTCGGGTGGCTTACTAGGCTCATCCGAAGACAGGAAACGACGTCGGTCCCATGCACAAAACTACGTCCCCCAAGCGGAAAAGTTTCAGGCTCTATGCCATTGTCTCGACGGTTGTGGTGACCGCCGGCTCCATGGCAGCCCTGATTGCCGGCGTCACACCGGCAAGCGCGGCAAGTCTGGCCACCCAGGTCGATACGCAAATTGCGGTCTTCATGGTTCCGCTGACCCTTCTCGTCCTCGCGATTCTTTTCGAAGCCACGCGCATTGCCCTGCGTGGCGCCCTGCCGGCTGAAGCTCCAACCCGCCGGCAAATTCGCAGCTACTGGTCCCCAGGCCAGGGCGAAGGCTGATCTCCATTCTTCCCTGACGACGTCACGAAAGGGTCGGCGCAAGCCGGCCCTTTTCTTTGCGCTTCGACGAACCGCCTATTGCCGCCGCATCCCCGCGGGTCCAGACTTCCAACAAGGAGGACTGAACGATGCTCGTCGATACCATCCTTCAAACCAAGGGCGTACTGGTCCACACCCTGCCCGAAAGCGGCTCGCTCGGCGATGCCGTTGCCCTGCTCAACCGCCACAACATCGGCGCCGTGGTCATTACCGACACCGGCGGCACAATCGTCGGCATCCTGTCCGAACGCGACATCGTCCGCCGTCTCGGCACGGATCCCGCCACCGCACTCGCTTTGCGCATCGGCGATTGCATGACGCGCGGCGTCGTCACCTGCACCCGCCAGACGCCCATCGCCGACGTCATGGAACGCATGACCCGCCACCGCATCCGTCATATGCCCGTCGCCGAGGGCGACCAACTCATCGGCATCGTCTCGATCGGCGACGTGGTCAAACTCAAGATCGAGCAAGCCGAACACGAGGCCGAAGTGCTGCGGGAGTATATCGCGAGTTGAGTGCCACGCCTTCGTGGTTCGAGGCGCTGAAGAAGCGCACCTCACCATGAAGGCTACTCTGACATTGAGCTAAAAGTAGCCCTCATGGTGAGGTGCGAGCTCTTCGCGAGCCTCGAACCATGAGGGCGGGGCACTACTTCAACCGCATCAACCCCGCTGGCGTCGGCTCAAACCCGCATTGGCGATAGAACCCCTCCAGATGCGGTTCGAAATCGACATGCAGCCACTCCGCCCCACGTTGCCGCGCCACCTCGGCTGCCTGCTGGACCATCCTGACCGCTATCCCTTGCCGCTGATGCTCCGGATCGACGCAGGTATCGAGGATGAAGCCATGCTGGCCGCCATCCCACGCGACGTTGACGAAGCCAACCAGCTTGGCGCCCTCCATGGCGCCGACATGCACCAGGCTCCGCTCCAGTTCGCGGCCATAGGACGCAACATCGTCGCCCCAGGCCTTGCGCCGCAGGTCATCGAGTTGCGCCACTACCGGAAATGGATCGACAATCAGTTTAATCATGGCGGTCCACCTTACCAACCTCTCCAACTGTTCATCCACTCGCAAGGTCGTGAAGAGCTGGCGCCCTCTATGGTCACATCCATGCCGGACAAACCGGCCCCATGCAAAGGACTTGACCCATGAAGACGATCACCAAGACCGCCATTGTGGCATTGATGACAGCCGCCGTCGGCTTCACCGCCATTGCCCCCACCTTCGCCCAGGACGCAACGCCCGCTCCGACCCAGGAGCAGGCCTTCCGCCAGGGTGGTCCCGGTTCGCATCTGCGTCAGGACCGCAATGGTCCGGGCCGCGGTGGCTTCCTCGAATTCTTTGGCCCCGGCACCAGCACCGAAGCCATAGAAATCGCCCTGGTTCGCCTGAGCCACGCGATCGAGCTGACCACCGAGCAGCAGGCGCTGTTCGACACGCTCAAGATCGATGCGCTGGCTGCCGCCGAAACCTTCTCCACTGCCGTCGAAGGCCTGCGTCCTACCCCGGTCGAGGGCCAGACGGCCGAGCGTCCGGAATTCTCCGAAATGTTCGAGAACCGTATCGCGCTCGAAACCGCGCACCTGGCCGCGCTCGAAGCCGTGCAGCCGTCGCTGACCGCCTTCTTTGACAGCCTCACCGACGAGCAGAAGGCCGAGCTGCTGCCGCAGCGCCCCAACCGCAATGGCGGCCAGCATCAGGGCCAGATGCACAAGGGCCCGATGGGCACTCCCGCACAGGCTCCCGCGCCAAACAACGGCTAACCGCTTCGGCAGCGCCGCACGACTTCGGCAGCGGCGCTGCCGGCCCTGCGATGCCCCTTCGCCCTCGAAAGCGGCATTGCGCAAACCCCGGCTCTCAACAGCCGGGGTTTGCTTTTTTTGGTCCGTGGTCTACCAATCGGCACCTTACCGACTGGACCATTCCGATGACCACCCTGCCCCTCGACCCGGCCCGCATTCGTGCCGAATTCCCCGCCTTTGCCGAACCGACCCTGCACGGCCAGGCCTTCTTCGAAAATGCCGGCGGATCCTATACTTCGCGCCAGGTGCTGGCCAAGCTCGACCACTACTATCGCGCCACCAAGGTCCAGCCCTACGGCGTCTATCCCGCGTCGCAGGCTGCTGGCGAGGCGATGAACCTCAGCTTCGAGCGCCTGGGCCAGGCCCTCAACGTCACCGCCGACTGGATCCATTTCGGTCCCTCGTCCTCGGCAAATACTTATGTGCTGGGCCATGCTTTTGCCGCTTGGCTCAAGCCCGGCGATGCCGTCATCGTCACCAATCAGGATCACGAGGCCAATGGCGGCGCCTGGCGCCGGCTGGCCAAAATGGGCGCCGAGATTCGTGAGTGGAGGGTCGATCCGCAAACCGGTCGCCTGTCCCTGGCCGATCTCGATGCCTTGCTCGACAGCAAGGTCCGCCTGATCGCCGCTCCGCATTGCTCCAACGTGACCGCAGAGATCAACCCAATCGCCGAGATTGCCGCCCGCGCCAAATCCGTCGGGGCCGTCACCGCCATCGACGGCGTCAGCTACGCCCCGCATGGCCTGCCGGACCTCAAGTCGCTGGGCGCCGACATCTATTTCTTCTCCGCCTACAAGGTCTATGGCCCGCACCAGGGCGTCATGGCCGTGCGCCCGGAGCTGGCAATGTCGCTGCCCAACCAGGGCCACTACTTCAACGACGACAAGCCGCGCTACCGTCTCACTCCAGCCGGCCCCGACCACGCCCAGATCGCGGCCTCCTCCGGCATTGTCGACTATCTCGAAACCGTGGCCGCTATTGCCGGCAACAGCGTCGAAGGCACCGATCCGTTCCGCCGCGCCCATGCCGCCATGCGCGCCCAGGAAATCGCGCTCGCCACGCCGCTGCTCGACTATCTGCGCAAGAAGAACGCTATTCGCATCATTGGCCCCGACGATCCGGTCACCCGCGCGCCCACCATCGCCCTGGGCCTGTCCGAACCCGGCGCGGCTGTTGCCACGCGCCTTGCCAAACACGGCATCATGGCCAGCGGCGGCCACTTCTACGCCTACCGCCTGCTCGAAGCCGTCGGCATCGCGCCCAGCCACGGGGTATTGCGACTGTCGTTCACGCATTACACCAGCCCGGAAGAGATCGACCAGCTGATCGCAGCGCTGGACGACGAACTGCCCTGATACCGCCGCATCCACCGCGCCCACCCTCCCCCTTGAGGGGAGGGAAGCGAGATAGGACTTAGCGTTTGCTAAGTCCGTTGAATCGAGCAGGGAGGGGGTATGTCTCCACGAGTCCAGCGCGTGGGATACCCCCTCCCTTGATCCCTCCCCACAAGGGGGAGGGTGTCGACTGCTAGCTCAACTCAAACTCTACCAACCCGCCGAGAGCCTATGTCCCGCCCAATCGCCGCCCTGCTGCTCCTCATCTGCACCATGCTCTGGGGCTTTGCCTTCATCGCGCAGAAATCGGCCATGGAGACCATGGGGCCGCTGACCTTTTCCGGCGTGCGCTACCTGCTCGGAGGTCTGCTGGTTCTGCCGCTGGCGCTGTGGGAAAAGCGCCGCCGGCCCGAACCGCTCAAGAGTGACAACTGGTCCCTCATCATCGCCGTCAGCGCCGTCTTCTTCATCGGCTCATGGCTGCAACAGGCGGGTCTGGCATCAACCACCGCAACCAATGCCGGTTTCCTCACCGGGCTCTACGTCTTCTTCGTGCCGCTGCTCGGCTATCTGCTGTTCCGTACCCGCCCGCATCCGATCATCTTCGTCTGCGTGCCGCTGGCGCTGATCGGTATCTATTTCCTCAATGGCGGCGGATTCCACAGCTTCAACGGCGGTGATGGCCTGATCGTCATCAGCGCCGTGTTCTGGGCCATGCATGTCATCCTGCTCGGCCGCACCGCACAGGCCACCGGCCTGCCCATCTTCGTATCGGCAGTGAGTTTCCTGCTGGCCGGCGCCGTCGCCCTGGGGCTGGCGTTCATCATCGAGCAGCCAAGCCTCGACGGGATTCGAGCCGGCTGGGTGCAGATCGCCTATGCCGGCATCCTGTCGACCGCCGTCGCCTTCACCTTCCAGGCCATCGGCCAGCAATATGTGCCGCCGGCCAATGCCGCGATCATCCTCTCAGCCGAAAGCCTGTTCGCAGCGCTGGGCGGTGCCTTCCTGCTGGCCGAGCGCCTGCCCCCGATCGGCTATGCCGGCGCCGCGCTGATCTTTGCCGCGATCGTGGCCGTAGAGACCCTGCCCCCGCTCTGGCAAAAGCGGCAGGCCCATCCGCCGCGAACGACGAACTGACCTGCCACACCCTCGTGGTTCGAGGCGCTGAAGAAGCGCACCTCACCATGAGGGCTACTTAGAAATATTTGAGCTAACAGTAGCCCTCATGGTGAGGTGCGAGTTCTTGCGAGCCTCGAACCACGAGGGCGTGGCACGATGACGCCTAACCGCCGATACGGTACATCTGGTAGGTCTTGCAGATCACCATGAAGGCGCAGCCTTCGAGCGAGATCGAATTGTCGCTGTTCTGGGTGATCGTGCCGGCCGCGCTCTGCCCATAAATATGCAGGTCGCCTTTCCACTGATTGGGGCTGATCTGCGGGGCATGGTCGATCATCAGCGTATTGAGATAGGGCAGGTTTTCCGGCGAATCCGCGCCGTTGCCCAGCCAGATCAGCGTGCCGCATAGCTGCGTACCATCGCCGCACAGCTCGACTCGATAGCGCGAGTCACCCATCTCGATCTCCCAGGTGCCCTCCGGAGAGGCGAAGCTCTGCGCCGCCGCAGGCATGGAAAGCATGGCCAGAAGGCCAACGGCTAGAGCCTGTGTCTTGAAAGTCATTGGGCCACCCGGAACATCTGATAGGTCTTGCAGGCCACGATAAAGGCGCAGGCCGTCAGGCTCATCTGGTCCTCGCTGCGCTGGGTGATCGTGCCGGTCACGTCATGACCCAGCAGCCGCATGGCGCCTTTCCAACGATTTGGTCCGGTCTGCGGTACGCCATTGGTCACCGGCGTATTAAGATAAGGCAGATACTGGTCGTTGTAGTCGGCATCCGAAAGCCAGACCAGCGTGCCACAAAGCTTCGTCCCGTCGCCACACAGCTGGAGCTGCAAACGGGTATCCCTGGTATCGAGTTCCCAGACCCCCTCTGGCGACGCCTGCGCCGCCCCGACCCCGCCAACGAGCATCCCCAACGCCATCACGATGCCCAAAGATTTCCGCATGGATCGACCTCCTGAAACGACAGACTAGCCGGCTAGCATCGCGCCGTCTGCCTGAATGGCGGCTGAACGCGCGCGTCACCGCATTGTCATCCGGCCTGGCTATGGTCGGTCTGTCCGGGCCATCCCCATGCACCCGGATCTGCCGCGCCCCACGTCCCCCACGTCGCGCCCGGCCATCTGAAGAGCCCGGCCGCCAACCCCGGCTCTTCCCGCCGATCCAGTCGGCATTCAGGCCGCCCTCCGAGGCGGCCTCTTTTTTTGTGGACCGCCACTCTTTGCGCTCGCAAGCCCGCGGCTGCTCCGGCACAACGGGCGGGTCATGGCCAAGCTCTACTTTTCCTACGCAGCAATGAATGCCGGCAAGTCCACCTTGCTGCTGCAGGCTGCCTACAATTACCGCGAGCGCGGCATGCGGCCGCTGCTCTACACATCGGCCCTCTATGCTGAAAACGGCATCGGCCTGATCTCGTCCCGCATCGGCATCTCCGAGCCGGCCGCCCTTTATTCGTCCGAGGACGACCTGTTTCAGTCCGTCCGCGACGAGCTCGATGCCGGCAAGGTCGACTGCGTCTTCGTCGATGAGGCCCAATTCCTCACCCCCGACCAGGTCTGGCAGCTCGCCCGCGTCAGCGACCGCCTCAAGATTCCGGTGATGTGCTTCGGCCTCCGCACCGATTTCCTCGGCAAGCTTTTCCCCGGCTCATCCGAATTGCTGGCTGTCGCAGACACGCTGCGCGAGATACGCACAATCTGCGAATGCGGTGCCAAGGCCACCATGGTGGTGCGTCAGAATGCTGATGGCCGGGTGCTGACCGATGGCGAGCAGGTATCGATCGAGAAGTCGGTCTATATCTCGCTATGCCGCAAGCATTGGGAAGAAGCGGTCGGCCGCTGGCCGGTGAAAGGACCATCGATATGACACCCTCCACCGACGAACCGGTAGGTTCGCTCACCATCCGCACCCTGGCCATGCCGGCCGATACCAACCCTGCCGGCGACATTTTCGGCGGCTGGGTCATGAGCCAGATGGATATTGCCGGCGCCATCGCCGCCGTCGAACGCACCAAGGGCCGCGTGGTCACCGTTGCCGTCGAGGCCATGACCTTCATCGCCCCGGTCAAAGTGGGCGACATTCTCTGCGTCTATACGACCATCGAAAAGGTCGGCAACACCTCGATAACTGTCGGTATCGAGGCCTGGGCGCGCCGCAATCGCCTGTCCGACCGCGTCAAGGTCACCGACGGCCGCTTCGTCTACGTTTCGCTTGGCGAAGACGGCCGCAAGCGCCCGATCGACCCCTGAGCCTGCCACAGCGAACCTGAACGATTTCGTTCAGACAGCGTTCAGTTGCCGTATGATCAAACCATGGCAACCGGCAGAAGTGTTGCCGGCGCTTGGAGTTTTTCCCATGAAGTCATTCCGCCTCGGCCTCATCACCATATTGACCGCCTTGATCGTCACCACTGTGGGTGCCTATGCAGCCAGGGGGCAGGTCACAACCACCACGCCGCTTTATGCAGGGCCTGACGCGACGCAGGTCATCGGACAGATGGATGCTGGTGTGGCCATCGAGGTTGGTGAGTGCGCAGCCGGCTATTGCCGCGTGCAGGGTCAGCGCGGGCCGTCCGGCTGGATTGCATCAGGCACGTTTGTCATCATCGATCAGCCTCAGCCGCAGCCTCAGCCTCAGCCGCAGCCTCAGCCGCAGCCACAACCTCAGCCGGTCCCCCTGCCGGGCCCGATCTTCCCCTGGCCGCAGCCGCAGCCCCAGCCGCAACCCCTTCCGCAGCCTCAGCCGCCCGTCTTCGAAGAGGCCGGCGCATGCTTCTACAGCGAGCGCAATTACGGTGGTTCGAGCTTCTGCCTCGAAGAAGGCGACTCCTACAACCGCCTGCGCAACTGGGACAATCGTATCCGTTCAGTCGAAGTCTTCGGGGGCGCCTATGTCGACCTTTGCGCGGACCGCAACCTGGACGGCGCCTGCGTCACGCTGACGTCCAACACGCGTCGCCTGCCGACCCAGCTTGATCGCAAGGCTTCGTCGCTGGAGGTCTACTGACCAATCGGTGGCTAACCCACCGCTTTGATTCGACTTTTTGGGCGTGGGCGGAACTCTTTTCTTTCCGCCCACGTTTCTTACAACAAATAACAGCGTGCCGTCCGCCAAGCGTCGTCCTGATTCCCGGGACCGGACGGAACGCAACAGAGGAGCGCCTATATGAACCGCCATACCCGCAAAATGCTGCTCAACATCGCCACCGGCGTCGCCGTTGCCGCGACCGCGGTGGTCGTCTTCCTGCCGGCCGCCTATGCCGCGCCCGGCGTGGTGACCAGCAACGTCAACGTGCGCTCCGGCCCGGGTACCAACTATGCTGTGGTCGACACCGTGCGCCGCAACCAGCAGGTCGATGTGCAACAGTGCCAGGGTTCCTGGTGCTACATTTCCAAGCCCGGCCCGGATGGCTGGGTCTCAGCCCAGTTTCTCGCGGCCTCTGGTGGCGCTCCGGTCAATCCGAGCCAGCCCGGCATCTCGTTCGGTTTCAACATCGGCCCCAATGGTCCTTCGGTGAATATCGGTGTCGGCAACCAGAACCCACCGCCACCGCCGCCGGTTGTTGTCGAGCCGACCTATGGTGAAGTCTGCTTCTATGATCGCACTCGCTTCCGCGGGGAGAGCTTCTGCCTCGAAGCCGGCGATCGCACCCGCAACCTGGGCGATTGGGCCGACCGCATCTCGTCCATTGAGAATCCGGATGGCCTGCAGGTCCAGGTCTGCTCGGAAAGCAACTACCGCGATTGCCGCACCTACACCACCAGTGCCAGTTCGCTGGGCGACTTCGATGACTACATCGTTTCGGTCCGCGTCCAGTAAGTCGGCCTAGCGCCAAACAAAAAGGGGCGTCCGCTGTTGCGGGCGCCCTTTCGTTTGTACCTTGGAGCCGCGGCGCAAGCAGGCTAGTGTGCGCCAAATCTCTCAAGCTTCTGGATGTCGCATGCGTCGCACCCGTCCTCTGCTCGCTCTCTTGCTGACCCTCGTCACCTTCGCAGCCTCAGCGCCCGCTGCCGTGGCCTTCTCAGAAAATGGCAGTCACGGCTGGAGCACGGGCGAGTTGACCCTGCTCAGCGGCCCGGGCGCCGCCTACGACTTTGTCGGCAATATCGAGGCCGACGTAGCCATCAAGGTGCTGCGTTGCCAGCGCCTGTGGTGCCTGGTCGATCAGGGCTCCAACCGCGGCTGGACCAGCAAGGATCGCATCGCCTTCGGTCGAACCTCCACCGATTGGCCCGGCGGCATCAATCCCGACTACGCCTCGGGTGGACCCGGCACTGTCTGCCTGTTCGAGGGCACGCATTATACCGGCGCTTCAATCTGTGCCGGCCCGGGCCGCGTCTTCCAGGATCTGGCTTTGCTCAACCTCGACAACCGCTTCTCGTCCGTACAGGTCACCGGCAATGTCTCGGCTGCCGCCTGTCGCGACCGCTTCTTCCAGAGCTATTGCGAGCGCATCATCGAGTCCCAGCCCGTGCTGGACGAGTATCTGCACAACGCCCTGTCATCGCTGCGCGTCTACTGATCTGCGATGGCGGGTTCCGCCGCGGCCCCCGCGATTGGCAATCGCCTGATTGGACTGGGGCAGCGTTGGCTGTCCATCGCCATGCTGGGCGCCATCGGCATGTATGGCTCGGAAATGCTGTTTTGGTCGGCGCCCCCGAGCCCGGTGCTGGCAGGCGAGTTGGCCCAGACTTGGCTTGCCTATGCGCTGGTCAGCGCCGCCGCACTGATGGCCATGGCGGCAACCGGCGCCCGTGGCTGGCTGGCGGTATTTCTCGCCGGCTGCATCTACGGCTGGCTGATCGAAGGCGTGGTGGTCCAGACCGTCTACGACGTCTTCCCCTATACGCTCGTTTTCACCGGCATGTCGTGGCATGCGCTGCTCACCGTCCTGCTTGTCGGCCTGGGCGTGCGCAGCAGTGTCAACTGGAGCTTGCCACGCCAACTGCTCTTCCTGCTCGGCCTTGGCCTTTTCTTCGGTCTCTGGGCCCAATACTGGCCGATCGAGCGGCCGGATCTGCCACAACCCATGACGGTAGCGCTCTATCTGATTGGCCTGGGCCTGTGCGTGCCGCTCGCCAACCTGCTGCTCGACGCACAGCCATCGCGGCTTGTCTTCACCAGGTGGGAAATCATCTCCGTCGGCGGGTTGTTTTCAGCTCTATGGGTGTTGCAGCTGCTCGACGCTCCGGACTGGCGGCGGCTGTCGGTCCCGCTGCTCGTCGTTGTAACGTTGTGGCTGCTGCGCCGGCGACGCAATTCCCGCGACATCGACCTGGGCACCACGCCGATGTCGGCGCGCTGGCGCCATTGGCTCTTCCTGCTTGTCCCGGTACTTACCGCAATGCTGGCTTCGCTCGGTTGGAGCACTCTTGGTGGTGTCGAGACCAATTGGCCGATTGCCATTGCTACCAGCCTGCTGGCCCTCGGCCTTTTCGGCACCGCTTGCGTCACGGGTGTCGCTGCCAAACGCTGACTTGTTCATATTAGCGGCCCGTCAGGCCTGCGCGGACGGGGCTGTTCACTTTCATGTCCTAAATGCGGCATTCACAGCAGGTTCAGCCGCAATACTGTCTATTTGGCCTCAGAACAGGGGAGCACACGCTCACTGAAAAATACAACTGAGGGTTTATAGAAATGACCATCAAGACCATCGTTCTTGCTTCCGCAAGCGCCGCCATCGTCCTTCTGTCCACCGCCGCCGCCTTCGCCCAGCCGGGCGTGGCCACCGGTGCCGTCAACGTCCGTACCGGTCCCGGCACGGGTTATGCCAAGGTTGGCGCACTCAGCGCCGGCGAATATGTCGACGTCAAACAGTGTCAGGGTTCCTGGTGCTTCGTCGATCGCAATTCGGGCACCGACGGTTGGGTTTCCGCCAACTATCTGCAGCCCGCCAACGCCCAGCCGCAGCCACAGCCCCCAGCCAACGACGACATCCCGTTCAACTTCGGCGTCACCGTCGGACCTGGCGGCCCATCCATCTCCTTCGGCATCGGCAACGGCCCGCTGCCGGCCCCTATCCCGGTTGCTGCCGAAGTCTGCTTCTTCAAGGGCAACAACTTCTCTGGCGCCCAGTATTGCGTGTCGCCCGGCGACAGCGATCCGAGCCTGCCCGGCGGTTGGGATAACTCGATCTCCTCGATCACCGTCGATGGCGGCGCTCAGGTCACCGTCTGCAAGAACACCTGGTATGGCGGGTCCTGCACCACGATCTCGAACGACAAGTCCTCGCTCGGTTCGTACAACAACGCCATCTCGAGCTTCCAGGCTTTCTGATCTGGCCTCGGCACCAAATGAAAACGCCGCGCCTCGGGGCGGCGTTTTTCATTGTCCGGACAAAGCAAAGGCCGCCGTGTTTTCAACATCACGGCGGCCTTTGAGCGCTCAGCCACCCTTGCGGATGGCCGTGCGCCAGACTGTTCAGAAACTAGAGCAGGGTCAGGTTCGTGGCCGAAACCTTGCCGTCACGGCCGGTTTCGAGCTCGTAGGTCACCTTGTCGTTCTCATACAGGCCCTGCAGGCCCGAACGCTGAACGGCGGAGATGTGAACGAATGCGTCCTTGCCACCATCTTCGGGGGAAATGAAGCCGAAGCCCTTGGTGGTGTTGAAGAACTTAACGGTGCCAGTGATGGTCGCCATGGTTTGTATCCTGATAGTAGGCTCGTGTCGCATGCGGACGAGCAGTTACCCGGTGGCAACATGCCGGCCGGAAAGCACGTTTGCACGAGAGAGCAGGAGCCAATACCGGCGAACCGGCATCAGGCAGCCGACTTAGGCTGAAAACGCAGCGCGGTTTGTCGCAGAAAAGTGAGGTCTTGGCAAGGCCTTACCCGCATTGGCGGCGCAGATCTGCGCGCGCGATTCCCCTTCATTAGGCCGGAAATCCCGCTCTTCCAAGGGTTTCGGCAGAAGCATATTCTGCGTCGCCGGGTCGATTCCGTTGAGGGAAGCCGCCGACCGGCTTTGAGGGGAAAATCATGCTAAATATCTCGACCTACTTTTTTAGGAGCGCCATCCTGTTCCTGATCGCCGGTATCGCCATCGGCATTCACATGTCGGTATCGCAGAGCCACGACGTCATCGGCGCCCACGCCCATATCAACCTGCTCGGCTGGGTCACATCGGCCATCTTCGGCGGCTACTACGCCCTGAACCCGGCCAAGTCCGAGGGCTTGCTGCCGCTGGTTCAATACTGGCTCTACACCCTGGGCGTCGTCGTCATGGGCATTTCGCTCTATCTGCTGCTCAAGGGCAATGTCGCTCTCGAGCCCGTCGTTGCCGCCAGCTCGCTGGTGACTTTCGCCGGCGTCCTGATCTTTGCCTGGATCGTCTGGATGCCGTCGTCCGCCCGCACCGCCTGACAGCCAACACGACCCGCGATGCGGGCAGCGCCCCTGCCCGCATCGCCGCTGCCATCGCTAGATCGTCAGCTCCGGCCCAGGCACATCGACCTTGGGCACTCTAAAGCCCATGGCGATCCAGACCCGCAGCAATCGCCCATAGAATCGCGCAGTCGACCAAGCGCCCGCGGGCACGCTGTTATCAGGCCGCTGCTCCACCGACAGGTGTCCCGTCTGCGTGCGGACCTCCGGCGCAGGCGCCGCTCCGTCGGGCCACAGTCCGGAGTAGAGGCTCAGCCAATGGCCGGACTGGAACTCCGCAAACACCGGCGTATTGCAGCAGGTCGCGATCGCCCGACGCGTCGGCGCGTCAGGCTTGAGGCGAAACGCCCGCAGCTTGTCCTGACCGGCCACGAAGCGCAGCCGGTCCTTGCGATACAGCACATAGGGCGTGCCACCCATCGCATTGGTCACCGCAGGCGCCCCTGGCAGAGCCGCCATCCGCTGCGCCGCAGCCCGACAGCTGTTGCAGTAGCACTCCGCCGCAATGAACGGCTTTCCCTCCGCTGCGATACGCACCTGCCCGCAGTTGCAGCGCAATTCCGTTGTCGCCACCGTCACGACCGCGCTCCCCGCACGAACGGAAACACCGCCCGCACCTTCTCCTCGCGCAACCACAGCGCCACCCACACGGCCACGCCGAGATAGATCGAGAACAGCGTATGGCTGAACAGCGGGTTATCCACCCGCAGGTTCGCCGCCAGCGACCCACCCAAGAGCCCCGTGGTCAGCACCGCCCCAAGCAGCGCCGTGCGCGGAATGAGAAACAGCACCACACAGCCCACCTCGATACAGCCAATCAGCGCCAGATACTTGATCGGCCAGCCCACCACCGCCATCGCATCGGTCGCCGCCGCAATCCCCATGAACTTCGGCGCCGCCGAAGCAATGGCCAGGAACAGCCCGATCAGCGCACTGAGTATCCAACCTGCAAGCTTCATTTGTCTCTCCCAAACTGACAGCACCACGCCGCCCTCTACCATGACGACGATCTGGTCGGTGCCGCTTCGACAGGTGCAGCAAGAATCTCTTCTGCCCCAGGCGTCCGGGCAAACGAAGTCGATATTGACACGCGTCCCCTCGTTTTGTATTCAACGAATATGTTGATTAACAAAGTTGTTTAATACCATGCAGGACGTGCTCTCGACGACCCTGTCGGCCCTGGCAGACCCAACGCGCCGAGCGCTCCTTGCGCGGCTCGCCGAGGGCGAGGCCTCCGTCAACGAACTCGCCGCGCCATTCGATATGTCGCTCCAGGCGGTCTCTCGGCACCTTAAGGTTCTCGAGGGTGCCGGGCTGATTACCCGCGGCCAGCGGGCGCAGTTCCGGCCCTGCAAACTCGATACAGCGCCGCTTAGGGACCTCGATGGCTGGCTGTCCAGCTATCGCGCCTTCTGGGAAGGCGGCTTCGACAAGATGGAAGCGTACCTGGCTGAACTGACCGAGGGAGATGGCAATGCCAGCAAGAACTAGCGCCAGGATCGCCGATGATGAACTGCTGATCACCAGAACCTTCGATGCTCCGCTCGGCGTAGTCTGGCGCATGTGGGCGAGCCGCGAGCACATGATCCGCTGGTGGGGTCCCGAAGGCTTCACCGTCACCGATCTGGATCTGGATTTTCGCGTGGGCGGCGCCTGGCGCATCGGCATGACCTCCGCCATGTTCCCCAAAAGCTGGTCCAGCGGCCGCTTCACCGCCATCGAGCCCGAGCGGCGCCTCGCCTTCTCGTTCGCCTGGGAACAGGGCTCCGGCGAGGACCTGGCGACCAAGACAGTCGAGGTCACCTTCGAAGAGCGTGACGGCCGTACCACGCAGCATTTTCACCAGGCTCCCTTCCAGACCGTCGAATCCCGCGACAGTCATGTCGGCGGCTGGAATTCCCTGTTCAACAAGGAAGCGATTTATGCCGCGGCCTTGGCCAAAGGAATTCAACTCGACCAGTTGACCTGATCGCACTGCCATCACCAACCAGCCTCGCCGGCAGCCCTCTGCCGGGCCGAATTCTTATTGCCCGAAACAAGGAGTATTTCATGCTGCTCGAAAACAAAATTGCCATCATTCATGGTGCCGGCGGCCAGTTGGGCGGCGCCACTGCCCGCCAGTTTGCCCGTGATGGCGCCCGGCTGTTTCTTGCTGGCCGAACCTTGTCCAAGGTCCAGGCCGTTGCCGACGAAATCAACGTTGCCGGAGGCAACGCCGAGGCGGCCGAGGTCGACGCCCTCGACGAAGCCCAGGCCCGCGCCCATGCCGACGCCGTGGTGACCAAGGCCGGTCGTATCGACATCACCTTCAATGCCATATCCATTCGCGGCGACCTGCAGGGCACCCGGTTGATCGATATGCCGACCGAGGATGTCCTCACACCGATCCTGACCGGCGCCCGCACGCATCTGCTGACGGCCCTTGCCGCTGCCCGTCACATGGTCAAGCAGCGCTCGGGCGTCATTCTGACCCTGTCGTCAACCGGCGCGCATCTGTCGGGCCGCGATCAGATGAAGCACTCCACCGGCGGCTTCGGCGTCGCCTGCTCCACCATCGAGGCCCTGTCGCGCACACTCGCCGCCGAACTCGGCCCACATGGCATCCGCGTCGTCTGCCTGCGCTCCGAAGCCATTACCGAGCTCTGGCCCATGGATTCCGAACACGCCGAAATGTTCAGGGACTTCAAGACCTACATGACCGCAGGCACCATACTGGGCCGCACCACCAGCCTGGCGGAACTGGCCAATGGCGCAGCCCTCGCCGCCTCCGATCGATCAAGCGCCATATCCGGCGCCATCCTCAACCTGACCTGCGGCTCGGTCATGGACGGTGACTAGCCGTCGACAGCCGCGCGATGCGCTCGCCGGCTAGCACAAAGTCATAGTGTAACGTCGCGCCGCTGCCCGGTCGGGAAGCCGACCTGGTCGGGCAAGCCGTCGCTTGACACCCCGATCGGCATGCGTCGCGCATGTTCCTCATCGGTGAAGACCCGGGAGCGGGTCAGAAAGCGGCGCTCAGTGCCGTTGTCGAGGCTGAACATGCCGCCCCGGCCAGGTATGGCGTCGATGATGAGTTGGGTATGCTGCCAGTATTCGAACTGGCTAGGCGACATGTAGAAGGGTGCGCCACCGATGACTCCCATCTTGATGTCGCGGTCGCCAATCTGGAACTCGCCGACGGGGTAGCACATGGGCGAGGAACCATCGCAGCAGCCACCAGACTGGTGAAACATCACCTTGCCGTGGCGTTTTTCGATCTGCGCGAGCAGGTCGAGCGCCGCCGGGGTGGCGGTCACGCGTTCGATATAGTCGGTCATGCAGTCCTCCCATAGAGGTCATTCCGGCAAGCCGCCGCCTTGGGGAGAGGTGGGGTGGAGGTCGGTCGACCCGCCGGAATGAACTGATATGGCGAGGGCGCTATGAATCGCCCCCACCTGGCGTCGACAACCGGGCCTAGAAGAAGCCCAGCTTCTTGGGGGAGTAGGACACCAGCATGTTCTTGGTCTGCTGGTAATGATCGAGCATCATGCGGTGGTTTTCGCGACCAATGCCGGATTGCTTGTAGCCGCCGAAGGCCGCATGAGCCGGATAGGCGTGATAGCAATTGGTCCAGACGCGGCCGGCCTGGATGCCCCGGCCGAAACGGTAGGCCCGGTTGGCGTCGCGCGTCCACACCCCGGCGCCCAGGCCATAGAGCGTGTCATTGGCAATCTCGAGCGCTTCGGCATCGTCCTTGAAGGTGGTGACCGATACAACCGGCCCGAAGATCTCCTCCTGGAAGATGCGCATCTTGTTGTTGCCGGCAAAGACGGTCGGTTTGACGTAATAGCCACCGGCCAGTTCGCCTTCGAGATTGTTGCGCTCGCCGCCGGTCAGAACCTTGGCGCCTTCCTGCTTGCCGATATCGAGGTAGCTGAGAATCTTCTCGAGCTGCTCCGAGGATGCCTGCGCCCCGATCATGGTGCTCATCTCAAAAGGTGAACCCTGCTTGATGGCCTCGACGCGTTTGATGGCCCGTTCCATGAAGCGGTCATAGACGCTCTCCTGGATCAGCGCACGGCTGGGGCACGTGCAGACCTCGCCCTGGTTGAGGGCGAACATGGCAAAGCCTTCCAGCGCCTTGTCGAAGAAGTCGTCATCTTCGGCCAGCACGTCGGCAAAGAAGATGTTGGGCGACTTGCCGCCGAGTTCGAGGGTGACCGGGATGAGGTTCTGGCTGGCATATTGCATGATCAGCCGGCCGGTTGTGGTTTCGCCTGTGAAGGCGATCTTGGCGATGCGGTTGGACGAAGCCAGCGGCTTGCCGGCTTCGAGGCCGAAACCATTGACGATGTTGAGCACGCCAGGCGGCAGAATGTCTTCGATCAGTTCCATCAGGTAGAGGATCGAAGCGGGGGTCTGTTCCGCTGGCTTGAGCACGACGGCATTGCCGGCAGCAAGCGCCGGGGCCAGCTTCCAGACAGCCATCAGGATGGGGAAGTTCCACGGGATGATCTGGCCGACAACGCCGAGCGGCTCGTGGAAGTGGTAGGCCACAGTGTCGTTGTCGATCTCGGAAATGCCGCCTTCCTGGGCGCGGATGGCGCCGGCGAAATAACGGAAATGGTCGATGGCGAGTGGAATATCGGCAGCGGTCGTCTCGCGGATCGGCTTGCCGTTGTCCCAGGTTTCGGCCAGGGCGATTTCGTCGAGATGCTCTTCCATGCGATCGGCGATGCGGTTGAGCATCACGGCGCGCTGGGCGACCGAGGTCTTGCCCCAGGCCGGCGCGGCCTTGTGCGCCGCGTCGAGCGCTTTTTCCACATCGGCCGCTTTGGAGCGGGCGACCTCGCAAATGACCTGGCCGGTCACAGGCGAGGTGTTTTCGAAGGTCTCGCCATCGACGGCGTCGACCCACTCACCCCCGATGTAATTGCCATACTTGGCCTTGTACGGAGACTTGGTCCGTTGGCCGACGAATTCCGGTTTGTTCATGGCATCCTCCCTTTTTGGATACCATGCCCATTGCAACGCCCATGCCAGAAACGGCCAAGTACCTGAAGCAGAACGCGAAGTTTTCGTGATCCGTATTGTGCTGGACGGATTGGAAAATTGGATGCAACACTTTGCCACAACCAGAAGCGATGGCCGGCGCAACACCTGTTGCAAACTGCCACAACTGGGAGGAACGCAGAGATGAACATTGCATCCGAAGTGGCGCTGGCCGCTGCCCGAGAAAAATTCTTCTCGGGACATACGTTGCCCGACGGACTCGTTCCGGCGCCCATCCTGCGCTCGTGGCAGCGCTGTGCCGATCAGGGTCTCGATGCCGGCAGTTCCATCCATGCCGAACCGATGACCGCTGCCGAGCTTCGCGCCCTGCACGAACAGAACGAAACCCTCCGCCTGCTGTCTCGCTCCGAACTGGTCTCTTTGCGCATCGAAGCCAAGCTGACCGACAGCGTCGTCATCCTCACCGACGCAAAGGGCCTTGTCCTCGATACGGCCGGCAGCCCCGAATTCGCCGGCCAGGCCGCAGCCGTATCTCTCCGGCCTGGCGTTCGGTGGGCGGAAGACTCCACCGGCACCAATGCCATCGGCACGGCTCTCGCCGAACGCCGGGCCATCGAAGTGCATGGCGGTGAACACTTCTTCGTCCCCCACGGCATCCTTCACTGCGCCGCCAGCCCAATTTTCGATCCTTACGGCAAGCTGGCCGGCGTGCTCGACATGTCTGGCCATGCCTCCGCGCAACACACCCACGCCATGGGACTTATTCGCCTTGCCGTCGAACAGATTGAGCACCGCTTCTTCTCGGGTCGCTTCGACGACATGACCGTGGTCCGCTTCCATCGCAATGCCGATCTGGTTGGCACGGCGCGCGAAGGTATTCTCGTCTTCAACGGTGACCAGTTGGTCGCAGGCAACCGGCGGGCTCTGCATTTTGCCGGTCTTGACCGCAAGGCTTTGCGCAAAGCCACGCGCGAGGAAATCTTCGAAGCGTCCGGCCTCGGCAGTGGTAGCGGCGAATTGCGCGGCCGCAATGGCGAGCGCTATTTCGCGAGCTTGTCGCAACCCCGCGCAACCGTCCCTCGCGTAACCGGCACCCTGCCGCGCCAGGTCAGCCCGGCGAAGTCAGGTCCGGTCTTCACGCGACAAACCCTGGCCGATCTCGCCAGGGCCATCCGGCTTGTCAACGCCGAGGTCCCCCTGCTGATTACTGGCGAAACTGGCGCCGGCAAAGAGGTCTTCGCACGACACCTGGCCGGTCTGACATCCCGGGCAGGCAAGCCCTTCATCGCCATCAATTGCGCTGCCCTGCCGGAAAGTCTGATCGAGTCCGAGCTCTTCGGCTACGAGGCCGGCGCGTTTACCGGCGCTCGCAAGTCTGGCGCCAAGGGCCTGGTGCAGCAGGCAGAAGGCGGCATTCTCTTCCTCGACGAGATCGGCGACATGCCGCTGCTGCTCCAGTCGCGCCTGCTCCGCGTCTTGCAGGACAAGGAAGTCGCGCCTCTCGGCGGTGGTACGCCGCACAAGACAGACTTCATGCCGATCTGTGCGACCAATCGCGACCTTAAGGCGATGGTGGAGGCTGGCACCTTCCGGGCCGACCTCTACTTCCGCGTCGCGCAATACACCATCGCGCTGCCCAGCCTGTCCGAGTTGCCGGATCGGGAGGCGGTTGTTGCCAACCTCTGGTCCCGTTACGCGCCCGCCAATAGCGGACCGCTGCCTCAAGCCGTCCTCGCCAATCTCGCCGCCCGTCGCTGGCCGGGCAATTTCCGTGAGCTCGCGGGCACCCTCCGCGCGCTCGCCGCGCTTGCAGAACCGGGCATCCCGATCGCCCTGGCGGACCTGCCGCAGGACCCCACGAGCGCCTCGCCCAGCCCGATAATCTATCAAGGCGACCTCGGCTCCATCACAGAAGCCACTATGCGACGCGCCGTTAGCCAGCATCAGGGCAACATCTCTGCCGCGGCGCGCGCCCTGAACATCGATCGCTCCACGCTCTACCGCCGACTGGTCTGGAAGCAATCGGACACCCACTGACGCCGTCCTTTGGTTTGATGTTCGCGTGTTGGCCGGGCTACCAGCTCCGTTACTGACTCCCCCTGTCAGCAGCCCCCGTTCCCTCTCCGTTCAATCCCCGATAAGCTCGGCGGAACACTGCATAACCGCGCCTCGTTCCCCATCTGAGTCGCATTCCGAACCCCGCGAGCACTTCATGGCCGACAAGTCCGCACGTCCCGGCAAAGCCGATTTTTCCATCGACGATTTCCTCGGCGAGATCGAGAAGGCCGAGGATATCGCCGCGTCCAAGCCGCTTTATGCCGAGCGCATGAAGAACAAGCGCGCCCTCGACCGTGCCGACCAGGCTCTCGCCGCCGCTGCCGCCCAGGCCGAAGCCGATGCCGCCAAGGCGCTGGCTGATGCCGCCAAGAAGAAGACCGCGCTCGAAAAGCGCCGCTCGACCAAATCCAACAACGACACCGCCACCGGCATGTCGGCCAAGACCAACAAAACCAAGATCAACTCCGTCGACCGCATCGATTTCGGCTTCGGCGAAACCGAACAGGCCGGCTTCAACCACAAGCCGTCCGCCCGCGAGATCTCCCGCGCCGCTGCGGCCGATCCCGAAACCATGGGCAAGCTGCGCGACGCCCTCGCCAGCGCCCGCTCCAAATCCGGCTCATCCAAAACCGTCGAGGATGCCACCACCGTCGGCGTCACCGCCACGGTGAAAGCCCTCGAACAGATCATCCTGCATGGCCGCAAGGAGGTGGAAGGCTCCTCCCCCTGGGTGCCGCACAAGGCATCGAACCTGCTCGAAAAGCGCGGCCCCGCCCGCCCCTTCCGCATGCAGACCGACTACAAGCCCGCCGGCGACCAGCCCACCGCCATCGCCGAGCTCATCGAGGGCATCAACAACGGCGAAAGCGACCAGGTCCTGCTCGGTGTCACCGGCTCGGGCAAGACCTTCACCGCCGCGCAGGTGATCGCGGGCACCAACCGCCCGGCCCTCATCCTCGCCCCCAACAAAACCCTCGCCGCCCAGCTCTATGGCGAGTTCAAGTCCTTCTTCCCCGACAACGCGGTCGAATACTTCGTCTCCTACTACGACTACTACCAGCCCGAGGCCTACGTCCCGCGCACCGATACCTATATCGAGAAGGAATCCACCATCAACGAGCAGATCGACCGCATGCGCCACTCGGCGACGCGGGCGATCCTCGAGCGCGACGACGTCATCATCGTCGCCTCCGTCTCCTGCATCTACGGCATCGGCTCGGTGGAAGACTACACCGCCATGACCATCGACGTGCAGAAGGGCCAGAAGATCGACCAGCGCGAGCTGCTCGCCAAGCTGGTGGCCCTGCAATACAAGCGCGGCGACACCGGCTTCGTCCGCGGCACTTTTCGCGTACGCGGCGATACCGTCGAAATCTTCCCCGCCCACTACGAAGCCGCCGCCTGGCGCGTCTCCCTCTTCGGCAACGAGATCGAATCCATAACCGAATTCGATCCTCTCACCGGCAAGAAATCCGCCGACCTCACCTTCATCCGCGTCTTCGCCAATTCCCACCACGTGACGCCGCGCACCACGATGAACCAGGCCATCAAGCTGATCCGCGCCGAGCTCGCCGCCCGCCTGCAGGAGCTCAATGGCGCCGGCCGCTTCCTCGAAGCCCAGCGCCTCGAACAGCGCACGCTGTTCGATCTCGAAATGATGGAAGCCACCGGCTCCTGCGCCGGCATCGAGAACTATTCCCGCTACTTCTCCGGCCGCCGCCCCGGCGAGCCGCCGCCGACTCTGTTCGAATACCTGCCCGACAATGCCCTGGTCTTCGTCGACGAAAGCCACGTCACCATCGGCCAGCTCGGCGCCATGTATCGCGGCGACCTGCGCCGCAAGGCGACCCTGGCGGAATACGGCTTCCGCCTCCCCTCCTGCATGGACAACCGCCCCCTCCGCTTCGAGGAGTGGAACGCCATGCGCCCGCAATCGGTCTACGTGTCCGCCACCCCCGGCTCCTGGGAAATGGACCAGACCGGCGGCGTCTTCGCCGAACAGGTCATCCGCCCCACCGGGCTGATCGATCCCCCGGTGGAAATCCGCCCCGCCAAGGCCCAGGTTGATGACGTGGTCGACGAAATCCGCCAGACCAACAAAAAGGGCTACCGCACCCTCCTCACCGTCCTCACCAAGAAAATGGCCGAGGACCTCACCGAATACCTGCACGAACAGGGCATCCGCGTCCGCTACATGCACTCCGACGTCGACACCATCGAGCGCATCGAAATCATCCGCGACCTGCGCCTGGGCGCCTTCGACGTCCTCGTCGGCATCAACCTGCTGCGCGAAGGCCTCGACATCCCCGAATGCGGCCTCGTCGCCATCCTCGACGCCGACAAGGAAGGCTTCCTGCGCTCGGAGACATCGCTGATCCAGACCATCGGCCGCGCCGCCCGCAACGTCGACGGCAAGGTCGTCCTCTATGCCGATCGCATCACCGGCTCCATGGAACGCGCCATGGCCGAAACCAACCGCCGCCGCGAAAAGCAGACGGCCTACAATGAAGCCAACGGCATCACCCCCCAATCCGTCCGCTCCAACATCCACGACATCGTGGATAGTGTGTACGAACAGGACCACGTCACGATCAGTATTGGTAAGGGCAAGGACGGCAAGGAACAGGTCCAGGTCGGCGCGAATTTGGCCGCCGTCATCAAGGACATGGAGGCCCAGATGCGCGAAGCGGCGACGAACCTCGAGTTCGAGAAGGCCGCGAGGTTGCGCGACGAGGTCAAGCGGCTGCGGGAGATGGAACTCGATACCCTATCGGGGGAGGTCTCGTAGCGCCTTTCTAGAATTTCGAGACTTCGACCCGGCAGAAGGCAAAATCGCTCCAATGGAGCGATTTTAGGCAAGAAGGCTACGAGGGCTATGCTCGAACGGCTTCGTTACAGGACACCAACCCGTAGATCTAACCAGAGAAGTTGGCGACTTTGGTAGAACAAGGCCGCGAGGTACGATGGCCAATCGATTCGGGAGGAATAGCGTGGGCGACGGTGTTCAGCAGGTGCTATTGGCAGACGAAATCGAAGAACTAAAGGGGCTCACGGCAACAAATCGGGATCGTAATGAGGCGGAGACACGCCACAAAATAATAAATGTTGTCCTTCATCAGTTGCTTGCATGGCCCAAAAATCGGGTCTCGGTCGAGGAGAACATAAGCCCAGGCTACGCAGACTACATACTTAAACGGTTGTCTGGCGATCCAATATTGGTCGTGGAAGCAAAGCGCGAAGGCGTGTACTTCACTCTGCCGATTGAAAAGGTCGAAAAGACTAGTGGGTATGTATCGCTCGCCAAACTACTTAGCGACGCGCCCATCAAGGCAGCAGTAACCCAGGTCAGGCAGTACTGCATTGATATTGGCGCAGAATTTGGGGCCGTGACGAACGGACATGAATGGATAATATTTAAAGTGTTTGACAAGGGGCGTCGATGGGACGCTTTGCAAGCATTCGTTGTTCGATCGCCAGCTTATTTCTGGGATGACTATACAGAAGCGTACAACTCGCTATCGTTTACCGCTGTTTCAGACAAATTTTCGCTCGTTCAACTGCTACAGTCCGCGACTCCTAAAGATCGTAGCATCTTTTATCCTAAGGACGGCATAGCAGCTTACTCGCATCAGATAACCGCAAACCGCTTAGCAGGTGCCCTTAGGCCCGTAGTAAATAGGTTCTTCGGGGTTATCGGCGACGACGACCCCGATTTCATGAACCGATGTTACGTTGGAGAGCGCGAATACAGGCCCGCAATTGTGGGAATGAGGACGCATCTGCAGGACTCCCTGAGCCCATACTTTAGATCTTTCGGCGTCTCACAACTTGAAGATACCGGTAAAGGCGGTCAGATAGGTGGGCGACTTACGAAAAACATAAAGCACGGCCGACGAGGAGAAGTACTCGTCCTATTTGGAGGAAAAGGGGCTGGGAAGTCTACTTTCCTAAAGAGATTGCTACATCACCAACCTCCCAAGTGGCTAAAAGATCATTCAGTCGTCGCTCTAATTGATTTGCTAAAGGTCCCTGAAAGCACCTCGGTTATTCGCGATGCCATCTGGGATGGCCTCGTCGAAAGCCTAGACATTGAAAATTTTCTCGAGGGGGAGCGCCAACACCTGCTCCGGGATTTGTTCGCCGATCGTTTCTCGGTCGCAACAAAACAAGAGTTGTCAGGTTTATCCAAGACATCAGAGACCTACAACGTAAAACTCAATGAGTTAGTTGCTGCTTGGAAAGCTGACAAGAAGTACTGCGCAAAAAGACTTCTAGAATATTGGCGGCAACAAGGACGAGGCCTAATCGTCGTCATCGACAATACCGACCAGTATTCCGGAGCAAACCAAGATTTTTGCTTCACATCCGCTCAAGAGATAGCAAATGAGTTTGAGTGCGTAACAGTAATAACAATGAGAGAGGAACGTTTTTATAACTCAAAAATTCACGGGGTTCTAGACGCGTTTCAGAATGCGGGCTTTCACATAAGCTCTCCACGGCCCGCGACGGTCTTCCGCCGACGGCTGGAGTACGCAATTGGTATCGCGCAGGATCCGGCCCGATGGGGCGAACTAAGCGCTGGATCGGATAGGAACATTACCGCCGACTGCGCGAAATACATGCGAATTTTGTCCGCTGAATTTGCCGGCGAAAAATCCCCGCTAAGCCACTTTCTCACTGCTTGCGCTCAGGGTGACATACGGCTGTCCTTGGACTTGTTTCGAGATTTCGTCTTGTCTGGCTATACCAACGTAGAGGAGATGCTGGCGGAAGGTGCTTGGAAGTTTCAAACACATCAGGTCGTAAAACCTGTCATGACGCCAACCAGATACTTCTATGATGAGTTGCAAAGCTCGATACCCAATGTCTACCAGATCCGGCACAACAGGAACGGCTCCCACTTTACTGCCCTTCGCATTTTGAGAAAATTGGCAAAGAATTTTGAGGGATCATCGCCATCTTATGCAAGTGTCGCAGCGTTGAAGGCCTACTTCGTTGAGACCTTCAACATGGCAGAGGACCTAACAAAAAATCTAGACATGCTTTTGAAGCACGGCTTCATCGAGGCAAACAACAGAATTGATTACTATGACGAGAACGTAGATAGTGTAAAAATTACCAACTACGGCCTCTATATGTTTAACGAATTGGCGTACAATTTTACTTATTTGGACTTGGTCTGCACGGAGTGCGGCATCTTCAGCGAGGAGGTGAGTAACTACTTAAGCGAAGCTGCCAAGGAGGAATACAGTCTATTTATTAGAAACGAACGTACAGAGCGCGTGAAAATCAGAGTAGACCGCGTCGGCCGCTTTCTGGACTATTTGCGAACTGAAGAAGCACGTGAGCGCGAACTGTTTAGCTTGGGTATGCCCGAGCAGGAAATGTTCTCGAGCAAGTCCCAAGAAACGTTCTCAGCAGAGCGACAAAAAGTGGTTGGTAGTGCTAAGCGCCAAGCTAAAAGGCGCGCGAAGAAGACGAGGCCATCACACTAAATCTGGAGCTAATGTCGGTCTCAGCTGGAGCGGCATTGACGAGGATGAGCAACGCCGCAAGACGGCTCCTACCGGCCATCAGTCCTAAGGCCTTACTGCCCTGCACCTGCGCCGAGACCAGAACCCAGCCGCCTCCCCGCACCCTGGTGTTGCGCGGCAGACTGGTCAGCACGCTCCCACCCGTACTCGGCACCTCCCTCAGGTTGAGACTGCTGGCCGAAACATACATTGTCGCATCGAAGCGCAGCACCGCCGGCACCTCCGCTCGCACCACGCCCGACCCGCCTGCCGGATCGACAGCGGCCTGCCCAGGCATATCCGTCCCGCCGATCAGATTGCCCAACCCGGCCAGCGCCAGAAACGCCAGCACCACCCAATATCGCTTGCGCATCTATCCCCCGGCCAGACCATCGCGCGGAAGCGACGACCCTGTCCAGCCCACCGGCCCTTCAGCCCCCCTTTCGCCGCCCAATCCACCGTCCTGCCCACACAAGTTGCAAATAGGTCCTAATTGCATAAATTGGGTGATGTCATTCCGGCGAAGGCCGGAATCCAAGTCCGTGGCGACCCGCAGCAACCAGATTATGGAGAGCATCGCGCATGGATTCCGGCCTTCGCCGGAATGACATCGCGAAAGACCAACCACATCGCCCCCTACCCCACCTTCCCCCGCCCATCATGCGGCCGCCGGGTCAGGCTGGAAAACACCACATCCGGCGCTATCAGATGCACCAGCCGCTCCAGCGCATCGAAGGACACATCCACATAATCGAGGCTCACCACCACCTCGGTGCTGGAGACCAGCGATTTCGTCGTGCCCGGCCCGGTGAAGCGCGTCGGGCTGAGACCCGAGAGCGTCACATGCAGGCTGTGCCCGTCCGTGCTGTTGTGAAAGATCGTCGCCACCCGCGCCCAGGGCAGCAGCACGGGCCGGCGCATGCGGTGGTCCAGCAGTCCCTCCGGCGTCAGCGTCAGTTGTGGCCTGGGGTCGAGCAGCAGCCGCAGGTCGAACAGCCCGGCGCCGAGCACGGCCAGCCCCGCCACCAGCGCCCACCAGGTGGAGTCGACAAAATTGCCGCGCAGCAGGCCGATCACGCCCGCCCCTGATACCAAGAGGCCAAGCCCCAGCTTGGCCACGAGGATCGCCAGCCAGCCCGGCGTGATCCTGTTATAGAGCACGATCGTCTGCATCGCCCCTCAATCGCCCCAGCATAGCCGCCCGCGCTTGATCCGTCATGACCGCAATCGGGCGCGGCCATCTTGTGCCTCACCTTGTGAACACGACCCCTCTCGACTCCCCACCCCGACATGGGTTAGAACAAATAAAGAACAAAATCTGTCGAGATCGCCATGCGCAGCTTCACCACTGAACTCGCCAATCGCACCACCCGCGAACTGCCCCTCACCCTTGCCGAAGCCAGCCAGATGGCCGAGGCCGGCTTCAAGTTCGCCGAATTCGACCCCGAATACGGCCGCTACCGCCTGAGCAAACCCTATGAACTGGTGATCATCCGCGACACCAACACACTGACGATCCGCCAGTAGGAAAGGCCACCGTCGCATCCCCATTCGTCGCCCACGCCCGGCCCTCCAATCAGCCCACGCCAACCACTCCTTCCCCTCATCCCTCCCGTATTCTCCCCTCACCCCTTCCCCTCCCCCCTCACCCCTTCCCCTTCCCCTCACCCTCACCCCACCCTCACCCACGTCCCCTCCCACGCCATCCGTGTTGCAAATAGGTCCTAATTGCATATTGTCCGAACCGAGCAGCACCTGCATCCTGCCCGCGTCAAAAACTAATCCCCGCCCTCCGCCGCGACCGCACACTAGGCGCAAAGGAGGACCCCATGGTCGACATCATCTCTTACGCGAAAGTCATCGAACACGAACGCCTGCTCGAGCGGCTGGGCGACCTGCGCAGCGTGGCCACGACGGCGTGCCGGGAGGCGCCCGATCTGCCGGCCAGCCCGGTGCTGGTCTTCACCGCCGCCACCCTGCTGGGTGACGTCTACCGCCTGCTGTCGCGCGAACCGGGCGCCCGCTCCTTGGTTCGCCTCGACCGCCGCGACCGGCCCAGCCATCGTGCGCTCGTCGCCCTGCTGCGCGACGCCCGCCTGGCCCTCGATGCCTTTGCCTGGAACCATCGCGACCACGATGACGACTATGGCGACGAGTGGCTGACCTTCGAGGGCATCGAGGCGTTTCGCGACGCCCGCCGAAAAGTTATCCCCGCCTACTGACCCCCGCGATAGAATGCACCCATTCCCGCCGCTCACGCGGTGCCGACGAAGCATCGGGCGGGAAGACTGGCAGCCGGGGTCGCCCGACGCCTGCGTGGACGCTGACCACCGGCCGGGTCGGTGACGGGAGAGCCCGTCATTGGCCCCAATCCCCGAATGCGTGGGTGGCCGCTCGATGCGTGCGCAGGAAAAACCAGCTCGTGTGAAGCGGCTTTCGCCTCTTCAATAACTCAATCAGGCGGCGCAAGCCGTCGAGGCGAAAGCCGCTTCATACCGTCTCGGGCGCACTTGCGCTCCGAAACCGCGACGCCAAAGGGCCGGGCGGCGCATAGGCGCGTCCAATCGCCACCATCGAGAACATTCATTGGACGGGACGGCGCGACGCGGCGATCATCGCACCATGTCCGAAGACCGCCTCAGCAATAACGGCCCACCCCTCGACGACGACGCCCCACCCTGGGGCCGCAACGGCATCGGCAATTATTTCGAGTGGGCCGCCGCCAAGAAGAAGGCCTTCGACGCCCCCTACGACATCGCCATCATGCGCGCCCGCCGCGCCGAGGCCCTGGGCCTGACCTATGAGGAATATACGCTCGAAATCCTCGAACGCGGCCGCTACCTCTCCGCCGCCGACACCGACCGCATCATGGAAATCAAGCTCAGGCGGCCATTGCGATACTAGATCGGCAGCACCCGCGAGTGCTTGACCTGCCCGAGCGAAAAGCTGCTCTCGATCGACGCCACGCCCTCGATCTGCGTCAGCTTCTCGCGCAGGAAGTGCTCGTAGGCCTCGAGATCGGCACAGACCACCCGCAGCAGGAAGTCGAACTGCCCGGTCATCAGGTAGCATTCCATCACCTCCGGCCAGCGGCTGATCGCCGCCCCGAAGGCATCCAGTTCCCGCGCCCGCTGCCGCTCCAGCTTGATGGAAATGAACACCGAAACCGGCAGCCCGACCGCCTTCTGCTCCACATTGGCCGAATAGCCCGAAATAATCCCCGCCGCCTCGAGCTGGCGTATTCTCCTCAGGCATGGTGACGGCGACAGCCCCACCCGCTCCGCCAGCGCCTGGACGGTCATCCGCCCATCCCCCTGCAGGACCCGCAGAATCCGGCGGTCGATGGCACTGAGAACAAAATTGGAGGATTCCGCCACGCCTGCCCCACATTCTGCGCAAATCCTGCGCTCTTTCGCAGATTAGCAGGCAGAATAGGCAAGAACCACCCCCCGGCAGACCCTAATGTCAGACAATTGCTGACGGAGGGGAAAGCATGGATCGTGTGGAAGCCATCGAGGCGCTGACGCGCAAGGCGCTGTGGCTGTCCAACTGGATGATCCACCACGCCAACCACATCCGCCCCAACGTGGATGGCGTAAAAGTCGGCGGTCACCAGGCCAGTTCCGCCTCCATGGCCGCCATCATGGCCGCGCTCTATTTCGGCGTGCTGAAGCCGGAAGATCGCGTCGCGGTCAAACCCCACGCCGCCCCGGTCTTCCACGCCATCCAGTACCTGTTCGGCAAGCAGACGCTGGAAAAGCTCGAAAACTTCCGCGCCTTCGGCGGCGCCCAATCCTATCCCAGCCGCACCAAGGACACTGACGACGTCGACATCTCCACCGGCTCAGTCGGCCTCGGCGTCGCCTTCACCGCCTTCGCCTCGTTAATCCAGGACTATGTCCGGGCAAAACCCTGGGCCAACAAATCCCGCCCCGAAGGCCGAATGATCGCCCTGGTCGGCGACGCCGAACTGGACGAGGGCAACATCTACGAGTGCCTGCTCGAGGGCTGGAAGCACGGGCTGCGCAACACCTGGTGGGTCATCGACTACAACCGCCAGAGCCTCGACGGCGTCGTTCGCGAGGGTCTGTACGACCGCATCGAAGCCATCTTCCGCGCCTTCGACTGGAACGTCGTCACCCTCAAATACGGCGCCCTGCAGCGCGCTGCCTTCGCCGAACCCGGCGGCGATCGCCTCAAGGCCTGGATCGACGCCGCGCCCAACGCCATCTACTCCGCCCTGATGTTCCGCGGCGGCGCCGCCTGGCGCGAGCGGCTGCTCGACGAAATCGGCGACCAAGGCGACTTGACTGCCCTCCTCGCGCGTCGCAGCGACGCCGAACTGGCCGAACTCATGGCCAATCTCGGCGGCCATTGCACGCCCAGCCTGCTCGAACAGTTCGAAGCCGCAGGCGGCGAGAGGCCGACCGTCTTCATCGCCTACACCGTCAAGGGCTGGGCCACGCCGCTCGCCGGCCATAAGGACAATCATGCTGGCCAGATGACTGGTGCGCAGATGGACACCCTGCGCAGATCCATGAGCGTCCGCGAAGGCCACGAATGGGACAAGTTCGAGGGGCTGGCTGATCCAGAAGCAATCGAACGCTTCCTCGCCGGAGTTCCTTTCAACACCGGCGCATCCCGCCGCCACACCTCGCCGACTGTCGCCACCATCGGCCCGCAATTCGTCGGCACCGGCGCCACCTCTACGCAAACCGCTTTCGGCAAGATCCTCGACGCCATCGCCAAGACCGACAGCGACCTCGCCCGCCGTATTATTACCACCTCGCCCGACGTCACGGTTTCGACCAACCTTGGCACCTGGGTGAACCGCCGCAACCTCTTCGCCCGCCGCGAAATGGTCGACGTCTTCCAGAAAGAATCTATCCCCAGTGCCCAGAAGTGGCGCTTTACCCCCGAAGGCCAGCATCTCGAACTCGGCATCGCGGAAATGAACCTGTTCCTTGCTCTCGGCGCGGCTGGCCTTAGCCATTCGCTCTTCGGCGAGCGTCTGCTGCCCATTGGCACACTCTACGATCCGTTCATCTCCCGTGGCCTCGATGCCCTGAATTATGCCTGCTACCAGGATGCCCGCTTTCTGCTCGTCGCTACGCCCTCCGGCGTATCGCTGGCCGGCGAGGGCGGCGCCCACCAGTCCATTGCCAGTCCGCTGATCGGCATGGCGCAGGATGGGCTGGCCAGCTTCGAACCCGCCTTTGCCGACGAGCTCTCTGTCATCATCGACTGGGCTTTCGACTACATGCAGCGCTTCGGCGATGCCCGCCCCGATCTCGCTGACTGGCCGCGTGACGTCACCGGCGGCTCGGTCTATCTTCGCCTCTCCACCCGCAGCATCGAGCAGCCACCGCGCAGCGTGGACAAGGCTCTCACCGACGGCATCATCCGCGGCGCCTATTGGTTGAAACCTCCGACGCCCGAATGCGATGTCGTCATCGCCTACCAGGGCGTCCTCGCCAGCGAAGCTATTGAGGCCGCAGGCCGCCTCGGCGGCGATCGCCGGAACGTCGCTGTTCTGGCCGTCACCTCGGCCGACCGTCTCAATGCCGGCTGGCACGCCGCCCAGCGTGCGCGCCTACATGGCGAGTTCAACGCCCGCAGTCACATCGAAGCGCTCCTGGCCGAAGTGCCCCGCCATGCTGGGCTCATTACCGCCATCGACGCGCATCCCGCCACGCTGGGCTGGCTCGGCAGCGTCCTCGGCCACCGCACGATCACCCTGGGCGTCGAACATTTCGGCCAGACCGGAACTGTCCACGACCTCTATGCCCATTTCGGCATCGACGCGGCGGCGATCGAAAACGCGGCACGCGGCATAGTGGGTGGAGGCAGATGACACGGTGCCATGCCTTCGTGGTTCGAGGCGCTGAAGAAGCGGACCTCACCATGAGGGCTACTTCTGTTCGTGCCCCAGTGGCCCCCATGGTGAGGTGCGAGCCTTCCCGAGCCTCGACCACGAGGGCGTGCCACGAAGCTTGCTGCCCATTTCCTCACCACTCAAGCCACCGGCTTATGAAATGCGCAACCTATCCACAGACCGGCTTGCCAAGCCCGATCGCATTTGTCAGACATATGTCATTGGTCCGATTTCGAGGGGAATTCGATCTGTCGATCGCAGCCTGCGCTGCCACAGAATGACCGGCGCCGTGCAAGGCGCCGGCATACGGGAAACGTCCAAGAACTTGCTCTGCAACAAGGAGGGAGCTTTATGAACCTAATGCTGAAGATTGCCGGGGCGCTGACTGTCGCCACCGCCATGACTGCGCCGTCGCTGGCCCAGACAACCATCGTCGCACCCAGCGGCAGCACCGCCGGCACCTATATGGACTACATGAAGACCGTGTACGATCGCGGCACCGGCTCCGAGCTGCTGCAGATCCCGATCGCCACCTTCGACAAGGAGTTCGAGCTCACGCCGATGGCGGCCGAGAGCTGGAGCCAGTCCGAAGATGGCCTCACTTGGACCTTCAAGCTCCGCTCCGGTCTCGTCTGGTCCGATGGCGAACCGCTCACCGCCGAGGACTTCGTTTTCGCCCTGCAGCGCGCCGCCACCTCGGGCTATGACTTCGCCTGGTACTGGGACTTTGCCGGCGGCATCAAGGGCTGGAAGGAAGTCACCGAAGGCACCGCCGAAGCCTCGACGCTCGGCCTCAAGGCCGTCGATGACCTCACCATCGAAGTCACCACCGTCGCGCCCAAGCCTTACTTCCCGTCGGTCACCAGCCTCTGGTACCCGGTTCCCAAGCACAAGGTCGACGAGCTCGGCGACGACTGGGCCCTCGATGTCGCCTCGATCGTCTCCTCCGGTCCGTTCGAAATCGAGAGCTGGGAGAAGTCGAACAACTCTGTCGTCTTCACCAAGTCCGATACCTATACTGGCCCCTGGTCGCCAATGATCGATCGTCTCGAACTCGATCCGACCCTCAACGCCCCCGAAGTCGGCCTCCCGGCCTTCCTCGCCGGTGACTCCGACTATTCGTTCCTCAATACCGGCCAGGTGCCGGTGGCGACCCAGCGCTTCCCCGACGGCATCCGTCAGAACGCCGTCTTCGCCACCTCGTACATTTCGTACGACCTCGACGCTGCGCCGTTCAACGACGTCAACGTCCGCCGCGCCTTCTACTATGCGGTTGATCGCGCCGAGCTGACCTCCACCGTCCTCAAGGACATCGCCATCCCGGCCGGCTCGATCCTGCCGCCCGGCTATCCTGGCTACAATCCTGACGTCGTGGCCCAGGCCACCTTCGACCCTGAGAAGGCCAAGCAGTTCCTGGCCGATGCCGGCTTCGCCAATGGCGAAGGCTTCCCCGATGTCGAGATCTGGTACCGCGAAGAAGGCGGCTATAACGGCGCCATCATCCCGGCCATGGCGCAGTATCTCCAGGCCGAATTCAAGGAAGTCCTGGGCATCACCCTCAACATCCGCGCCCTGCCGGGCCCGGAATGGATGGATGGCTTGCGCGGCAAGAAGAACAACATCTTCATCGCGCCCTATGAATACGACTATCTCGATCCGTCCAACTTCTACGGCATTTTCTACAATGGCGGCCGTCACGGCTATTTCATTCCGGAATATGACGAGCTAGTCGCCAAGGCCGACTCAGAATCCGATTGGGACACCCGCTATCAGCTCTATGCCGATGCCGAGCAGGTCATGATCGACCAGGGCCTGATCATCCCGCTCGTCCATCCGATCACCATCGCCGTGGTGTCGGACCAGGTTACCGGCGACGGCGTCCAGCCGAACTCGCTCGGCTTCACCCAGCTCGACCGCCTCGGCCACTACTTCTTCACGCACATCACGAAGCAGTAGTCGCGTTCGACCGCACTTCCCGGCTCGCGCCGGGAAGTGCCTCTAGCAAAGGCCGCTCAATGTCCCTTGTTGAAATCCAGGACCTCAAGGTCAGCTTCAGCCAGTATGGCGGCCAGATCGACGCGGTCCGCGGCGTGAGCTTCACCGTCAACGAGGGCGAAAGCCTGGGCATTGTCGGCGAATCCGGCTCGGGAAAATCCGTCAGCTGCAGCGCCCTGCTCCGCCTGCTGCCGGCAACCGCCAATGTCAGCGCCAGCAAGATGACCTTGGACGGAATCGACGTCCTCAAGGCCGACAAGGACGATCTCAAACGCATGCGCGGCCGCGCCGCCGCAATGATCTTTCAGGATCCGATGACGGCTTTCGATCCCGTCTTCACCATCGGCCACCAGATCGTCGAAACCATCCAGGCCCACCGCAATATCGGCAAGCGCGAGGCCTTGGCCGAAGCTGAGCAGCTACTGCTCCGCGTCGAAATCAAGAACGCCGGCGACGTCCTCAAATACTACCCGCACCAGCTCTCAGGCGGCATGCTGCAGCGCGCCATGATCGCCATGGCCCTGTCCTGCCGCCCCAAGGTGCTGATCGCCGACGAACCGACCACCGCGCTCGATGTCACCATCCAGGCGCAGATCCTCCAGCTCATCAAGAAAGTGCAGGCCGAATTCGGCATGGCGCTGATCATGATCACCCACGACCTCGGAGTCATCGCCGAAACCGTCGATCGCGTGCTGGTCATGTATGGCGGCGAGGTGATGGAAGAAGGTACCGTCCAGCAGATTTTCGAGGCACCGACGCACGACTACACCAAGACCCTGCTGGCCAGCCTCCATTCCAAATTCGAGCCGTCAAAAGGCGATCCCGACGCCATCGCGCCTGCGCTGGAGCTGCGCGGCCTCGGCAAATCCTTCCGCATTCGCCGCCGCAAGGGCTTCACTGTCAGCTACGCCGAATTCCAGGCGGTGCAAACCGTCGATGTCGTCCTGCCGCGCAACCGCATCGTCGCCATCGTCGGCGAAAGCGGTTCCGGCAAGACCACCACCGGCCTCATGGCCATGCGCCTCACCGAACCGTCCAGGGGCCAGATCTTGGTCGATGGCACCGACATCTCCAGCCTCGACAACGCCGCGCTCATCCCCTTCCGCAAACGCATGCAGATCGTCTTTCAGGACAGCTATTCGGCCCTCGACCCGATGATGACGCTGGCCCAGATCATCGCCGAACCGCTGCATATCCACGGCATGGGAAGCTCCCGCGAGCAGACCGAGAAAGCCCTCGGCTGGCTTGATCGTGTCGGCCTGCCGCGCAGTTTCGGCAGCCGCTATGCCCATGAACTCTCCGGCGGCCAGCGCCAGCGCGTCGCCATCGCCCGCGCCCTGATCCTCGAACCCACGGTCCTTGTCGCCGACGAGCCAACATCCGCCCTCGACGTCACCGTCAAGGCGCAGATCATCAACCTGCTCAAGCAGCTGCAGGCGGAGATGGGGCTATCCATCCTGTTCATCAGCCACGACCTCTCCACCGTAAAGTCGCTCACCGACAGCGTCGTCGTCATGTATCGCGGTCGCGTCGTCGAGGAAGGCCCGACCGAACGCCTCTTCGCCGATCCGCAGCATCCCTATACGCGCGCTCTGCTCGACGCCATTCCGGCCACCAGCCCAAGCGAACGCCGACTGCGCAACTTCCTCTCCGCCGACGAAATCAACGCCCAGACGCCGCGCTACACCGCCATCCAGACCGGCGCCGCCCCCAACGCCACCCCCCAACTGGTCACCATCGCCCCGGGCCACCGGGTCGAGGCGATCGTGACGAATTGAGGAGACCGCGATGCTAGCCCACATCATCCGCCGCATCCTGTCGGTCGCCTTCACCTTCATCGTCGTCTCGGTCATCATCTTCATGATGATGCATTCGGTGCCTGGCGGCCCGTTCGACGCCAATGACATGCCGGTCTCCGAAGCCGTCCGCGCCAAGATGATGGCGCAGTGGGGCCTCGATCAGCCACTGCATGTCCAGTATTTCCAGTATATGTGGGGTGTGCTCCACCTCGATTTCGGTGTGCCCTTCCAGAGCCCGGGCGAGACCGTCGTCGAGCTCATCTCGCGCGCCTGGGTCCCCAGCCTGATCCTCGGCGGATCAGGCGTTCTCATCGGCGCCCCGCTCGGCATTCTTCTCGGCATGGCTGCCGCGCTCCATCGCAATACGTGGATCGATTATCTCGCTTCGACCGTCGCGACGCTGGGCCTCACCATCCCAGTCTTCGTCACCTCGATGCTGCTGATCCTCATCTTCGCTGTCTGGCTCAATTGGCTCCCCGCTAGCGGCTGGCCGCAGCCCAACCGCTGGATCCTGCCCATCATCTGCTACGCCACCATCCCGCTGGCCACTTACGCCCGCTACACGCGCTCGGCCATGCTCGACACACTCAACCGACCCTTCGTCACCGTGCTGCGCGCCAAGGGCCTCAGCGAGAACAGGATCATCTTCCAGCACGTGATGCGCAACTCGGCCATCCCGCTGGTGACGGTCTTCCTGCCCATGTTCATCGGCACCGCCACCGGCTCGATCTTCGTCGAAGCCATGTTCCGCGTTCCAGGCCTGGGTGCCTACTTCGTTTCGTCCATCGAGGTGCGTGACTACACGCTGCAAATGGCGCTGATGCTGATGATCACCTTCATGTACTGTGTCGCCTACCTTCTATCCGACATCATCTACGCCCTGCTCAATCCCCGCATCCGCGTCGGAGGCGCCGAATGACCGACGCCACCGCACCCATGCCCGTGACCCGCCAGCGCGGCCCGCTCTGGTTCGCCTGGCGCCGCTTTTTGTCCAACAAGGCCGCCGTCATCGGCGGCGCGGTTCTCGGCATCCTGGTCCTGATGGCCATCTTCGCGCCGCTGATCACGCCCTATCATCCCGAGGCCCAGAGCTTCCTCACCGAGGCGCTGGCGTTTCCCTCTGCCGAGCACTGGTTCGGCATCGACAATCTGGGCCGGGACTTCTATTCGCGTATCGTCTATGGCTCGCGCGTTTCGCTCACCATCGGCTTCACAGCTGCCCTGTTCAGCGTCCTCGTTGGCATTCCGCTCGGTGCCCTCGCCGGCTATTTTGGCGGCCGCATCGACTGGGTGATCATGCGCATCATCGAAGTCTTCTCCGTCATCCCGCCACTGCTCGCCGCCCTGCTGCTGGGCGCCATCACCCGTGGTGGCTACGGCACCATCGTCTTCATCGCAGCCCTCTTCGGCTGGGTGCAGGTCTGCCTGCTGGTCCGCGCCCAGGTGAAATCCTTCCGCGAGAAGGAGTTCGTCCGCGCCGCCCAGGCGCTCGGCGCCTCACCCTGGTACATTATCCGCCGCCACCTGATCCCCAATTCGATCAGCCCGATCATCATCGGCTTCGTCCTGGCGATCCCGCTGGCGATGATGCTCGAAGCCTCGCTGAGCTTCCTCGGCGTCGGCGTCCCGCCGCCCACGCCGACCTGGGGCCAGATGATCAATGAGGGCATCGACTTCATGTTCTTCTATTGGCACCTGGCGGTCTTCCCCACCGCCGCTCTCGCCATATCAGTGCTCGCGGCCTCGCTCTTCGGCGATGGCTTGCGCGATGCGCTCGACCCGACTTTGAAAGGCCGCTGAATTGTCCGAAAATCTCGCCCGGCAGTTCCTGATCCGCGACGATGTCGTCTTCCTCAACCACGGCTCGTTCGGCGCCTGCCCGCGCCCGGTCTTCGCCAAATATCAGGAATGGCAGCTCGAACTCGAGCGCCAGCCGGTGGAATTCCTCGGCCGCAACCTGACCGAGACCATGCGTCAGCCACGCATCGCGCTCGCGGCCGAACTCGGCACGACGCCGGACAATATCGTCGGCCTGACCAATGCCACGCTCGGCCTCAACATCGTCGCCCAATCGCTTGACCTGAAGCCCGGCGACCAGATCCTCACCACCGACCACGAATATTCGGCCCTGGAAAAGACCTGGGCCTATGTCTGCCGCAAGACCGGCGCCGAGGTCGTCGTGGTCAAAGTGCCCATGCCGCTCCTGACCGAAGGGCAGTTCACCGACACCATCGTGGCAGGCATGACCGACCGAACCAAGGTGCTGTTCCTCAGCCACATCACCTCGCCCACTGCCCTGCTCTTCCCCATCGAGCGTTCCATCGCCGAGGCACGCAAGCGGGGTATCTGGAGCGTCATCGACGGCGCCCACACACCGGGCCACATCAAGCTCGAACTCGACAAACTCGGCGCCGATTTCTATTCCGGCAACTGCCACAAATGGATGATGGCCCCCAAGGGCTCGGCCTTCCTCCACGCTCGCCCGGAAGTCCAGGGCCTGATCAATCCGCTGGTCATATCCCACGGCTGGACCGCCGACTCCAAGAACCCGGGCGCCAAGGGCGCGTTCGGCAATACCCCCTTCATCGACGAACTGGAAATGCAGGGCACCCGCGATCCCGCGCCCTGGCTCACCGTCCCCGCCGCCCTCGACTATCGCCGCGACAACGACTGGCCCAGCGTCCAGGCGCACTGCCACGCGCTGGCTCTCGACACAGCCCGGCGCCTCGGTGAACGCACCGGCCTCGCCCCGCTCAGCGCCCCCGAATTCAGCGCCCCGCAAATGATCGCCATGCCGATTCCCGAATGCGATACCGAACAGCTCAAGCTCGCTCTCTACGACAAGTACCGCATCGAGATTCCGGTCTTCAAATGGCAGGACACCTGCATCTGCCGCCTCTCGGTGCAGGGCTACAATTCCAAGCCGCAGATGGACCTGCTGATCGACGCGCTGACCGACCTGTTAGCCTTGAAAGGTGGATCGGCGCGCCAGGCCTCATAGCAAGGCTGACAAATCGCGCGAACTATGGTGTGTGTGACAACGATTGCACCCGCCCGGAGGAAAGGCGCCGTGAGACAGGCATTGGATTATCTCGAGCCGATCGAAACCCGCACACGCGGCGTGGCGGTGCTCGATGCGCTGGCCGATATGGTCGAGCGCTCCGGCCTCAAGATCGGGGATCGCCTGCCGCCCGAAGTTTCACTCGCTGCCACGCTCGGCGTCGGCCGCTCGACCATCCGCGAAGCGCTCAACCGCTGGGAGGGCCTGGGCATCATCCGCCGTCGCCGCGGCGACGGCACCTACCTCTCCGCCCGCGTCCAGACCTCGCGCGGCCTCGTACCGACAATGGTCCGTCTTGAAGGCGAGGCCCTGCTCCGCCTCATGGAAATCCGCCGCACGCTCGAAAACGACGTCGTGCGCAAAGCCACGGTGAAAGCGACCGCCAGCCAGCGCCAACAGATTTCCAACCTCTGCGACCTGCTGTTGATCGAAGTGAACGCCGGCCGCCCCTGGCGTAAGGCCGACCACGCCTTCCACGGCGCCATCTACGATGCCACCGGCAACCCCATGTACGGCCAGTTGCTGATGAACCTCGACCACGCCCTCGAACGCGGAGGCTCTTCGCCATTCGCGGCCGACAATTTCGGCCTCGACTCCTTCCCCATCCACCGCGACCTGGCCGATGCCATCCTCGCCGCCGATGTGGAAAGAGGCGTCGACGCCATGAACCGCCTGCTCGACACGGTTGAACGCGAAGTCCAGGCCATCATCGACGGCAGGCCAAGCTGATCCGCGAGAGAGTTTTGTTGGCGTAAGGCGGGCACGCTGACCGGTCGATATTCAGCTCAGGCTGAGTCGAAAATGCTGGTTATCGAGAACCGGAGCGGAGCGTACTCCAGTACGTGAGATCAGGAAGCGCAGAAAACCGGCATTTGCAGACCAGCATCAGCTGAATTGCGACCGGTCAGAGCCAGCCCTGCAGCTCCCGCCTTACCATGTCCTCGATCATGTCCATCCCACTGGGGCTGTCGTTCAGGCACGGAATATAGGCGAACTTCTCGCCCCCCGCTTCCATGAAGGTTTCCTTGCCGCCCATGGCGATCTCTTCCAGCGTCTCGATGCAATCCGCGGAAAACGCCGGCGCCAGGATGGCGACCTTCTTGATACCCCTGCCCGGCAGCGCTTCCAGCGTCTTGTCGGTATAGGGCTCCAGCCACTTGGTCGGCCCGAAGCGCGACTGGAAGGTCACCATCAGCTTTTCCTTGGGCCACCCCAGATACTCGCGCACCAGTCGCGTCGTCTTGTAGCACTGGCAGTGATAGACATCGCCGCGCTGCAGGTAGGTCACCGGCATCCCGTGATAGCTGGTGATCACCACATCGGGCTCAAAATCCAGAGCAGCCACACCGTCGCGGATCGAGTTGCCCAGCGTCTCGATATATTTGGGATCTTCGAAATAGGCCGGCATCGTCCGCACCGCCGGCTGCCGGCGCATGGTCTTGAGCACGTCGAACGCCTTGTCATTGGCGGTCGCCGTGGTCGTTGCCGAATTCTGCGGATAGAGCGGCACCAGGAGAATCTTGGTGCAGCCCTCGGCCTGCATGCGCTCCAGCACGCTCTGCGTCGACGGATTGCCATAGCGCATGGCAAAATCAACCACGACATTGTCGTGGCCAGCCAGTCTTTGCGCCAGCGCCTCGGTCTGCTTGCGGGTGATCACCAGCAGCGGGCTGGCATTGTGTTCCTTGTCCCAGATCTGCGCATAGGCATGGCCGCTCTTCTGCGGCCGCACCGACAGGATCACCAGATTGAGCAGCGGCCACCACAGCCACTTGGGCGTCTCGATGACGCGCGGGTCGCTGAGGAACTCCTTCAGGTAACGCCGCACGCTCCAGTAATCGGTGGCGTCGGGCGTACCCAGGTTGAGCAGCACCACGCCGATTTTCTGAGGCTTGATGGCGGGATGATCGGGCGGCAGGAATTCGGACATGGGCGCCAGTTTGGAAGGGTTCTAGGCTGGGCGCACCATAACCGCTCCCCCGCCATCCGCAAGGCGGCGATGGGTCGCGCTCCACCCCCTCGACTCTAGAGGCTTGCGATCACCAGCAGTACACCGAACACCAGCACCGCGACGGCCCCCAGCAGTTCCACCCACCAGACGATTGCACCCGTCACCGGATTGTCCACCCCCCCGATCCGCCGCGCCAGACCCTTGGCTGTAACGGCCAAAGTCGCCAGGGTCGCCACAGTGATCGCCGTCCCGGCCCCCATCAGGAAGACAGCCGCGATACCGGCCGGCAACAGCCCCTGCGATAGCGCGAACACCAGCACCACCAGCGCTCCCGAACACGGTCGCAGTCCCACAGCCAGCACCACGCTCAACTGCTCGCGCAGGCTGCCGCTGGTCGCCTCCGGCGTCACGATATGCACGTGATCGCTGTGATCGTGACCCGCATGGTCATGATGCGCGTGATCGTGATGGGCGTGATGGTCATGCGCATGATCGTGCCCGTGATGATCATGATCGTCATGCAAGTGCCCGCGCGCCTTCTGCGCCATGTCGTCATGATGGTGCGAATGGCCCCAGCCAAAGATCTTGCGGGCAATCAGCCACAGGCCCAGCAGCGCCACCATCGCGTAGGACGCAATGCCGATCCAGTTCGCCGCATCGCCCATGGCGACACTGGTCATGCCCAGAAGCACAGCCGCAATCAGCACGAACACCACCGCCACCACCGATTGCAGCAGTGCCGACAGCACGCTGAGCGTCACCCCGCGCCGCAACTGCGTTTCGTTGGCCAGCACATAGGACGAGATCACCACCTTGCCGTGCCCAGGCCCGGCGGCATGAAACACGCCATAGAGAAAGCTCAGCCCGCCCAGCAGCCAGAACGCCGTCCAGTCCTGCCTCAGCGAACCGAGCGCCGCATTCATCGACCCGTAGAATTCCCGCTGCTGCGTCTGCAACCAGCCAAAGAACCCTGTACGGGGCAGGTTCAGCCCCGGCTCCGGCGGCGGGCCACCGAACGGCAGGCCCGGCGATGCCTGGGCCACCTGGTTGACCGCGTCGAGCGCGTTGGTCGCATCCACATGTGGTGCCGCCGGAACGCTGCCGTCACACCTGACAACGATCATTCCCTGCGTCCCGCGCATCGCCGCCGCCAGGTCGGGCGGCAGTTCGGTGACATCCGGCCCAAGCGAGTAGAGCCGGGTCTGCAGCTCGTCACTCATCTCCTTGGGCGGCTCAAGCGTAACGCCACAGGCCGGCGGCGCATTCTCCAGCACCACGTCCGAGGCATCGGCAAACGTGATCGCGACGTAATATTCCGGGTCGTAGATTCCCAGCTCGAACGACGTCCCCACCGGTCGCGGTGCGCTGGCCTTGAGAGAGTAGGACAGCGTCACGCGCTCACCCGAATAGACCATTTTCTGGTCGCCAACCGGTGTAAACTGCATCAGGTCATCGCCCGATCCGGCGAATGTATAGAAGCCGTATTCGCTGAGGCCGTTCATGTTGTCGTCGGCGAACGGCTGCAGTTCCTCCGAGCTCGTCTCGCGGTCGCCGTTGGTATCGAGCCCCTGCACCATCCAGACGGAGAAAGCCTGGTCGAAGGTCCACTCGTTCTTGAGCCCGATGACATCGCCGGCATCGTTGAAGACGACCGTCACCTTGGCATCGATAAAAATGTGCGGATGCGCGATGGCCGGAAGGGTGAATGCGAGCAGCCCAACGACCGCGCCAGCAAGCCGGCGTCTGAGAACGCGAAACGTCAATTCCTGCCCCTAGCTGATGGGATGGATCTGGAACCACTTGACCAGATGGTCGATCAGCGCCCGCACCTTGCCGGCCAGATGTCGCCGATGCGGATAGACCGCCTGCAGCGTCTGTCCCGTCGGCAGGAAATCCGTCAGCACCGGCACGAGCTCACCTTTGGCCACCACAGGATCGGCGAGGTAGGACGGCAATACGACAAATCCGAGGCCCATCACGGCGGCCTCGCGCGCCGCCAGAGGCGAATTCACGCGCAGCGGTCCGTTGACCGGCACCGAGATGGTCTTGCCATCCTCGATGAAGCGCCAGTTCGATTGCCCCTGCAGGTTCACGTCGACGATACATGGCAGGTGGCGCAGGTCTTCCGGATGCTTGGGCGTGCCGTGCTCCTTCAGCAACGCCGGTGATGCCCCCACCACCACATGCATGTCGGCGATCTTGCGCGCGATCAGCGAGGAATCCGCCAGCGTCGAAATGCGCAAGGCAACGTCGATCCCCTCATCGACTAGGTCGACATAGCGATCCTCCAGCCGCAGATCGAGCGTTACCTTCGGATGCTTGCGCAGATATTCGTAAATTGCCGGCGCCAGCGTATCCTCGCCAAAATTGCGTGGCGCCGACACCCGCAGCAGCCCGCGCGGCTCCGCCGTCTGGTCGGTGATGGTGGCATCGAGATCGTCGAGCTGCTGCAGCAGCGCACTGGCCTCGCGATAATACGCCTCGCCGGCCTCGGTCAGACTGAGCTTGCGCGTGGTCCGGTTCATCAGCCGCACGCCCAGATAGTCCTCGAGGTCAGTGACATATTTGCTGAGCAGCGCCTTGGAGCGTCCATGCTGGCGCGCCGCCGACGAAAAGCCGCCGGAATCAAAGACCTGAACGAATGCGCGGATGCGGGCCAGGTCCTGTGTCATGGGCGTCCGTTCATGAGATCATCGCAATGGACGCATAACTCATCTGCTCTCAGTGAACAATAACGGGCCTTGGTCGTTCCACGATTAACGATAGACTGGAACCACAATCGACGTGCCCAAGGAGTTCGGACTATTTTCCCGCCCATGTCCAAACCCTCGTCCCGCTCCACGCTCTACCGGCTGATCGAAGCCGGGCAGCTCGCCCACCGCGCGCTGTTGCTGCCGCTATCCGAACGCGGCCTTGAGCCCGGTGACGACGCCATCCTGTTCGAGCTGGGCCGCGCCGGCACCACCGAGGTCGAACTGGCCGCCGAGCTGGGACTGACCGAGGTCGCGTTGACCACCCGGCTCTCCCGCCTGCTCGATCGCGGACTTGTGACCCGCCAGGCGGTGGGCCCAGAATTGGCGCCCGGAATTGCCCTCACCCAGCGTGGCGTGCGCATTCGCGATGGCCTGGCCGACCATTGGAGCCAGCTTGAAGAGGCGCTGATGGGCGAGCTCAAGCCCAAGCAGCGCAAGAAGCTGGGCGACCGCCTCAAGCGCTTCGTGCAACTCCTCAGCCTCTAGGCCGATTGCGGCGCCAGGCGTCTGCCCAATCCATTCAGCTTCGGTTCATTCGCGAAGGTGTTTTCTTGGCGCTCAGGCATTTAGTGCCTTGCAGAACAGGAGAAAAGCAAATGGCTCTGAGCAAGAAACTCATTGCTGGCGGCTTCGCGGCAGTGGCGCTTCTGGCGACAACGGCTGCGGCATTCGCCGCCCCCGCGGTCGCCACTGGCAACGTCAATGTACGGTCCGGTCCCGGCACCTATTATGCCAAGGTCGACGTGCTTCGGCGTGGCGAGCAGGTCGATGTGCTGCAGTGCCAGGGCAGCTGGTGCTATGTCGAAAAGCGCGGCCCTGATGGCTGGGTCTCAGCCAACTACCTGGCACGCGGCGGCAACGATTGGGACGATGACGACGATTGGGATCGCCCCTATCCGCCACACCCGCCGCACTGGAACCCGCGTCCGCCGCGCCCACCACACTGGAACCCGAACCCGTGGCCGACCTACCCGTCCTATCCTAATAACGGTGGCAGCGTCTGCTTCAACGGCCCCAACGGCTACTTCTGCGTCGGCAACTAAGCCAATCCAACAAAATCGGTACGCCGCCCCCCGGGGCGGCGTTCTCTATTCGACCTTCAGGCGGTCGATATCGATGCCGCGCTGCTCCAGCGGCTCCCGCATGCGCCGGCTCATGAACTCGTTGAGCCCATAGGTGACGATGGCGCCGATAACCATGGCGATCGCGAAGCCCCGCAGCCCATCCTGGCTGGCTGCCCCGATCGCCGAGAATAGCGTCACCGCAGCCGCACCCAGCAAAGTCCAGCCCTTGCGCTCCGATGCTACCCGCAGGTTGCGCGCGCCCGAATGCAGCAGGTCGCGCAACTCGGTGTCGCTCATCGCCACGAGATCCTTGTTGGTTCGCTCGCGCCGTATCGTCTCGATATAGGCATCGACCCGCCGCATGGTCAGCGACTCGCGCTGATCCGTCCGCTTGCCGCGCGACAGCAAGGTCCAACTCCCGCCGACCAGCAGCAGCACCAGTGCAATCTCGATCAACCAGATCATCGCGCCTCTCCCATCAATCCATCCTCACATGCCCTTCGCCACCGGCAACTTCAAGACCACGCAACCGCTACGGGCCTGGCTCGTTATGTCCACCAACCAATACAGTTGAAGGGACCTGCCATGGCTACCGCCACCACCACCGAAGACAAGAAGCCCGCCCGCGCCGCCACAAAGTCGGCAGCTGCCAAACCAGCGGCCAAGAGTGCCGCCAGCAAATCGGCCACCAATAGCGGCGCTGCGGCCACCCTCAAGGCCAAGACCGCCAGCAAGCCGGCAGCAAAGTCTGCCAAGCCGGCCACCAAATCCGCCAAGCGCGCCACGGCACCGGCCAACCGCCAGTCCCGCGATTCCAGCATGACCGGCAAGGAACATGACGATCACGTCGACCGCGTCTGGGAACTGGCCAAGCGCATCGGCATTGCCATGTTCGTCACCTGGGACGGCAAGGAACAGCGCGCCCGCCCACTCGCCGCCACGGTCGAGAAGGATGAAGGCGCGATCTACTTCCTGACCGACATCAACGGCGAGAAGGATGATCAGGTCTCCGAATTCCCGCATGTCAGCGTCAGCTTCGCCGACCACAAGCACAGCAAGTATGTCGCGCTTTCAGGCAAGGCAGCCGTCCTGAACGACCGCACCAAGATCAAGGAACTGTGGAACCCCTTCGCCAAGGCCTGGTGGGACAGCCCGGAAGATCCGGCCATCCGCGTCATCAAGGTCACGCCGCACGATGCCGAGCTGTGGGACAGCCCTGGCCGTATTGTGACAACCATCTCGATGCTTGCCGCAGCCGTCACCGGCCGCTCCCCGAAGATCGGCGAAAATGCCAAGGTGGTTCTCTAGCCACCGACGGCGGGTTGAATTTCACGCCGGAACACGCCGAAAAGTGCGTTGACCGAAAACTGGATCGCCCAATCCTACGTATAGGATATGAGGACCCAGTCTGCAGGGCAGCGCGCATTGCGGGTTCCATGACGTGAAAGCAACCCGCCGAGGAGTCGTGCACCATGAAATACCTTATCCTTTATGGTGCTGCTGCGCTCATCTTCTTCCCGCTCGACTTCATCTGGCTGAGCACAATGGTCGGCCGCCTATACCAGAAGGAATTGGGCGGACTGCTGCTGCCCAGTCCCAATCTGGCGGTGGCCGGCCTGTTCTATCTCGCCTATCTCGTCGGCGTGGTCGTGCTGGTGTCGGCGCCAGCCGAGGGCGACATCGTCAAGGCCTTGCTGATGGGCGCCGTCCTCGGCTTCGTCGCATACGGCACCTACGACCTGACTAATCTCTCCACCGTAAAGGGCTTCACCCCGACCGTCGCCATTGTCGACATGGCCTGGGGCACTGTCCTCACTGCCGTCACGGCTGGCGGCAGTGTGTGGGTCAGTCGCTTCTTCAGCGCCTGATCATTCCCGCCCTGGCAATAGCGGATCATCCTTGATCTCGACCTTGCGCATCCGCTCGCGCGCCATCACCACCAGCCCCGCCGCCACGATCACGCCCGCCCCCACCAGCGAGATCGGATCGATCCACTCGTGGAAAATGACGGCGCTCAGCACGATCGCCCATGGCAGCGAGAAGTAGTTGAACGGCTGCACCGTGCTCGCCGGTGCCATCGACAGAGCAAAGACCATCAGCCCATGCCCAAGACACGTCGTGACCACGATCGCGCACAGGATCAGCACATCGCCCCACGCCATGTTCTGCCAGAAGAACACCCCAACCGCGCTCGACAGCAGCAGCCCCATCAACCCGTTATAGGCCATGCTCGTAGTGGCACTGTCATACTGGCTCACCTTGCGGGTGATGACGATGTAGATCGAATAGAGCGTCGACGACAGGATGGCAAAGAAGACGCCCCAGTCGAGAGGAAGCCCACCGGGCCGCACGATGATCAGCGCGCCGGCAAACCCAACCGCCACGGCGACGAACCGGAACACTCCGACCTTCTCACCCAAGATAGGAATGGCGAACAGCGTCACCAGCAGCGGATAGACCAGCGATATCGCCTGCAATTCGCCCAGCGGCACCGTTTGCAGTGCACGCGCAAAGCACCAGATTTCGATGATCAGCAGCGAACCCCGGATCACCTGCAGCAGCGGGACCTTGGACGACAGAGCCTGCCGCAACGGCGCCTGCCGCATCACCAGCACCAGCGCAAATATGGCAAAGCCCCAATAGCGCATCATGGTGATCTGGAACGGCGAATAAGTCTGCATCAGCGTCTTGGACATCGCGTCCTGCACGCCGAAAACACCGATGGTGATGAGCGTCAGAAAAATGGCCCGGCCGACATTGTCGGTCCGGTGATCGGCAGCTGAAATGGACATGGATCTACGACAGAAAGGGATGAAGGCGCCCCGGCCAAAATCCGGGACGCCAGAGCGCTATCGCAAACGTCAGGCCTTGGCCATGGTCGACTTGATCAGGCCCGCAATCGCCGTGAGAATGCCACCGCTGACCAGGCCCGTGGCGCCCTGCCCGGCAAGCGCTCCGATATCGATGCCCCCAGCAGCACCCGCCGCGCCGGCCGTTCCGGCGACCAGCGCGTTGAGCCCCGGGATCATGCTGGCCAGCCAGGTTCCGGCCACGCCACCGATCGCGCCCACGATCGTATTGCCGGCCGGTCCGAGGTTGAGCGATTTGACGATCTGCGCGATGACGTTGCCGCCAACGCCGCCACCGATCAGTTGCACGAGAATTGGTAAGATTACTTCCATTTTAGTCCCCTCCAAAGTTTGGCAGCCCTCCGCTGCCTTGCCCTAACCGCCTGAGACTACGCCCAAATTTTGTGCAACAAAAGGACAGCGCTGCTGCCCGAACCTGTCAGCAGCCAGGGCGCAAACAGGCGATAAGCACCAGACTTGCGCCGCCACGCGACATTGAAGAACGTCACCAAAACCGCCTATGGTCCGCCCAATATGTCCCTATCAGCAGCATGACGAATCAACCCGCCCAATCACCTGCCCTGCCCGTCGCGCTCGTCACCGGCGCGGGCGACCGCATCGGCGCAGCCATCGCCCGCGCCCTGGCCCGCAGCGGCCATGCCGTGGTCATCCACTACCGCTCCGACGCCGAGGGCGCCCGTGAGGTCCGCGATGACATCGTGCGGACGGGCGGCAAGGCTGCCATCGTCAAAGCCGACCTCACCAAACGCGCCCAGCGCGCTACCCTCATCGCCAAGGCCACAAAGCCCTTTGGCCCGCTGACGGTCCTCGTCAACAACGCATCGCTCTTCGATCCCGACAGCGCCACCGATGTCGACGAGGCCCTCTGGGACCAGCATTTCGCCATCCACGCCGAGGCACCGATCTTCCTCTCCCGCGACTTCGCCGCCCAACTCCCCGACGGCGCCGACGGCAATATCGTCAACATCATCGACGAACGCGTGCTGCATCCGTCGCCCGCCTACTTCAGCTACACCCTCAGCAAATCCGTGCTGTGGACCGCCACCCGCACCCTGGCGCAGTCGCTCGCCCCGTACATTCGCGTCAACGCCATTGGCCCCGGCCCCGTATTGCCCCATTCCCGCCAGGATCAGGCGACATTCGATGCGCATGTCAAAGCCCTGCCGCTGCAAAAGCATGCCGGCCCAGAAGCCATCGCTGACGGCGTCATCACCCTGCTGCGCACCGCATCGATGACCGGCCAGATGCTGGCCCTTGATGGCGGGCAACACCTCGAATATCCGGCGCGCCGCGCACCGACACCACGATCATGACCGACGAGAGCACCACGCCTCCGCAAAAAAGCGGCCACGAAGTCATCCGCGCCTTCGTCCGCACCCTGCCATCGGCGCCGGGCGTCTACCGCATGCTCGATGCCGAGGGCGAGGTCATGTATGTGGGCAAGGCGCGCAACCTCAAGGCGCGCGTCACCAACTATACCCGCCCCGACGGCCTCGAAGTTCGCCTGCAGCGCATGATCGCCGCGACGGTCAGCATGGAATTCGTGCGCACCGAAACCGAGTCCGAAGCTTTGCTGCTCGAAGCCAACATGATCAAGCGGCTCAAGCCCCGCTTCAACGTGCTGCTGCGCGACGACAAGAGCTTCCCCTATATCCTGATCGCCACCGATCACGAGGCGCCCGAGCTCACTAAGCATCGCGGCACCCGCCGCCGTCAGGGCCACTATTTCGGTCCCTTCGCCTCGGCAACTGCCGTCGGCCGCACCATTGCCAGCCTGCAAAAGGCCTTCCTGCTGCGCAACTGTTCGGACAGCTTCTACGCCGCCCGCACCCGCCCCTGTCTGCAGCACCAGATCAAGCGCTGCGCCGCCCCCTGCACCCGCGAGATCAGCCTCGAAGGCTATGCCGAGCTCGTCGAAGACGCACGCCAATTCCTGTCAGGCAAGTCCAGCGCCGTGCGCAGCCACCTGCAAGCGGACATGAACCAGGCCGCCGAACAGCTCGATTTCGAACGCGCCGCTTTGCTCCGCGATCGCCTCTCCGCCCTCGCCCTCGTCCAGTCGCAGGGCGACGCCACCGCCAAGGCCGTGGAAGAAGCCGACGTCTTCGCCATCCACCACGAAGGCGGCCAGTTCTGCGTGCAGGTCTTCTTCTTCCGCGCCTTCCAGAACTGGGGCAATTACCCCTATCGCCCGCGGGCCGATGCCAGCCTCAGCGATGCCGAAGTGCTCGAAGCCTTCATCGGCCAGTTCTACGAAAACCGCACCCCGGCCCGCCTCGTTCTCATCAGCCACGACCTAGCCGAGCCCGAGGTCATGGAGGAAGCCCTCACCACCCGCGCCGGCCGCCGCGTCTATATCGAGCAGCCCAAGCGCGGCGAAAAACGCGACCTGGTCAACCACGCCCTCAACAATGCCCGCGAAGCGCTTGGCCGTCAGCTTGCCGAAGGCGCCACCAATCGCAGCCTGCTCGAAGGCGTCGCCGAAACCTTCGGCCTCGAAGACGTACCGCGTCGCATCGAGACCTACGATAACTCGCACATCTCGGGCACCAATGCCGTGGGCGCCATGGTCGTGGCCGGCGAGGAAGGCTTCGCCAAGAAGTTCTACCGAACCTTCAACATTAAATCGACGACCATCACCCCCGGTGACGATTTCGGCATGATGCGCGAAGTGCTGACCCGCCGCTTCACCCGCCTTGCCAACGAGAGCGACAACGACGCCGAAGACGAGAATACCGGCATGCCCGATTGGCCCGATGTCGTCTTCATCGATGGCGGCGCCGGCCAGCTCAACGCCGTCCGCGAAGTCATCGCCGAGCTGAACCTGCCCAAGGAAGTCACCTTCATCGGCATCGCCAAGGGCGAGGAGCGCGACGCCGGCCGCGAGAAATTCTTCATGGAGGGCAAGGACGCCTTCATGCTCCCCCACCGCGATCCGGTACTCTACTACGTCCAGCGCCTGCGCGACGAAGCCCACCGCTTCGCCATCGGCACCCACCGCGCCAAGCGCAACAAGGCCGAAATCCGCAATCCGCTCGACGAAATCGAAGGCATCGGCCCAACCCGCAAACGCGCCCTCCTCAACCACTTCGGCTCCGCCAAGGCCGTCGGCCGCGCCAGCCTCACCGACCTGCAATCGGTCCCCACCATCTCCAGCGCCATGGCACAACTGATCTACGATCACTTCAACAGGGTGGATTGAGGCAGACGGCTTCACCGCATGTCCGATGTCATCCCGGCGAAGGCCGGGATCCATGCGTTGGCCCATCCCTGCACTGGATGTCGCGGCGAACCACGGACATGGATTCCGGCCTTCGCCGGAATGACCCGGTGGTTGAACAGAGCGCCATCCCACTCTTTCTTGCTTAACCCAACAGGCGTAGCATTCCCCCTCGTGTAGGAGGCCCATCATGCTGCACGCCGTTCCAGTCGAAGAAAAGCCCGCGCTCGAACCCGGCGTCGTCGCCGCCAGCGTCTATGCCGGTGGCACCCGCCTCGCCGATATCGGCATTGACGGCGCCGGCGAATGGCGAAAGCGCCCCGGCCATGTCGTCTGGATCGGCCTCCTCGAACCCAGCACCGAGCTTCTCGCCCGCGTGCAGCGCGAATTCGGCCTCCATGACCTCGCCATCGAGGACGCCGCCCAGCCCCACCAGCGGCCCAAGCTCGAGCAATATGGCGACTGCGTCTTCATCGTCGCCCGCACCGCCCACATGCTTGATGGTCGGATCAGCTTCGGCGAGACCCACATCTTCGTCGGCCGGGGCTACATCGTCTCGGTCCGTCACGGCGCGTCGACCTCCTACGCCCCCGTCCGCCAGCGCGCCGAGTCCTGCCCGACCGTCCTGTCCCATGGCGAGGATTACATCCTCTACGCCCTGCTCGATTTCATCGTCGACAACTACATGCCCGTCCTCGAAACCATGAATACCGAGGTCGAAGCCATCGAGGACAAGGTCTTCGGCGAGTTGCAGCAATCGGAGGTCCAGCGCCTCTACATGCTCCGCCGCGACCTGCTCCGCCTGCGCAATGCAGCCTCGGCGCTGGTCGATGTCTGCCGCCGCGTGCAGCGCGTCGAAGTCCGTCCCATCGAAGCCTCGATGCAGCCCCTGTTCCGCGACGTCACCGACCATATCCATCGCGTTCAGGACGAAATCGACGCCCTGCGTGAAGTCCTCGCCTTTGCCTTCGAGGCCTCGATGATGGCCGGCCAGGTGCAGCAGACCCACATCACCCGCCGCCTCGCCGCCTGGGCCGCCATCCTCGCCGTCCCGACCGCCGTCGCCGGCATCTATGGCATGAACTTCGAATTCATGCCCGAGCTCAAATGGCAATACGGCTACCTCTTCGTGCTGGCGGCAGTGACGGCCATCTGCGGCACCCTCTACTACCGCCTGCGCAAGAGCGGCTGGCTGTAGCGGGCAGTCCAACCAGCGGATCCTCCCTCCCCCCTTGCGGGGAGGGTAGCGAAGCTAGGCCCGAAGGGCCGTAGCGCAGCTGGGGTGGGGGACGAGTGCCCCGATATATCCGGGCCAACCCAACCCACCCTAACCCACCCGCAAGGGGGAGGGAGTCGACTGCCACTTCGCGAGGCTATCCATCTTATCCCCGCCCGCAAAATTGCTCGTATCCTCTCCCCGTTGCCCACGACAGAGCCCGGTCATGACGAGTGATCTGCGTGGGGAGTGCCGGGGAGTTTGGGTCGCCAGGCTCCCGCATGGATGCTGACCACCAGCCGGACGGCCATGTGGGGTTTGCTGGGCGTATGCCTTGCCCACATTGTCGATCCCAACGCCCGAATGAGGGTTGGCTGCTCGATGCGTGTGCGAAAAATCCCGGCGTGGTGGCGAGGCGTCTGTCTCACTTTCCACTCTACCGTTCGAGGCAAGCGCCTCGCCACCATCGCTCAACGCTGAGCGGACCCGGACGACACGACAACCGCATCACAGGCGGCGCTTCCGCTCGTCATAAATCCTTCACGCATCCCGAGAATCGGCTAGCGTCCTCGCCCGCAGGGAAAACCGCCATGTCAGCCATCATCACCGCCAGCGGCGTCAGCAAGACGTTCCGCCAGTCCAAGCGCTTTGCCGGCTTTGGCGGCGCGATCAAGGGCCTGTTCAGCCGCGAATATACCGAAGTTCGCGCCGTGGCCGATGTAAGCTTCACCATCGCGGCGGGTGAGGCCGTCGGCTATCTCGGCCCCAACGGCGCCGGCAAGTCGACCATGATCAAGATGATGACCGGCATCCTCACGCCCTCCGCCGGCCGCCTCAGCGTGCTCGACCGTGAGCCGCATAGCCAGCGCATGGTCAACGCCGCCGAGATCGGGGTCGTCTTCGGCCAGCGCAGCCAGCTCTGGTGGGATCTGCCGGCGCGCGACAGCTTCGCGCTCAACCGCCACATCTACGACATTCCCGAAGCCCGCTTCGCCGACAACCTGGCCTATCTGACCAAGATGCTCGCCATGGACAGCTATCTCGACCGCCCGGTGCGCCAGCTCAGCCTGGGCCAGCGCATGCGCGCCGAGATCGCCATGGCCCTGCTGCACGACCCCAAGATTCTGTTCCTCGACGAACCGACGATCGGCCTCGACGTGGTCGCCAAGGATGCCGTTCGAAAATTCCTCTCCGAGGTCAACTGCGAGCGCGGCACCACCATCATCCTCACCACCCACGACCTGGTCGATATCGAGCAGATTTGCCCGCGACTGATCATGGTGGACGATGGCAAGCTGCTGTTCGACGGCGAGCTGCGCCACCTGCGCGCCACCCTCGGCTCACGCCGCCGCCTGACGCTGGAATTTGCCACCGACCCCGGCCCCATCGCCCTGACCACTGCCACCCTGTCGGCCGACGAGGGGGCCGCCAAGCATTTCCTGCTCGAAGACGAGTCGATCTCGCTGATCGACGTCCTCAACGAAGTCGGTCGCGGCCACAACTTAAAGGACGTCAAGCTCGAGGAACCTGACATCGAGGAGGTGATCCGCACCTTCTACCAGAACAAGCCCCGGCTCGCGGGGTCCCCGGCATGAAGGCCCTGTCCTACCCCGCCTTCACCGCCACCGCCTTCCAGTCCCGCCTCGCCTATCGCAATCAGGTGTGGTCCGGCGTCTTCGGCGAACTCGTCTTCATGTTTGCGCGCATCGCCATCTGGGTCTCCGTCTTCACGACGGCAGGCTCAGTCACCATCGACGGCGTCAGCCTGCCCCAAATGGTCACCTACGCCCTCCTCGCCGGGCCGGTGCTGTACTGGGACTACCATCGCCTACTCAACGACGTTGGCGTGGCCATAAAATCCGGCGACGTCGCCGTCTACCTGCTCAAGCCCCTGCACTATCCGGGCTATCTGCTGGCCAACCACTTCGGCAACTTCTTCTTCGATCTGCTCACTGTCACCCTGCCGGTGGCCATCATCGTCGCCATCACCATCGGCCTTGCCCCTCCGGCCAGCCTGTTCCACGCCCTGGCCTTCCTGCCATTCTGGGCGCTGTCCTTCATGATCCTGTTCCTGCTCACCACCCTCCTGGGTCTGGCAGCATTCTGGCTGATGACGACGCAGTCGCTCGACTGGTTCTTCAATTCCATCATGACGCTGCTGTCGGGCGGCCTCGTGCCGCTCTGGTTCTTTCCCGGCTGGCTCGCCGCCATTGCCGGCCACCTGCCCTTCGCCTGGGTCTCCTACTATCCGGCCGCTGTCTATGTCGGAAAACTGGGCACGTCAGAGACCCTGCTCTACTTCGCCATCGGCCTCGTCTGGCTCGCTGTGCTGATACTGGCCCTCGTCTGGCTCTGGGCCAAGGCCCGCCACCGTCTCATCGTGCAGGGAGGCTGAACCATGGCCCGCCTCCACATCGTCATCCCAGCTCTCGTGCGGACCTTCATCCGCAGCAAGGCCGAATATCCCGGCGCCATGGTGCTCGGCTGGCTCTCACAATTCGCGGCCTATGCCTCGATGTACACCGCCATCTCGCTCATCCTCGCCCGCTTTGGCTCGCTCGGCGGCTGGCTCTGGCCGGAAATGGCGCTGCTGCTGTCCTTCCACCTGCTCGGCTATTCCCTCGGCGCCTCGCTCAGTTTCGTCCAGTTCCGCGAAATCGAGGACAAGGTCCGCATGGGCACCTTCGACGCCATCCTCGTCAAGCCGATCGGCCCCTGGACCTACCTCGTCTTCTCCGGCCTCAACATCGGCTATACCGGCCACATCGTGCTGGCCATCGGGCTCATGGCCTGGTCTCTCACCCAGGTCGACGTCACCTGGACGCCTCTGCTGGCCTTGCTCTTCCTGGCCTATCTGACCAGCGCCGCCATGATCGTGGCTGCCGTCATGACCATGATCGGCGCCACTGCCCTGGTCTGGGTCAAGTCGAACCACCTCTACCAGATCTTCTTCGGCTTCTGGGAACTGGCCCGCTACCCGCTCAACATCTTTCCCCTGCCCCTGCAGGTGCTGATGCTCACGGTCGCACCGCTGGCCTTCCTCGCCTATGTCCCCGTCGCAGCCCTCCTGGGCAAACCGGTGCCACTGATCGGCGACTGGGCGGCGCCGGCGGCCCTACTCATGGGGCCACTTTGCGTCCTCATCGCCATGGCTCACTGGCGCTGGTGCCTGCGCAACTACCAGGGAGCCGGCGGCTGACGTCTTCGACCAAAGTCGGGACTCGACAACCCAGATAAACCTCCGCTACACATTGCGCCCATGAACACCGCCGCCACCTTCTCGTTTTGGTACTTTAGCTATCCGCTCCCGGCGGAGGCTAACGCGCGCGTGTCCTGATCCCCTAAAGACCAAGACCAAACCGTAAGCCAGCCGCCCTCCCCCCGAGGCGGCTTTTTTGTTGGCCGCTTCGAGCAACTCTCGAAAGCCCGACCAATGCTCAAATCCACCGACGACCTCCGCATCACTGAGATCAAACCGCTGACCACCCCCATCGAGGTCATGCGCCAGCATCCGCGCACCGACGCCGCCACCAGGACCGTCATCAGTGCCCGCCACGACTTCCACAACATCCTTGCTGGCACCGATGACCGCCTTGCCGTCGTCGTCGGCCCCTGCTCCATCCACGATCCCGCTGCCGCCATCGACTACGCCAAGCGCCTCGTGGCCTTGCGCGACCAGCTCGGCGACCGCCTTGAAATCATCATGCGCGTCTACTTCGAAAAGCCCCGCACCACCGTCGGCTGGAAGGGCCTGATCAACGACCCCAATCTCGACGGCAGCTTCGACATCGACACCGGCCTCCACACCGCTCGCGCCCTGCTGCTCGATATCGCCAATCTCGGCCTGCCCGCCGCCTGCGAATTCCTCGACATGACGACGCCGCAATACATTGCCGACCTCGTCAGCTGGGCCGCCATCGGCGCCCGCACCACCGAGAGCCAGATCCATCGCGAACTGGCTTCGGGCCTCTCCTGCCCGGTCGGCTTCAAGAACGGCACCGACGGCAACGTCAAAATTGCGCTGGACGCGGTGAGTTCGGCCAGCCAGCCGCACCATTTCCTCGCCGTCACCAAGGATGGCCGCTCCGCTATCGCCGCCACCACGGGCAACGAGGACTGCCACATCATCCTGCGCGGCGGCAAAACCACCAACTTCGATGCGTCAAGTGTCGACGCCGCTGCGGCAGCTGCAACAAAGTCCGGCCTATCGCCGGTGATCATGATCGACGCCAGCCACGCCAATTCGTCCAAGAACCCGGAAAACCAGCCGCTGGTTCTGGCCGATATCGGCGCCCAGATGGCAGCAGGCGATCGCCGCATCATCGGCGTCATGGTTGAATCCAACCTCGTCGCCGGCCGGCAGGATCTGGTCGAGGGCAAGGACCTGGTCTATGGCCAGTCCATCACCGATGGCTGCATCGATTGGGACACGACAGTGGTGGCACTGGAAGCTCTGGCCGACGCCGTAACCCAGCGCCGCGCAGCGACCAACCAGCAGGTGGCCTGAACAACTTGTCCCCGGGCTTGACCCGGGGACGTATATTCCTGTTCTGTCTCCCCATGGCCAGGAACCCTTTGCTGCTCGTCCCCAACCTCATCACCATCGCGCGCATCCTCGCGATTGTCCCCATCGTCGCTCTGGTGATGAATGGCGATCTCATTATGCGGCTCATTGCGCTGATCATCTACGTCATCGCCGCTGCTTCCGACTGGCTTGACGGCTATCTCGCCCGCGCCTGGAACCAGTATTCGCCCTTGGGCCGGATGCTCGATCCCATCGCCGACAAGCTGCTGGTCGGCATCCTCATCGCCGCCCTCGCCTGGGATGGCAGCTTTTCCGGATGGGACATGATCCCGGTCTGCGCCATCCTGTTTCGCGAATTCTTCATCCCCGGCCTGCGCGAATTCCTCGGCAATACGCAGATCGTGCTGCCGGTGAGCTGGCTGGCCAAATGGAAGACCACGATCCAGCTTGTATCGTTGGCCGTCGTCCTGTTCGAGCGCATCGTCCCCGGCTTCGGCCTTGTCAGCGATATCCTGCTCTGGCTCGCAGCCATCCTGACCATGTGGACCGGCTTCCAATACCTGCGCGCCAGCTGGCCGCATCTCTCCGGCGATGCATCATGAAAATTCTCTACTTCGCCTGGCTGCGCGAACGTCTCAATCGCGGCGAAGAGGAGGTCTCGCCCCCATCCGAGGTCGCCACCGTAGCCGACCTGATCGACTGGCTGGCGACCCGAGACGAAGCCTTCGCCCTCGCGGTTGAAAAGCGCGCCCTCATCAAGGCCGCGGTCGACACCAAACTCGTCCCGCACTCGGCGTCCATCGTCGGGGCCGGCGTGGTCGCCCTCTTCCCGCCCATGACCGGCGGCTGACGTGACTGTCCGCATCCAGACCGAGCGCTTCGACCCCGGCGCCGAACTCAACGCGTTCCTCGAGGCCAGCCAGGGCGCCGGCGCCGCCGCGACCTTCACCGGCGTAGTCCGCTCAAAGCCGGACGATCCGATCACGGCGTTAATGCTTGAATGCTATCCGGAGTTGGCGATCAACCAGCTCACCGCCATCGTCGATCAGGCCACCAGTCGCTTCAGCCTCCTCGCCGCCACGGTCATCCACCGATATGGCACGCTTGCACCCGGCGAACCCATCGTCCAGGTCATGACCCTCTCTCCGCACCGCGAAGCAGCGTTCAAGGGCGCCGAGTTCCTGATGGACTACCTCAAGACCGATGCTCCATTCTGGAAACAGGAAGCGGGTCCAGGAGGTACGCGCTGGGTTGAGGCGACGAGCGGGGACGATAAAGCCAGGGCACGATGGGACTAACGTCACGCCCTCGTGGTTCGAGGCGCTGAAGAAGCGCACCTCACCATGAGGACTACTGAAACTCCGCGACTAGAGTAGCCCTCATGGTGAGGTGCGAGTTCCTACGAGCCTCGAACCACGAGAGCGTGGCACCGGGCATTCCCAAAAAACAAAAAAAAGCCGGGCACTTGGCCCGGCTTCTTCACAATCTGATTCCGCTCATTCCGCCGCGGCGCGCTTGGGCTGTACTTCCGCCGCATAAGCATCGATCAGCGTCCTGCAGCCCTCTGCCGGCTTGAACTTGTACTCGCCGATCTCACTGACCGGCGTTACTTCGGCTGCAGTGCCCGTCAGGAAACACTCGTCGAAATCAGCCAGCTCTTCCGGCATCATGTGACGCTCGGTCACCGTAAAGCCGTTGCGCTTGGCCAGTTCGATCAGCGTCTGCCTTGTGATGCCGTTGAGGAAGCAATCGGGCTTGGGCGTAACGATGTCCTTGCCCTTGATGAAGAACGCATTGGCGCCGGTGGCCTCCGCGACATAGCCGCGATAGTCCAGCATCATCGAGTCGGCATAGCCATTGGCCATGGCCGCATCCTTGCTCAGCGTGCAGATCATGTAGAGGCCCGCAGCCTTGGCCGAGGACGGAATCGTCTCCGGCGACGGGCGCTTCCACTTGCTCCACTCCAGGCGAATGCCCTTGAGCTTTTCCTCGACCGAGAAATAGCTCGGCCACACCCAGGCAGCGATGGCCAGGTGAACGGTGTTGTTGCGCGCCGGAACGCTCAGCTCTTCCGACCCGCGCCAGGCCACGGGACGCACATAGGCATCGACCAGGCCGTTCTTGGCCAGCACTTCGCGCTTTGCTTCCTCGATCTGCTCGACCGACCACGGAATGGTAAAGTCCAGCGTCTTGCCCGAACGGATCAGCCGCTCGGTATGCTCGCGCGACTTGAATATCTCGCCGCCATAGGCGCGCTCGCCCTCGAACACCGAGCTGGCATAGTGCAGCCCATGCGTGAGCACGTGAATCTTCGCGTCTTTCCACGGTTTGAATTCGCCATCAAACCAGATCCAGCCTTCGCGCTGGTCCATGGGCACGCCTGCCATGATCCTCTCCCGCATCTTTCGTGAAGGGCGCCGTTTTCGGTCGCCCGTTTTGGCGCAATCATGCCCCAGGCCCAAGCCCTTGGCAAACCACAAAGGCTGGGGGATAAGACGTGAAGGCGTCCTGATGGGAAGACAATGGCAGTAACCCAAAAAAATGTCAACATAGCTGACATAAATTCTCCGCCGCCTGGCGGTGGAACGCTGCCCCTCGACATCATGGGCCTGTTCTTTTTCGCCTATCGCGATTTCACCGGCGATGCCGATGCTTTGCTCGAACGCCAGGGCTTTGGCCGTGCCCATCACCGCGTGCTGTATTTCGTCAATCTGCGGCCCGGCATGCCCGTGGCCGACTTGCTCGATATCCTCAAGATCACCAAGCAGAGCCTCGCCCGCGTCCTTCGTCAGCTGATCGACAACGGCTATGTCGAACAGAAGACTGGCCACTCCGACCGCCGCCAGCGCCTGCTTTTCGCCACCGACAAGGGCAAGCAGTTCTTTGGCACCCTCTCGACCAGCCAGGCCAGCCGCATCGAGGCCGCCATCGCCAGCCTGCCCCCCGACTCGCGTCGCGTCGTCACCCGCTTCCTTGTCGGCATGGTCGAACCCGGCGACCGCACGGTCCTCGATCGACTCAATTTGACCACGGGTCTCTAGACAGGCAGCCCGGTCCTGGCCTTCACCGTGCGAATACTCATATTGGAGTGAATGCGCGCGACCCCCGGCAACCGCGCGCTGAGCCGTCGATGCAACCGCTCGAAATCCTCGTGATCCTGGCAGACCACCCGCAGAATATAGTCCGATTGCCCGGCCATCAGGTGGCATTCCAGCACTTCAGGGATATCGCGTACCGCCGCCTCAAACGCCTCGAGCGCCGTTTCGCTCTGGCTGATCAAACCAACCTCGATAAAGAACTGCATCGAATAGCCGAGCTGCCGTGCACTGAGCACCGCGCGGTATCCCTCGATCAGCCCCTGCTCCTCCAGCGCCTTCAGCCGCCGATGGCAGGCCGAGGCGGAGAGCCCGACCGCATCGCCCAGAACCTGCACGCTCTTGCGGCTGTCATCCTGCAATATCCGCAGCAGTTTGCGATCCACCGCGTCGATCTGCAACTCCATTGCGAATTCCCCCAGATTTGCTGAACGTCATTCGAATTTCATCCGAATTCACACAAGCTTTGCAAGCACATTCGATGCCGAACGCGATCTGCTGAGTGCAGCAAGCATCGGGGAGGATGGAACATGCTGATCGGCGTACCGAAAGAAATCAAAAATCACGAATATCGGGTCGGCCTCACGCCGGAAAGCGTGGCGGAGCTGACCCCCCTGGGGCACCGGGTCATGGTCGAGACCCAGGCCGGATCCGGTATCGGCGATAGCGATAACGACTACCGCGAAGCCGGCGCCGAGATCGCCAACGATGCCCGCGTCGTCTTCGATGCTGCTGACATGATCGTCAAGGTCAAGGAGCCTCAAGCCGCCGAACGCGACATGCTCCGCCGCGACCAGGTGCTCTTCACCTATCTCCACCTGGCGCCCGATCCCGACCAAACCCGCGACCTGCTCGCGTCCGGCGCTACCTGCATTGCCTACGAGACCGTAACCGATGCCTCCGGCGCCCTGCCGCTGCTCAAACCCATGAGCCAGGTTGCGGGCCGCATGGCCATCCAGGCCGGCGCCACTGCCCTCGAAAAAGCCCATGGCGGCCGCGGCGTGCTACTCGGCGGCGTACCGGGCGTCCAGCCCGGCAAGGTGGTCATCCTCGGCGGCGGCGTCGTGGGCTTCCATGCTGCCGAAAACGCGGTCGGCCTCCAGGCCGATGTGACCATCCTGGATCGCAACCCGCATGCGCTCGAACGCCTCGCCAGCCATTTCGGCGCCAAGGCCCGCGTGCTCTATTCCAACAAGGCCTCCATCGCCGAGCATGTCGCCACTGCCGACCTGGTCATTGGGGCCGTACTGATCCCCGGCGCCTCGGCTCCCAAGCTGGTCACCCGGGCTATGCTGGCAACCATGAAGCCCGGCGCCGTGCTCGTCGATGTCGCCATCGACCAAGGCGGCTGCTTCGAGACGTCCCACGCCACCACCCACGCCGAACCAACCTATGTCGTCGACGGAATCGTGCATTACTGCGTCGCCAATATGCCCGGCGGCGTGGCGCGTACCTCCACCTACGCCCTCAACAATGCCACCCTGCCCCACGTGACCCGACTGGCCAATCTCGGCTGGAAAGAGGCGTTGAAGGCCGACCCGCATCTGCGAGCCGGCCTCAATATCTGCAATGGCAAGGTCACTTGCGCACCGGTTGCCGAGGTCCAGGGCTACGAATTCATCTCGCCCGAAACAGCGCTGGCCTGAGAAACGGCACCCGGTCGCAACCGGGGTGCCATCTCGCCTAGTAGACGTAGACGATCAGCTGAGCGCCCCTCTTGTTGATGGCAAAGACGCGATCCGGGCCATAGCTGGTGCGGCTCAGCGAAGCGCTGAGCAGTGCATCCGACTGCACGGCCGAGCGCAGCGCGTTGCCCAGTGCCGATCCCTGGAGTTGCGCTGCAAGCCAGACCTTGACCTCGGGGCAGAGATCGACCCGTTGCACCTGGACGCCGGAAGCCTGCACCCAGGAGGCATTGGCCTTGGTATTCTGGATCAGGCGAACGACGTCGTTGGCCGAACCGCTATCACACACCGGCACGGTACCACCGCCATTGCCACCAAAGAGCACACCAGAGATGGTCGGGCCACCGGGCATTCCCGGGTTGCCCGGTGCTCCAGGCGCTCCCGGTGCGCCAGGGTTGCCGGGCGAGCCAGGGTTACCCGGCGTTCCGGGCGTTCCGGGCAACACGCCCACGTCCACATCGACCAGACTTGGTCCGCCCACGTTTACACCGACCGTGGCACCACCATTCAGCAGGTCAACATCGGCATCGAGCAGACCATCGCTGCCACCAACACTCGCCGTCGCTGTCGCAAGTCCGTCACCGACATTCACGTCAGCGCCGAACACACCGTCACCGGTTCCCACCGTTGCTCCCACCAGCGGATCGCTGCCACCGCCAACGCCGAGATCGACCACGTTACCGTCACCACCACCCAGCCCGAGATTGACCAAACCGCTGTCGCCGGCAGATCCCTCGTTGATTGAAATGAGTGCGTCTTGCCTCCCTACAATTGAACCAAGCAAACCCTCAGCCTGGACTGGAACAGCTGTGCCAGCGAGTAGAGCACTGGCGACTACAACAATTAGATTGTTTCGCATTTTACGTCTCCTCATACGACCATGTTTGGTCGCGCGGAGACTAAATATTGAGGGGCGCAAGTCCGTTTCATCACCATCATTACGATGAAGAACGGCAGGTTGCCGTCGGTGACAGGATTCTAGCCGATTGAACTTCAAATGCAGTGGATATGATCCAACAAACAAAAAGGGCGCGAAACCGGAGTTTCGCGCCCCCACCGGAGACACCACAAAGGAGCGTCAGCCTCTGCGGCAGTCCACCGATCGATTGGCGCCGCGGGAGGGACGGGCACCAAATCAACCCCCGGTGGCGCCATCTTCTGACGACCGGGGCTTGCTGCATTAACGACGCTCACCGACAAGGGTTCCCGCCTTTGTCATCTATGATCGAAAGGCTAGCTCGATCGGACAATGTCAGCGCAACGCAAGCATTGTCATGGCCACTGAACCGATGCTGTGGGGTTAGTTTGCTCAAAAAAGCCCCACGCCTTTGCAGGCGCAGGGCCGAGGTAGTCGGTGCAAACGACCTCTGCCGAAGATGAATCTCTTCGGTGCCACCACTTTAGCGCAATGCGTCAGACTGGTCACCACCCGCCGGGGTTTCGTGGCCAGGATATACCTCTTTGGGCTGACTGCCTAAACATTAAGCAGAGATAAACATGTCTGCTCACAGAACCGGCAGGCACCCCTGGTCTTGTATGCAATGAAAGACGTCCCACCGGCCTGTGGTCCGAGCATATTCAAGTTGAATCAACACTTTAAGTGACTTCAACAGACGCTGGCACGTCCTTTGCAATCATCTGGGCGGTGCAAACACACATCTGTCGGAGGAAAACATGACAGTAGTAAACCGCATGATTGCGGGTCTGGGGCTTGGCGTGGCTATGACTATGGGCGCAATTGCCGTTCCGGCATTCGCTCAGGACGAGACCATCAAGGTCGGCGTCCTCCACTCGCTGTCGGGCACGATGGCTATCTCCGAAACCACGCTCAAGGACACCATGCTGTTCCTGATCGAGGAGCAGAACAAGAAGGGCGGCCTCCTGGGCAAGCAGCTTGAGGCTGTTGTGGTCGACCCTGCCTCCGACTGGCCGCTGTTTGCCGAAAAGGCGCGCGAGCTGATCGAAGTCAACGGCGTCGCCGCCGTGTTCGGCTGCTGGACGTCCTCCTCACGCAAATCGGTTCTGCCGGTGTTCGAGGAACTCAACTCGATCCTGTTCTACCCCGTGCAGTATGAGGGCGAAGAATCCCAGCGCAACGTGTTCTACACCGGCGCCGCTCCCAATCAGCAGGCCATCCCGGCCGTTGACTACCTGATGAACGAAGAAGGCGTCGAGCGTTGGGTCCTGGCCGGCACCGACTATGTCTATCCGCAGACCACCAACAAGATCCTTGAGCAGTACCTCATCGACAAGGGTGTTGCCGCGGAAGACATCATGATCAACTACACGCCCTTCGGTCATTCCGATTGGCAGACCATCGTCTCCGACATCAAGACCTTCGGCTCGACCGGCAAGAAGACAGCCGTCGTCTCGACCATCAACGGCGACGCCAACGTGCCGTTCTACAAAGAACTCGCCAACCAGGGCATTGTGGCCGAAGACATCCCGGTCGTGGCCTTCTCGGTCGGTGAAGAAGAGCTCGCTGGCTTCGACACTACTCCTCTGGTCGGTCACCTCGCGGCCTGGAACTATTTCCAGTCAGTCGAAAGCCCGGAAAACGAAGCCTTCATCGCGTCCTGGCAGACCTTCATGAACGATGCCGAGAAGGTCACCAACGACCCGATGGAAGCCACCGTCATCGGCTTCAACCTCTGGGTTCAGGCCGTTGAGAAGGCCGGCACCACCGACACCGACGCCGTTCTCGAAGCCATCATCGGCCTCGAAACCCCGAACCTGACCGGTGGCATCGCCAAGGTTCTGCCGAACCACCACATCACCAAGCCCGTGCTGATCGGCGAAATCCAGGCCGACGGCCAGTTCGACGTCGTGTGGGAAACCGAAGCAGAAGTCCCCGGCGATGCCTGGACCGACTTCCTGCCGGAATCGAAGATGCTGGAAGCGGATTGGACGGCTCCAATCAACTGCGGCAACTACAACACTGAAACCAAGACCTGCGGCGGCACAGCGATGTAATCGCCCTGCCCTCCGAATTGGACGAAGGCGCTCGCGCCTTCGTCCGACGACCCGACCAAACGCCGAGGCCAATGATGAACGCAATTCAGTTCCTCCAGCGCATTGCGCTCTTCCTTGTCCTTCTCCTTGGTATCGCCGTACCGGCCCACGCCCAGATCGCCGACGCCGACCTGTCGCCTCTGGTCGATGCCCTGGCTCCCGGCAACTACAGGGATCGCGAAGCCGCCATTGGCGTCCTCGTCGCCACCGGCGATCAACGCGTCGTCCCCATCCTCGAAACCCTGCTCGAAGGCGAACTCTATTTTGATGAGCCCAGCGGAAAGGTGGTCTTCACCTCCGAACCTTCAGGCAAAGGCACGCTGACGGACCCGGTAACGGCGACCGAACTCACCTTGACCGACGAGAATCTCGAGAAGGTCCGCGTCAACAACGGCCTGCGTCGCACCATCCGGACCGCCATCGGCCAGATGACCCTGCTGAGCGAGGATAGCGGCGTCCGCCTCTTCGCCGCCCAATCCATCCTGCGCGACGCCGACCCGGCCCAACTGGAACTGCTCGATAGCGCGATAGCGGCCGAAACCGACGCCAACATCCGGCGCATTATGGAGCAGGCGCGCGCTGCGATCATCGTCAAGACTCCTGAGGCATCCATCGAGGAATGGCGTGCCGCCATACCGGTCGCCCAGGCCATCGGCGGACGCGACGCGCTTAACATGCTGACCACAGCGCTCAACACGGCCCCCGAAGAGGTGAAGCCGCTCATCCAGTCCGCCATCGATGGTCTCGCCCGCGATCGCGCCGTCTGGGACGTAGCGCAGAACGTCTGGTTCGGTGTCTCTCTCGGCTCGGTGCTGCTGCTCGCGGCTATCGGCCTCGCCATCACCTTCGGCGTGATGGGGGTCATCAACATGGCCCACGGCGAAATGGTGATGCTGGGTGCCTACACCACCTTCGTGGTGCAGGAGATTATCCGCCAGAATGCACCGGAACTGTTCGACTGGTCGCTGGCCATCGCCCTGCCTCTGGCCTTCCTCTTCACGGGCCTCGTTGGCGTCATCATCGAGCGCGGCATCATCCGCTTCCTCTATGGCCGTCCCCTCGAAACCTTGCTCGCCACCTGGGGTCTATCGCTGATCATCCAGCAGGGCATCCAGCGCATCTTCACCGCCAATATCCGCGAGGTCGGCAACCCCACCTGGATGTCCGGCTCCTTCGATCTGGGCGGTCTTGCCATCACCTGGAACCGCTTCTACATCGTCATCTTTGCGGTGATGGTGTTCCTGGCGCTGTTGATGGTGCTGAAATACACCGCCATTGGCCTGCATATGCGCGCCGTTACGCAGAACCGCCGAATGGCCTCCGCCATGGGCATCCGCACGCCCCTGGTCGATGCCATGACCTTCGGCCTAGGTTCCGGCATTGCAGGCCTTGCCGGCGTGGCGCTGAGCCAGATCGGCAACGTCTCGCCCAACCTGGGTCAGGGCTACATCATTGATAGCTTCATGGTCGTGGTCTTCGGCGGCGTGGGCAATCTCTGGGGCACCTTTGTCGGCGCCCTGACCCTCGGCATCGCCAACAAGTTCATCGAGCCCTATGCCGGAGCGGTGCTGGGCAAGATCATCATCCTGGTCCTCATCATCCTGTTCATCCAGCGCCGTCCCCGCGGCCTCTTTGCGCTCAAGGGACGCTCGATCGAAGCATGATTACGCAAGCTCTGTTCCGCGCCCTCGACAAGAAGGCTATCTGGATCGTCGCGATCCTGCTGATCGTTGCCATCGCCGTGCCGATGTCCAACCTGATGCTGCCGGACGGCCACCCGCTGCGTTTGCCGAACTACGCCGTGCCCCTGTTTGGCAAATACCTGACCTACGCCATGCTGGCCTTGGCGCTCGATCTGGTGTGGGGCTATTGCGGCATTCTCTCGCTCGGCCATGGCGCCTTCTTCGCCATCGGCGGCTATGCCATGGGCATGTATCTCATGCGCCAGATCGGCACCCGCGGCGTCTATGCCAACCCGATCCTGCCCGATTTCATGGTCTTCCTGAACTGGAAGGAACTGCCCTGGTACTGGCTCGGCATGGACAACTTCTGGGTGGCCATGGTTGCGGTGGTCGTCGTCCCCGGCCTGCTCGCCTTCGTCTTCGGCTTCCTCGCCTTCCGCAGTCGCGTCACCGGCGTTTACTTGTCGATCATCACCCAGGCCATGACCTACGCCCTGCTGCTCGCCTTCTTCCGCAACGACATGGGCTTTGGTGGCAACAATGGCCTGACCGATTTCAAGGACATCCTGGGCCAGTCCATCTCCGCCCCCGGCACCCGCGCCGCCCTCTTTGCGGCCTCGGCCATAGCCCTGGCGCTCGCCGTTCTAGCCTGCTCGATGATCGTCAATTCCAAGCTGGGCAAGGTCATGATCGCCGTCCGCGATGCCGAAAGCCGCACCCGCTTTATCGGCTACCGCGTCGAATATGTGAAACTCTTCGCCTTCGTCGTTTCCGCCATCATCGCCGGCATCGCTGGCGCGCTCTACGTGCCGCAGGTTGGCATCATCAACCCCTCCGAATTCGATCCGGCCAATTCTATCGAAGTGGTCATCTGGACTGCCGTTGGCGGCCGCGGCACCATCATCGGACCGATCATCGGGGGCATCCTCGTCAATGTGGGCAAGTCCTACTTCACTGGTGCTTTCCCCGAATACTGGCTCTTCGCCCTCGGCGCACTCTTCGTCGTGACCACGCTGTTCCTGCCCAAGGGCATTGTCGGTCTCATCGGCCAGTACCGTGCCGCGACCACCAAGCGCGAACAGCATGATCGCGGCGAGCCTACGCCCAAGCAGGTCGAAGCCGGCGTCGATCCCCAACCCAAGCCGGCGGAGTAGAGGCCATGAGCGAAGCCAAGGATAAGCTCGGCACCATGCTTTACCTCGACGGCGTCTCGGTCGCCTTCGACGGCTTCAAGGCCATCAACAACCTCTCCATCATCGTGCATCCGGCCGAAATGCTCGCCATCATCGGCCCCAACGGCGCCGGCAAGACCACCATGATGGATATCATCACCGGCAAGACCCGCCCCAATGATGGCCAAGTTCTGTTCGATGGCCGCACCGATCTCACCAAGCTCGACGAAGCCGCCATTGCCAATCTGGGTATCGGCCGCAAATTCCAGAAGCCCACGGTGTTCGAGTCCCACACCGTCTGGGACAATATCGAGATGGCGCTGAAGAAGCCGCGCGGCGTCTTCGCCGCCCTGTTTTATGTCGCTGACGATGCCGACATCGCCCGTATCACCGAAATCCTCGAAACCGTCCGCCTTATCGCCCGCAAGGACGACTATGCCGCCAATCTCAGCCACGGCCAGAAGCAGTGGCTCGAAATCGGCATGCTGCTGGCCCAGGACCCGAAGCTCTTGCTGGTCGACGAACCCGTCGCCGGCATGACCGATGCCGAAACCGTCGAAACCGCCAAGCTGCTCAAGGACATTGCCAAGACGCGGTCGGTGGTCGTCGTCGAACACGATATGAGCTTTGTCCGCGAACTGGGCGCCCGAGTCACCTGCCTCGCAGAAGGCTCAGTCCTCGCCGAAGGTAGCCTCGATCAGGTCAGCGCCAACCCGGTCGTCATCGAAAGGTATCTGGGACGATGAGCACCGCCCTCTCCATCAACGCCATCGACCTGCACTACGGCGCAGCCCAGGCGCTCAAATCGGTATCCATCGAATGCAAGCCCGGCCGCATCACCGCCGTGCTCGGCCGCAACGGCGTCGGTAAGTCCTCAACCCTCCGCGCAATCACCGGCGTCAACAACATCACCGCTGGCGACATCAAGTTTGGCGAGGAACTGCTGAAGAAGTCCCCGCCCTACAAGCGCGCCCGCATGGGCATCGGCTACGTGCCGCAGGGCCGCGAGATTTTCCCGCTGCTCACGGTCAAGGAAAACCTCGAAACCGGCTATGCCGGCTTGCCGCGCGCCGACAAGAACATTCCGCCCTACATCTTCGAGCTATTCCCCGTGCTGAAGTCCATGCTGGGCCGGCGTGGCGGTGACCTCTCGGGGGGCCAGCAGCAGCAGCTCGCCATCGGGCGCGCGCTGGTCACCCGACCCAAGGTCCTGGTGCTCGATGAGCCTACCGAGGGAATCCAGCCGTCCATCATCAAGGATATCGGGCGCGCTCTACAGTTCCTGCGCGACGAGAAGGGTATGACCATCCTGCTGGTCGAACAGTTCCTCGACTTCTGCCGCGAAATCGCCGACGACATCTACGTGATGGACCGTGGCGAAATCCAGCATGCTGGTCCCGCCAGCGATCTCGACCTGCCCGAAGTCCGCCGCCACCTCATGGTATAAACGAAAACGCCCGGCACGAGGCCGGGCGTCAGGATCAGATCGGAATGAACCGATTGTTACATGGCAGGAGCCGGGATACCGGCTTCCGTGCACTGCTCAAGCGTGACGGTGTCGAGATCGATCGTGGTTGTGGCTTCCTCGACTTCGTTCACGGCGGGTGCATCGACGATGGTCGCATCAGCGCCGCCAGCGGTAGAGTCTTCCGAGCTATCCGACGATTCGGTCAGGCTCTCGGTTTCAGCAGCTGTCACCAGCTGCTCGCAGCGCTCGGTCACGGCCGGCAGATCGGCCTCGGAAAGCTCGGCACCATTGAACATGGTCTGGGCAAATGCGGGGCCGCTCAGGGCGAGAGCGGCAGAAAGGGCGATGGCGGAAACAATGGATTTAACGTGCATTTTCTTGGCCTTCTGAAAAATCTCTATGAAAGAGCGTTTGCTCGAATAGGAAACGCCGCACTTTGAAATTCGTTGCTACACATCTCCGGTCCGACGATATTCCCGCGACGGTAATGCAACGCGCTCGCGGGCAGGGTGGCGTCACAACCAAACAGCGCGACGGCACTACCCATCTCGACACGCTCTATCAGGACGGCTGCGCCAAAATCCGTCTGCCCCATACACATAGCAGCGCGCTTGAGGCGGTCTTGATCAACACCGCGGGCGGCCTGACCGGCGACGACCACATGCAATGGCGCGCTGAAATCGCCCGGCATGGCCGCGCCGTCCTCACCACACAAGCGTGTGAACGCATCTACCGCTCCATCGGCGGCCCAGCGCGCGTCGAAACCCGTCTCGCGGTTGGCGCCCACGCCCACCTCGATTGGCTGCCGCAGGAAACCATTCTTTTCGCCGCAAGCCAGCTCGATCGCCGTATCGACATCGACCTGGCCGAAGGCGCCAGCCTCACCGCCATTGAGGCCGTCCTGCTCGGCCGCGACGCCATGGGCGAGGAGGCGCTCGACGCACGCTTGCGCGACAACTGGCGCGTCCGCCGCAACGGCCACCTGTTGCATGCCGAAGCCACCAGGCTCGATGGTACTGCCTCCGAGCGTTCGGGACTGTCTCTCCTGGCCGGCAAGCGCGCCTTCGCCACCATCCTGCATGTTGCGCCCGATGCTGACGCCTGCGCCACCCGCCTTGCCCAGGTCCGGGCCCTGCTGCCGGCCGATGGCCGCATTGCCGCCAGCGCCAACGGCGAACGCCTCATTGTCCGCGCATTGGCGCAGACGGGGCTTGCGCTGCGCCGCCTGATCGTTCCAATTCTTGCCGAGCTTTCCGGCGCCGGCGCCCTGCCACGCCTCTGGCATCTATAGGACCTGCCATGAACCTGACCCCGCGTGAAAAAGACAAACTGCTGATAGCGATGGCTGCCATCGTGGCCCGCAAGCGCCTCGAGCGCGGCGTCAAGCTCAACCACCCCGAGGCCATCGCCCTCATCACCGACTTCGTCGTCGAAGGCGCCCGCGATGGTCGCCCGGTCGCCGAGCTGATGGAGGCCGGTGCCCACGTGATCACGCGCGCCCAGGTCATGGAAGGCATTGCCGAAATGATCCACGACGTCCAGGTCGAAGCAACCTTCCCCGACGGCACCAAGCTGGTGACCGTCCACCAGCCCATCCGCTGAGGAGCCGCACCATGATCCCAGGCGAAATCATCCCCAAAACCGGTGAGATCGAACTCAACGCCGGCGCCCCCCAGATCACCATCGAAGTCGCCAATACCGGCGACCGTCCGATCCAGGTCGGCTCGCATTACCACTTCTTTGAAACCAATGCCGGCCTGCGCTTCGACCGCGAGGCAACGCGCGGCATGCGCCTCGATATCGCCGCCGGAACCGCTGTGCGCTTCGAACCTGGCCAGACCCGCGAGGTCCGCCTGATCCCGTTTGGCGGCGACCGCGTCGTCCACGGTTTCCGCCAGCAGATCATGGGCAAGCTGTGATTTCGGCTGTAAAGGAGGCGCCACATTATCCAGCCTCCGGAAACGCCATGACCAAAGAAACCGAATTCAAGCAGCGCCTTGTCGCCGTTCTCGCCGACCTCGACAGCAATGGTCGCGACGACGGCGAAGCAATGTTCCTGCTCGGCTCAGGCGCGGCCCGCATTTGTGACATGGCGGGCAAGCCCACTTGGTCGACCATGAAGCAGGCCATTTCGATGACCGACTTCAACCGCCTGCTCGAACAATGCCGCATCGAAGGCAACAAGTTCGTGGCCGAAGGCCAGCACAAGGCTGCCTACGCCATTCAGGCTCTGGCCCTGTCGCTCGTCGCCCGCACGCAGGCCGATCCCGACATTCGCCCAGGCGAGCAATTGCTCGATACGCTCATCGACGCCGCCCTCGCAAATTTCCGTAAGCACTCAACCCCATCCAAGCTCAACTAGCCGGAGCCATCCATGCCCGCTCGTATCTCCCGCGCCACCTATGCCGACATGTATGGTCCCACCACGGGCGATAAGGTGCGCCTGGCCGATACTGAGCTGTTCATCGAGGTCGAGCGGGATTTCACCACCTATGGCGAGGAGGTGAAGTTCGGCGGCGGCAAGGTCATCCGCGACGGCATGGGGCAGTCCCAGCGCACCCGCGCCGAAGGCGCCGTCGACACTGTCATCACCAATGCGCTGATCGTCGATCACACCGGCATCTACAAGGCCGATGTGGGTCTCAAGGACGGTCGTATCGCCGCGATCGGCAAGGCCGGCAATCCTGACACTCAACCCGGCGTCGACATCATCATCGGCCCCTCCAGCGAGGTCATCGCTGGCGAGGGCCGTATCCTGACCGCAGGCGCCTTCGACGCCCACATCCATTTCATCTGCCCCCAGCAGATCGAGGAGGCGCTGATGTCAGGCGTCACCACCATGCTCGGCGGTGGCTCCGGCCCCGCCCACGGCACGCTGGCCACCACCTGCACCGGCGCCTGGCACATCCAGCGCATGATCGAGAGCTTCGACGGCTTCCCGATGAACCTGGCGCTAGCCGGCAAGGGCAATGCCTCGCTCCCGGCCCCGCTCGCCGAAATGATCCTGGCCGGCGCCTCCTGCCTCAAGCTGCACGAGGATTGGGGTACCACCCCGGCCACTATCGACAATTGCCTATCAGTCGCCGACGACTATGACGTGCAGGTGATGATCCACACCGACACGCTCAACGAAAGTGGCTTCGTCGAAGACACCATTGCCGCCTTCAAGGGGCGCACCATCCACGCCTTCCACACCGAAGGCGCCGGTGGTGGGCACGCCCCCGACATCCTGCGCGTCGCGGGCCTGCCCAACGTCATCCCTTCTTCGACCAACCCGACGCGGCCCTACACGGTCAACACCATCGCCGAGCATCTCGACATGCTGATGGTCTGCCACCATCTGTCCTCCTCGATCCCTGAGGACGTCGCCTTTGCCGAAAGCCGCATCCGCAAGGAAACCATCGCTGCCGAGGATATCCTCCACGACATGGGCGCCCTCTCCATCATCTCGTCCGACAGCCAGGCCATGGGCCGCGTCGGCGAAGTGCTGATCCGCTGCTGGCAGACAGCAGACAAGATGAAGAAGCAGCGCGGCAAGCTGACAGAAGAATCCGGCGACAACGACAATTTCCGCGTCAAACGCTACATCGCCAAATACACCATCAACCCCGCCATCGCCCACGGAATGAGTGCGCATATCGGCTCCATCGAAGTCGGCAAGCGCGCCGACCTCGTCCTCTGGAACCCGGCCTTCTTCGGCGTGAAGCCCGAAATGGTGCTGCTCGGCGGCTCCATCGCTGCCGCCCCTATGGGCGACCCCAACGCCTCCATCCCCACCCCGCAGCCGATGCACTACCGGCCCATGTTCGCCAGCTTCGGCAAGCTGCGCACCTCCTCATCGGTCACCTTCGTCTCCCAGGCGGCCTATGACGATGGCCTGCGCAACAAACTCGGCGTTGAAAAGGGTATGCTGCCCGTCAGCAATACCCGCAGCGGCATCGGGAAGGCCTCAATGATCCACAATTGGGCGACCCCTAATATCGAGGTCGATCCCGAAACCTACGAGGTCCGCGCCAATGGCGAATTGCTCACGTGCGAGCCCGCCACCGTCCTCCCCATGGCCCAACGCTACTTCCTGTTCTAGCGCCCTACCGCGGTACAGCACACACTATCTGCTGCGCCCCATCTGATCGCCCTTGTTGGCCAGCACCATAAGCGCCAATACTGGGTCGCGGCGTGTCAGCCGCGATCTTAGGGGCCGTCATCATGCTTTATGTGTTTGCGCTTCTCATCGGCGTCATCGCGGGTCTGCGGGCCATGACGCCACTCGCCGCCATCAGTTGGGCCGCCTATCTCGGATGGATCGATTATACGGGCACCCAGGTGGCATTCCTGGGCCACATCATCACCGTCGTAATCCTGACCATCATCGCCATTGCCGAGCTGGTCAGCGACCAGTTGCCCAATACGCCCAGCCGCAAGGTGCCTGTGCAGTTCGGTACACGTATTGTCATGGGGGCGCTCGCTGGCGCCCTGCTCCCCGGAAGCTGGATCATCGGGTCAATCCTGGGCGCTATCGGCGCCGTGGTCGGCACCTATTTCGGTGCCGACATCCGCGGCCGCCTGGCCAAGAGCTTTGGCCGCGACTTGCCTGCAGCGCTGATCGAAGACGTGGTGGCCGTGGCCGGCGCCCTTCTCATCGTCTATCTGGTGTGATGCCGTTACATGATCTGATCCAAATTCTGCCGCTTGAGCGAGCCACCATCGCCCAAACCAAGGGAGTTGACGCCATGCCATCCAAGCGCCTTGCCGCCGCCCTCCTCATCACCATGCTCGCCACTGGTACCGCCCACGCCGTCGATGCCACGCTTCAGCTCGATCTGACCGGCCAGGGCCGCGACTTCGAACGCCGCAGCGTGCTCTACGATTGCTCCGAAGGTGAACCCTTCGACGTCGTCTACATCAACGCCGCGCCCAATTTCCTGGCGCTGGTGCCGATCGTCGACGAGCCGGAACGCCTGGTGTTCGCCTCGGTCGTCTCGGCATCCGGCGTGCGCTACGTCGCCGGCCATTGGGTCTGGTGGACGCAGGGCATCGATGCCAGCCTCTACGATGTCACCCTGGGCGACGATGCCGATCCCGTGCTCACCTGCTCGGAATTCATCCAGACGCCCTAGCACCGATTGGTCCTAAGGCTCTTCAACAGCGCTGCCCGACCGGCTATGGTGCGCCCAAGGTTGGGAAGCCTTTGACCGCCGGGTCCGTCCAGGAACCACTTCATGCTGCGTGCCGTCTCGCACCTGCCCGCCAATCACGGCCAGGGCAAACCCGTCGACTCCATCACCCTCGCCCATGACGAGCGCCGCCTGCGCCGCAAGCTGCTGCGCGCCAAGGGCGGTCTGGAGGTCATGGTCGATTTTCCGCAGACCATAACGCTCGATCACCACGGCGCCCTGCTGCTCGACGATAACAGGCTGATCGAGATTGTCGCAGCCAGCGAGGACTTGTTCGAAATTCGCGGCAAGAACCCGGCACACCTCGTCCGCCTCGCCTGGCACATCGGCAACCGCCACACCTCGGCCCAGCTCGAAGACAAGCGCATCCTGATCAAGCGCGACCACGTGCTCAAGACCATGCTCGAAGGCCTCGGCGCCCGTGTGACCAACGTCACCGAGCCGTTCTTTGCCGAACACGGCGCCTATCACAGCCATGGCGAGCCCGGGCACGCGCTGCTCGCCCGATGAGTACCAACTCCGACCTGCAAAAACTGCTGACCTGGCTCTCGCCGGCTTTTCCGGTCGGCACCTTCGCCTGGTCCGCCGGTCTCGAAGCCGCCATCGTCGCTCGCACGGTGCATGATCGCGCCACGACCCAACAATGGGTCGAGGGCAACCTGTCCCATGGCAGCATGCGCACCGACGCCATCCTGCTGTCGCACGCCCACCGCGCCGCGACCGATCCGGCCCAGCTCCAGGACCTCGCTGACCTCTGCCTCGCCCTCACCTCGGCCCGCGAACGCCACGACGAAACCACCATCACCGGCACGGCCTTTGCCACTGCCGCCAAAGCCTGGCCAACGCCCGTCCTCGCCAACCTGCCGCAGCCCTGCCCCTACCCCATCGCCGTCGGCGCCATCGCCGCAGGCCACGGCATCGCGTTGGAAGCCACCCTGCTCGGCTACCTCACGGCTACGGTCCACAGTCAGGTCTCGGTCGCCGTTCGCCTCATCCCCATCGGGCAGTCCGATGGCCTCGCCATCCTGGCCGCCCTGGAGCCGGCCATAGCGTCCATGGCAACGCTGTGCCAGCATGCCGCACTGGACGATATTGGCGCGGTGGCCTACGCGGCGGATATTGCGCAGATGACGCACGAAACCCTGACCACGAGAATCTTCCGCTCATGAGCATGCTCATCGCCGCCTTCATGTTCATTGGCCTGCTGACCGTTTCCACCGCGCATTTCCTCTGGTCCATCGGCCGCACCTGGCCCATCCGCGAAGAGAAGCTGCTAGCCCAGACCGTCGTCGGCTTCCGCGATATCCAGCACATGCCCCCGCGCTGGGCCTCATTCGCCGTCTCCATCGCCACCCTCGCCGCCGGCGTCATCGCCCTCTCGCTCGCCGACCATACCAGCGGCGGCCTGCCGCTGACCCTGCTGGGCCTGCCCTTTGCCGCAGTGTTCCTTGCTCGCGGCATTATCGGCTACACGCCCTGGTGGGCCGAAAAGACCCCTGAGCCGAACTTCCGGCTCAACGACATCAGGGTCTATTCCCCGCTCTGCCTGTTCCTGGGCGCCGGCTTTCTCGCGCTCGTCATCATGAGGCTGATATGAAATCTCCCAACGGCCCCCTCCGCATCGGCATCGGCGGCCCCGTCGGCTCCGGCAAGACCACGCTCTGCGAAATGCTGCTCAAGACCATGCGTGACCGCTATTCCATGGCCGTGGTCACCAACGACATCTACACCCGCGAGGACGCGCTGATCCTCGCCCGGGTGCAGGCCATTTCCGAAGATCGCATCGTCGGCGTCGAGACCGGCGGGTGCCCGCACACGGCCATCCGCGAGGACGCCTCGCTGAACCTCGCTGCCATCGACGACCTCAACCGCAAATTCCCCGACCTCGACATCATCCTGATCGAGAGCGGCGGCGACAATCTCGCAGCCACCTTCTCCCCCGACCTGGCCGACATCACCCTCTACGTGATCTCCGTCGCCCAGGGCGAAAAGATCCCACGCAAGGGCGGCCCCGCCATCTCCCGCTCCGACCTCCTCATCATCACCCATACCGACCTCGCCCCCTATGTCGGAGCCAGCCTCGAGGTGATGGAGAGCGACACGCAGAAGGTCCGCGACGGTCGCCCCTACGTCTTCACCGACCTGCTGCGCCGCGAAAGCCTCGACCAGATCATCGCCTTCATCGAAAAGGCCGGTGGGTTGGTCGAAGTGCAGGCTGCGGAATAAAGCAAACGCCGGACCCTTTCGGATCCGGCGTATTGGCCCAGCTCGGGACAGGCTGGGCGCCAGGGCGCGGGCTGGCAAGGCCCGGTTCAGTGCGCCCTAGTAGAGGAAGATCTCCGGATTTCCGTTCGGGTCAGCCACCGCGACGACCCTGTTGATGTCGATATGGTTGGCGGAGAACCATCCGCTGAGCGCCGAATCCGCTCGGATGGCATCACGGAACTTGCCCAGCTGCGTGGCCTTGGCCGTCTCCGCGCTAGCGATCTTGGCCTGGTCGGCCGCCGGGTAGAGCACTTTGGTGTCGAACGTCTTGACGCCGGTCGCCTTGTCGAGGAACGCCAGGTCACCCTGGGTCCACACGCCAATCATGTCGACCAGGTTGGCCACCGGCACGATTTCGGACTTGATGCCGACAGTCAGTTTGGCGGTATCCGCATTGGTGGCCGCAAAGGCAGCCGTGCTGGGGATGGCGAGAATGGCAGCGAGCAGCACTGCCGCCGATACGTTGCGCATCGGTTTCATTTGGTAGCTCCAACGATTACGAGATTAGGCCGCAGGGTTCTGCGAGCGGTCATCGGCGTGACATCGCGTCGACGGGTGCTATATCGCTCTCTGCTCGCGGCGGATTTTGGAGCGATTTTGGGAATTGTCGGGGCATGATTTCGGCTTTGCCGTGGATTGTGGAAAGCTTCAAAACATGTCCGAAGCGTAACCTTGGAAAGGTAGCGGCGTGAGCGGGAATCCTCAGACTTGGCTGCGTCTGCGCAAGCACCTCGTCGCACCTCTTGCCTTGCCCATCTGGCCCGAAGGTGTCGCTCCCGCCAGCTTTGACGCCGTCGATCCTCGTCGCCTGCATCGGCTGGTCGACACCGCCTTCCCCGGACTGGTGGCTCCCTTCGACGATTGGCACGGCAACCTGATCCACGATTCCGAGTTCGATCCCGCGCTTTGCGTCCCGGCCCTGACACCTGACGGTCAGGTCGCCGGTTTCGTCCAGTGCTGGACCTCCAACTTCATCAAGGATCTGGCCGTTGCACCAAGCCATCGCGGTCGAGGCATCGGCGCGGCCCTGATGCGGCACGCGTTCACGCTTTTCGCCGAGCGCGGCGCATCCCAAGTCGACCTCAAGGTCCAGATCGAGGAAGCATCCGCCCGCCGGCTCTATGCGCGACTGGGCATGGTCGAAGTCTAGTCCACCATCACCACATGGCTGACCAGCCGGTCATCGACAAAGTGGTGCAGCAACAGCCCCGGCGGATCGGAAATCTCGGGGTCCTTTCCATCGAGCCGAAGCCTGTTCGCCCGCGTTACTGACGGACACATGGTCGCCGGCCGCCCGGCAAAGCGCGTGAACATCGGCCGGTGCACATGCCCACAGGTCAAGGCCACCACAGGATCATGCGCCTCGTCGATCACCCGCGTCAGCGCCTCGCCGCCCCGGCACATATTGGCGTCCTTGCCGTCGATACCGCATCGAAACGGGTGCTGGTGCTGAAAGATCAGGGCCGGCGGCCCGCCAGTATTGAGTTCGGTCGCAAGCCAACCCAGCACAGGCTCGACATCGCCATGATGTCCGCCCGCCACCGTCACATCGAGTCCAACCACCCGCAGGCGATCGCCGACCCGTCCGCTGCAATTGAGCGCCCTCTGGTCTCCCGGCCAGTTGAACCGGTCCCCGAATTCCCGTCGCATGTCGTCATGCTCATCGACATTGCCGGGCACGAAGTAGAACGGCGATCCGGTCGCCTCCAGCCGCTCATGAACAGCCTGGTAGCTGCTGCGGTGGTCGTACTCTGCCAGATCGCCACTGACGATGATCGCCTCTGGCCGCATCGGCCTCAGCCAGCGCAACACGCGATCCAGGCGGTCGAGCCGATCGCTCGACCCGTCCGCATGGATATCGCTGAGCTGCGCTACGATCATGCGCCGCCCGTTGCCCGCACCAGCGCCACCACCGAGCGCGGCGTCAACGTCGCGGTAGCCTCGGAAAGGACCACCGTCGCCATGTTGTCTGAAAGCACGCCAACCGCCCAGTCCCCTTCGGGCAGCCGCGCCACGACCGGCTCGACGCGCCGATTGAACCAGACAAGTATCTCATCGTCCTTGTGACGCAGATGCATGCCGAGCACCGACCCGCTGGAATCGTTCCAGTCGGCCTCATTCATCTCCCGACCATCCGGATGCAGCCAGACAACGTCGCGAATGCCGGCCTTGTCCTGCCCCGTCAGAAAATGATCATGCGTCAGCGTCTGATGCGCCTTGCGGAACTTGGTCAGCGCCGCGACGAAATCGACCAGATCGCCATCGGCATGTTCCCAATCAAGCCAGGTAATCTCATTGTCCTGCGCATAGGCATTGTTGTTGCCTCGCTGGGTGCGGAACATCTCGTCACCCTGCTGCAGCAAAGGCACGCCACGCGACAGGAACAACGTCGCCAGCAGCGCCCGCACGTCGCGCTTGCGCGCCGCGATGATGCCCTCGTCGTCGGTCTCGCCTTCCACGCCGCAGTTCCACGAGGCATTGTGGCTATGACCATCGCGATTGTTCTCGCCATTGGCCTCGTTGTGCTTGTCCTGGTAGCTGACGAGATCGCGCAACGTGAACCCGTCATGCACCGCCAGCATGTTGACGCCATGGCTGGGCTTACGCCCGGCGAAGTTGAAGATCTCGGCCGAACCAGCAACCTTACCCGCCAACGCACCAATCCTGCCAGGTTCGCCCCGCCAGAATTCGCGGATATCGTCGCGGAACGTGTCGTTGTGCTCTCTAAATTCCTTGCCGAACTGCCCCAGCGCGTAGCCGCCCGGACCTGGATCCCACGGTTCTGCAACCAGAATGCACTGCTTCAATACCGGGTCGGCTTTGATCTTCTTGAGCATTTCCGCATTGGGATTGAACCCCGGATCGCGCCCCAGAACAGTAGCTAGATCGAAGCGGAACCCGGAAACGCCCATCTCCTCGACCCAGTAGCGCAGCGAGTCGATCACCAGTCTCTGCGTCGCCGGATGGTCGCAGCGCAGCGTATTGCCGGTGCCGGTATCGTTGACCAGGTGCTGCTTTCCATCCACCTCGACGAAGCGGTAATAGGTCTTGGCGTCGAGCCCCATCAGGCTCAGCATCGGCCCGTTCGCATCGCTCTCGCCGGTATGGTTGTAGACCACGTCGAGGATCACCGAGATGCCGTTCTTGCGGTAAAGATCGGTCATGTTGCGCAGCTCTTGCGGGCCGCGCGGCGCCAGCCTCGGGTCGATCGCCGAATAGGCCACCGGGTTGTAGCCCCACGCATTGGTCAGCCCGAGCACCGGCAGATGCCCCTCGTCGATCCAGGCCGCAGTCGGCATCAGCTGCAGCGTATCGACACCGATAAACTTGAGATGGTCGATAACCCGCTGCGTTGTCAGCCCCGCAATAGTGCCGCGCAAGGGCCCCTGCACGCTGGGGTGGCGCATCGTGAAGCCGCGCACATTCATCTCGTAGAACATGCCCGGCGCCTTCTTGCGCGGCAGGATGTTTTCGTTGCCCATGTCGCCGACGATTGCCTTGGGGATCAGCGGCGCAGTATCCACCGCCTCTTTACGATCCAGCCGCAGGCGCGGCGAACGCACGAACACCCGGTCCAGACGCTTGGCATAGGGATCGACCAGCAGCTTCATCGGATCGAAGAAATAACCCTGGTCCGGATCATAGGGACCATCCGCCCGCAACCCGTAGCGCGTACCGGCGGTCAGACCTGCAACAAGCCCGGCCCATACATGGTCCTTATGCACATCCAGCTCGAACCGATCGGTCTCCTGATCCTGTTCGTCATAGATCGACACCCAGATATTGGTGGCACTTTCCGAATAGACGGCAAAGTTGACGCCAATCTCGGTCAGCATGGCGCCGAGATGGGTGATACTGCCCCCATTGGGGACCAGTGCAGGTTTCATTGGTCGTCCGATACTAGGTGATGACGCTGGGCTCTTGCCGCCCGGTGCGCTGCTTGATCCCGGTGAGCTGGTCGACCAGTCCGATGAGGGGTTCAAGGGCGATTTGGGTGTCAAGATCATGTCGTCCATCGGCTGCCTCATATCGTTCGAGATAGAGGCGCAACGTGGCGCCGACCGTGCCGGTTCCGCTCAGACGCACAACGATACGCGAGCCATCGGTAAAACCGATCCTGACGCCCTGCTTGGCGCTGGTCGAACCATCCACCGGGTCGTGATAGGTGAAGTCGTCGGCAAACGCGACCTGCAGGTCTTCGCCGAAATTCTTGCCCGGCAGGCCTGGCAACTGCGCCCGCAGGTCATCCACCAGCTTGCCGGCGATGGCTGCGTCGACTTCCTCATAGTCATGGCGGGTATAGTAATTCCGGCCATAGGTCGCCCAGTGCTCGCGCACGATCTGGTCGACGCTCTGCTTGCGCACAGCCAGGATATTGAGCCACAGCAGGACGGCCCATAGCCCATCCTTCTCGCGCACATGGTTCGAGCCCGTGCCCGCACTTTCCTCGCCACAGATAGTCACACGGCCCGCATCGAGCAAATTGCCGAAGAACTTCCAACCCGTCGGCGTTTCGTGCATCTCGATGCCGAGCTTTTCGGCAACCCGGTCCGCCGCCGCACTGGTCGGCATTGACCGCGCAATACCGGCAATGCCCGTCGCATAGCCGGGCGCCAGCGTCGCATTGGCCGCCAGCACCGCCAGCGAATCCGACGGCGTCACGAACCGGTACTTGCCGATGATCAGGTTGCGATCGCCATCGCCATCCGAGGCCGCGCCAAAATCAGGTCCGGCAGCAGTCATCAGCAGGTCATGCATGTCCTTGCAATAAACCAGGTTCGGATCAGGGTGCCCGTCATTGAACGACGGCGACGGCGTGCCATTGATCACCGTGCCTTTGGGCGCACCGAGAATGTCTTCCAGTATCTTGTGGGCGTAGGGCCCGGTCACCGCCGACATCGCGTCGAATGTCATGCGGAAGCCAGTCGCAAACAGCGCCCGGATTGCGGTGAAGTCGAACAGCGTTTCCATCAGCGCGGCATAGTCGGCCACCGGGTCGATCACCTCGACGACCATGTCACCCGAACGCTGCGTGCCGATATGACCCAGTGCCACATCCGGCGCGTCGATCGTCTTGTAGCTGTCGATCCCCTTGGTGCGCTCGAACACCGCATCGGTGATCTTCTCGGGCGCCGGTCCACCATTGCCAATATTGTACTTGATGCCGAAATCGCCTTCCGGCCCGCCCGGATTGTGGCTCGCTGACAGCACCAGCCCACCAAACGCCTTGTAGTGGCGGATCACGTGGCTGGCAGCCGGTGTCGACAGGATGCCGTTCTGCCCGACCATCACCTTGCCGAAGCCGTTGGCCGCGGCGATGCGGATGGCTTTCTGGATGGCGACGTCATTGTAGAAGCGTCCGTCGCCGCCGATCACCAGCGTCTTGCCCGCAAAGCCTTCAAGGCTGTCGAAGATCGCCTGGATGTAGTTTTCGACGTAGTTCGGCTGCTGGTAAACCGTCACCCGCTTGCGAAGGCCCGAGGTGCCCGGCTTCTGGTCGCTATAGGGCGTGGTCTTAATTGTCTGGATCGTCATTGGTCTTGAGCCCGGTTATGGAGGCATAGAGATCGGCATAGCGCGCGGCGCTGGTGTCCCAGGACACGTCCGACTTCATGCCGCGCCGTTGGATTTTCTTCCAGATTTTGTCGTCGCTGTAGAGGCGCACCGTCTTGCGCAGAGCCTCGTAGAGCGTGTGGGCCGAGCCGGCATCGAACACCACGCCTGTCGCCACTTCGGCCATGATGGCCGCCGGATTGGCATCGATCACCGTATCAGCCAAGCCGCCAATGCGGCTCACCACCGGAACGCAGCCATAGCGCAGCCCGTAAAGCTGGGTCAGGCCGCAGGGCTCGAAGCGGGACGGGATGATGATCGCGTCGCACCCAGCCTGCATCACATGGCTCAGCGCTTCGTTGTAGCCGTTGGCGATCGAAACCTTGCCCGGATGACGCGCGGTCATGTGCCGGAAGCCGTCCTCGAGATAGGCTTCGCCCGATCCGAGCACGGCGAGCCGCCCGCCCAGATCGACCAGCCCGTCCACCGTCTGCAGCAGCAGGTCCATGCCCTTCTGGTCGGTCAGCCTGCTGATCACGCAGAACAGCGGACCATCGGTGCCATCAAGCCCGAACTTCTCCACCACAGCCTGCTTATTGACCTGCCGCGCCTGGATCGTATTGGCTGAATAGGTCTGAACCAGCGCCGTGTCGGTTGCCGGGTTCCAGGCATCGGTGTCGATACCATTGAGAATGCCCACCACCGTATCGGCACGGCCGTTGAGCAGGCCCTCCAGCCCCATGCCGAATTCCGGCGTACGGATTTCGTCGGCATAGTTGGGGCTGACGGTGGTGACATAGTCGGCGCATTCCATACCCGACTTCAGATATGAAATGCCGCCATAGAACTCCACGCCACCCACGCCAAAGGCATGCGGCGGCAGTCGCAGTTGCCCGAAAATCTCGGGACCGAAGAAACCCTTGAAGGCGATGTTGTGGATCGTCATCACCGTCTTCACGCTATCGACGGGTCCATATTTGACATAGGCCGGCGCCAGCCCTGCCTGCCAGTCGTGGCAATGGATCACGTGCGGGCGATACCCCTCCACCATGCCCATGCCGAGCTCTGCCGCCACCCAACCGAGCGCTGCAAAGCGCTTCCAGTTGTCAGGCCAGTCCCAACCATCCGGGCTGACATAGGGGTTGCCGGGCCGGTCGTAGAGGGCCGCGGCTTCGATGACGATCACGTCGAGCCCTTCGACCCGCCCGGCGATCAACTTGGCCGGCACGCCGAACAGGTCGTCCAGCTCCTGCACCACCCGACCGCCGCTGAGCTTGCTCATGACAGACGGGTAGCCGGGCACCAGCGTGCGCATGGTCACGCCATGGCTCGCCAGCGCACCCGGCAGGGCGCCCGCCACATCGGCGAGCCCCCCGGTCTTGATCAGCGGATAAACCTCGGATGCGACCGAGAGAACTTCGATCATCGTCCCGCCAGATATTTGTTGATCATCGCCTGGGTGATCAGCGTCACCCCTTCGTCGCTGCGGCGGAACCACTTGGCGTCGAATTCCGGATCGTCGCCAACCACCAGCCCTTCGGGAATGTTGACGCCACGGTCGATCACCACCTTCTTGAGCCGGGCATTGCGCCCGATATCGCAATAGGGCAGCACCACCGCCTCGTGCAGTTCGGAATAGGAATGCACCCTCGACCCCGTCGACAGCAGCGTCTTGGTCAGATGTCCGCCCGAGATAATGCAGTCGCCCGAGACCAGCGAATTGACCGCCGAACCGCGCCGCCCGTCAAAATCATGCACGAACTTGGCCGGCGGGGTGATTTCCGCATAGGTCCAGATCGGCCAGTCGCGGTCATAGAGATCGAGCTGCGGCTTGATGTCGGTGAGGTCGATCGAGGCCTTCCAATACGCATCGATCGTGCCGACGTCACGCCAGTAGCTGACCTCTTCATTGCTCGACCGCACGCAGGACCGCGGGAAGCGATGCGCCCAGGCCGTGCCGTTCTTGACGATATAGGGAATGATGTCCTTGCCGAAGTCCCGGCTCGAACCTTCGGTCGCCGCATCGCGGCGCAGCTGCTCCATCAGGAAACGCGTCTCGAACACATAAATGCCCATCGAGGCCAGGGCCGTGTCCGGCTTGTCCGGAATGCCCGGCGGGTCCTTGGGCTTCTCGACGAAATCGATCACGCGGTCGCGGCCATCGACGGCCATCACGCCAAAGCCCGTCGCTTCCATGCGCGGCACTTCGAGACACCCGATGGTCACGTCAGCGCCCGTATCCACGTGCTGCCGCAGCATGATTTCGTAGTCCATCTTGTAGATATGGTCGCCCGCCAGGATGACGATGTAGCGCGCGCCCGAATCCTCGATGATGTCCATGTTCTGGTACACGGCGTCGGCCGTGCCAGCATACCACATGTCCTCGCGCACCCGCTGGGAAGCGGGCAGCACGTCGAAGCTTTCGTTACGCTCCGGGCGCAGGAAATTCCAGCCGCGGCCAAGGTGGCGGATGAGGCTGTGCGCCTGATACTGCGTCGCCACCGAGATGCGGCGAATGCCCGAATTGATGGCGTTCGATAGCGCGAAATCGATGATGCGCGACTTGCCGCCGAAATACACCGCCGGCTTGGCGCGCCGGTCGGTCAATTCCATCAGTCGCGTGCCGCGTCCCCCGGCCAGCACATAGGCCATGGCCTCGCGGGCCAGCGGCGATGGTACTCTGTAGTCTGCCATTCTTCTAACCCTCCACTACTGCCCGTTTTCCGGGACGTATCTCCGTTTCCGGCTCACACCGGCTCGAACTTCAAATACAGCGTCGATAGCGGCGGCAGATACACCTCCGCCTCTGCCGGCCAATGCCGCCCCTCTACGGCATAGGCCGTCACGGCACCCTGGTTGCCGGTGTTCGATCCCGAGTACCAACCGGCATCGGTATTGACCCGCTCTACCCACTTGCCGGCGATCGGCATCGGTATCTTGTACCCGACGCGTGGCACTGGCGTGAAATTGGAGACGACCAGGATCGGGTCGCTTTCCGGCGCCTTGCGCAACCAGGCAAACACCGAATTGGCGTGATCATTGCCGATCACCCATTCAAACCCGTCCGGCTCGCAGTCGCGCTCATGCAACGCCGGCAGCTGCCGATACGCCACATTGAGGTCGGCGATCAGCCGCCGCATGCCCTCATGCATCGGCGCGTCGAGCAGGTACCAATCGAGCGACCGCGCCTCGGCCCACTCCTCGCGTTGCGCAAATTCCTGGCCCATGAACAGCAGCTTCTTGCCGGGGAAACCCCACATGAAGGCGAGATAGGCCCGCAGGTTGGCGAATTGCTGCCAGTCGTCGCCCGGCATCTTCTCCAGCAGCGAACCCTTGCCATGCACCACTTCGTCATGGCTCAGCGGCAGCACGAAGTTTTCGCTGAACGCATAGACCGCACCAAACGTCATGTCGTTGTGGTGGTACTTCCGATGCACCGCCTCGCGGCTCATGAACCGCAGGGTGTCGTTCATGAAACCCATATTCCACTTGAAGCCGAAGCCCAGCCCGCCCGTGTATGCCGGGTGGCTGACGCCAGGCCATGACGTGGACTCCTCGGCGATCATGAACGTGCCAGGATGCAGCCGATAGGCTTCCGAATTCACCCGACGGATGAACTCCACCGCCTCCAGATTCTCGTTGCCGCCATGCTTGTTGGGCACCCACTGCCCCTGCTGGCGCGAATAATCGAGGTACAGCATCGACGCCACCGCATCGACACGCAGCCCATCCAGATGGAACTTCTCCAGCCAATAGAGCGCGTTGTTGACCAGGAAGCCGACGACTTCCTTGCGGCCGAAATTGTAGATCGCCGTGTTCCAGTCCGGGTGGTAGCCCTGCCGCGGATCGGCATGCTCGTAGAGCGCCGTCCCATCGAAATGCGCCAGCCCATGCGCGTCAGTCGGGAAATGCGCCGGCACCCAGTCGAGGATAACGCCCAGCCCGGCCTCATGCGCAGCATTCACGAACCGCGCAAACGCTGCCGGATCGCCATGCCGCGCCGTTGGCGCATACATGCCCGTGGGCTGATAGCCCCAGCTTGGATCGAACGGATGCTCAGTGATCGGCAGCAGCTCGATATGGGTGTAGCCCATGTCGGCCGCATAGGGCACCAACTGCTCGGCCAACTGGTCATAGGTCAGGAACCCGCCATCGGGTCTGCGCCGCCAGCTGCCCAGATGCACCTCGTAGATCGACATCGGCGTCCGCCGCCAATCGCGCGTCGCCCGCTCTTCGAGATACTTGTCGTCCGTCCAGGTGAAGGGCGTCGGATCGGGCACCACCGATGCCGTCCGCGGCCGCATTTCCGACTGCCGCGCGAACGGATCGGCCTTGAGCGGCTGCACCACGCCATCGCGGCTGACGATTTCGTATTTGTACAGCGTCCCCGTGCCCAGCACCGGGATGAACACTTCCCAGATGCCGTTCTCGAAGCGGTTGCGCATCGGATTGCGCCGCCCGTCCCATTCGTTGAACGGTCCTACCACGCTCACGCGCGAGGCATTGGGCGCCCAAACCGCGAAATGCGTGCCATGGATGCCCTCGAACTCCATCTCATGGGCGCCAAGCTTGTCGAACAAGCGCAGGTGGCTGCCCTCGCCAATATAGTAGTCGTCCATCGGCCCCAGCACCGGCCCGAACGAATAGGCGTCATAGACATCCCATTCGCCACCGGCATTCTTGGCGCGATAGCGGATCGGCTGCACCTTGGTGACGGCGACCTTGCCTTCGAAGAAGCCAGCCGCATGGCGTGGAATGAGGTGACCCAGCTCCTTGCCATCGAGCGCATAGGCGGTGAGAAGTTCGGCATGGGGGACAAAGGCGCGCAGCACCCACTGACCGTTGATCTCGTGCAGGCCCAGAAATGCGAACGGGTTGGAGTGCCGTCCAGCGACGACCGCCTCCACTTCCCGCGAATCGGCTTGCCAGTCTTCCTTGGTCACACGCACGCTCCCCCGACAGATGCAGCTGGCCCCCGGCCGTGCCACCTTAACTAAAATGCGCGGCGATCTGATCTTCCGTCAGTTTCGCCGCATGAACGTCCCTAGGCTGTCGCAACACCCCAGATTTCTTTTGCGTATTGCCGGATTGTACGGTCCGACGAGAAGAATCCGACACTGGCCGTGTTGCGGATCGCCATGGCGTTCCACCGCCGCTTATCGGCCCATATCTTGTCGACCTCTGCCTGGGCCGCGACATAGGCGTCGAAGTCCCGGGCGACCATGAACCAGTCGTGGTCATAGAGCCCGCCAATCAGGTCGCGATAACGGTTCGTATCGTCAGGCGAGAACACGCCGGACGAAATGGACTCCAGCGCCTCCTTGAGCCGTGGCGACGCATCGATGGCGCCGCGCGGCACTTCGCTCTTCGCGCGCTTGTCGTTCACTTCCTCGGTGGTGAGGCCGAAGATCACGATATTGTCTTCCCCCACTTCCGTGTGCATTTCCACATTGGCGCCGTCCATCGTACCGATGGTGATGGCGCCATTGGCCATGAACTTCATGTTGCCGGTGCCCGAAGCTTCCATGCCCGCCGTCGAAATCTGTTCGCTGAGATCGGCTGCCGGCACGATGACTTCCGCAAGGCTCACATTGTAGTTGGGCAGGAACACCACCTTGAGCAGCCCACGCACCGCCGGGTCATTGTTGATGACCTTGGCGACGTCATTGATCAGCTTGATGATGAGCTTGGCGTTCCAGTAGCCCGGAGCCGCCTTACCCGCGAAAATCTTAACGCGCGGCGCCCAATCCCGTTCCGGATGCGCACGGATTTCATCATACAGCGCAACGGCTTGGATAATGTTCAGCAACTGGCGCTTGTATTCGTGGATACGCTTGATCTGCACATCGAACATCGCGTCCGGCGACACCACGATATTGAGCCGATCCTTGATCAGCTTCACCAGCCGCTGCTTGTTGGCCTGCTTCACCTCGGCGAACTGGCCCTGGAAGGTCGGATCATCCGCATGCGCGTCGAGCCCCTTCAGCAGGTCGATATCATCAAGGAATCCGGGCCCGATCCGGTCCGTAATCAGCTTGGTCAACCCAGGATTGCACTGCATCAGCCAGCGCCGCGGCGTGATGCCATTGGTCTTGTTGTTGATGCGATCCGGATAGAGCTTGTGTAGGTCGGAGAACACGGTCTGCTTCATCAGTTCCGTATGCAGCGCCGACACGCCGTTGATCGAGTGCGACCCGACAAATGCCAACTGCCCCATGCGGACGCGCCGGCCGCCATTCTCGTCGATCAACGACACATTGGCGACTTGCGCATCGGTGAACTTGGCGCGCACCCGCGCGTCGGTCAGCACCTCGGCGTTGATCTGGTAGATGATCTGCATGTGGCGCGGCAGCAGCCGCTCCAGCAGCGCCACCGGCCAGCTCTCGAGCGCCTCGGGCAACAGCGTGTGGTTGGTATAGCCGAACGTGCCCTTGGTCAGCTTCCAGGCATCGGCCCACTTGATGCCATTGTCATCGACCAGGATACGCATCATCTCGCAGATCGAAATCGCCGGATGCGTGTCGTTGAGATGGATGGCCACCTTGTCGGGCAGCGAGCCCAGGTCGCCATACTGCTGCAGATGCCGCCTGACGATGTCCTGCAGCGATGCCGAGGAGAAGAAGAATTCCTGCCGCAGCCGCAATTCCTGCCCGGCCGCCGTCGAATCCGCCGGATAGAGCACCCGCGTAATCGCTTCCGCCCGCGAGCTTTCCTCAAGTGCGCCGATATGGTCGCCCGAGTTGAACTTGTCGAGCAGGATCGGGTCGATCGGCTGCGCGCTCCACAACCGCAGGGTGTTCACCCGAGCCCCGCGCCAACCGACGATCGGCGTGTCATAGGCCACGGCCAACAGGTGATCGTTCGGCCGCCACTCCTGGCGAAGCGTACCGTCCGGATCGGTCACCGGCTCGACATGCCCGCCAAAGCCGACTTCATAGGCACTTTCGCGGCGTTCGAATTCCCACGGATTGCCGTGCGCCAGCCATTCTTCCGGCAGTTCGACCTGCCAGCCTTCGCTCATTTCCTGGCGGAACAACCCGTGGACATAGCGGATGCCATAGCCATAGGCGGGGATCTTCACCGACGACATGGATTCGAGGAAACATGCCGCCAGACGCCCGAGGCCACCATTGCCCAGAGCCGCGTCGGGCTCGAGGTTGATCAGGTCGGCCAGATCGACATTGAGATTCTTGAGCGCGTCGCGCACCGGCTCGATCAGCCCGACATTGCTCATCGCATCGCGCATGAGCCGGCCGATCAGGAATTCGAGGCTGAGATAATAGACGCGCTTGTGCGACGTCCGCCATGTCTCGCGGGACGACTCCATCCAGCGGTCCATAACACGGTCACGAACCGCCAGAATCGTTGCCGCCAGCCAGTCATGTGGCCGGGCGACGATCGGGTCCTTGCCGACCGAATAGATCAGCCGTTCGAGAATTTCAGCCTGAATGGCTTCAACGGTGGTAGCGCGAGGCTCCGGCGTAGGGGCGTCGTAAACGATCGGCTGTTGCGGCATATCGCAATCCCGTTTTCATATCGAACAGTTTCCCCTCTGTCGGACTTTAGTCTTGCACTTAATTTGGGCAGGCGGAAGCCCCTACGCGTCGCGTCGCTGTTATGCCGGCTGCGTGGGGTGCGCACTCTTGGCCACGGCGTCGTCGGCTGCAGTCTGCGGAATCGAAACACCGCTTTCGCGCGCCTGATCCTGAGCATTGCTGATCAGCAGCCGATCCAGGTTACGCCAGTCCTCGCCCGACAATTGCAGGTCGAACCGCTGGCGATCTCGATCACGAACACCATCGACCACCTCTTCAGTTTCCTCATCGCTGGCCCCCAGCATCCTGATCGCCTGACCACCAAACGTCAGCGCCGATTCGAACATCTCTCGCAGCTGATATTCCACCCCGGCATGCACCAGCTCGATGGCATGGGCGCGATCAAAGGCGCGCGCCATGACCCGCACCAGCGGAAATTCGTCGCGCACCAGTTCGGCAATTCGCAGCGTTTGAGCCTTCTGGTCCGAACAGATCAAAATCAGATCGGCTGTCTCCGCGCCCGCGGCCCGCAGGATATCCAGTCGCGTACCATCGCCGTAGTAAACCTTGAAGCCGATCTGCGCTGCAGCGCGTATCATCTCGGTATCGTTGTCGATGATGGAAACCGAATGCCGTAAAGCCAGCAGCGGCTGGCTGGCAATCTGCCCGAAACGCCCAAAGCCGATAATGAGAATGCGGCCCGAGAGCCCACTGACCTCTTCAACACCCTCCATCGACTGCTCCGCCTGCTTGGGCAGCACATAGCGCAAACCGATGATGAAGAACGGCGTCAACACCATCGAGACGATCACCGTTGCGGTGAAGATCGCATTGGTTGGCCCATCGATGATCCCCGCAGAAACCGCCGTGGTGTAGAGCACGAAGGCGAACTCGCCGCCCTGCCCCATCAGCACCGCCCGCTGCAGCGCGTCGCCGTGGCTCGATTTCAGCAGCCGCGCGATCACATAGATCGCTCCAGCCTTGACCAGCATGAATGCCACCACGCTGATCGCAATGATTTGCCAGCTCGCGGCCACGATTCCGATATCAAGCGACATGCCGACCGCCAGGAAGAACAGCCCCAGCAGAATACCGCGGAACGGCTCCACATCAGCCTCCAGTTGATGCCGGAAGGTCGAGGTCGACAGCAGCACACCTGCCAGGAACGCACCCATGGCCATCGACAATCCGCTGGCCTGGAACAGCAATGCGGCACCGAGCACCACCAGCAGCGCCGCTGCCGTCATCACCTCGCGCAGCTTGGTCGAGGCCAGCAGCGCAAAGAACGGGTTCATGATTCGACGGCCAACAAAGATCAACAGCAGTACGGCGCCGATCGGCGCGGCAATGCTGAGCAGCCGCGTGACCATGTCGACCTCTTCGCCACTGCTCGGCGCTAGGATCGCCACCAGGGCCAAGAGCGGCACGATGGCGAGGTCTTCGAGCAGCAGGATCGAGACCATCTTCTGCCCGCCATCCGTGGCGAGCTCACCGCGCTCACCCAGGATTTGCATGACGATGGCTGTCGACGTCAGCACGAAGCCCATGCCGAAAATGAACGCCACCACAGGCGCAAATCCCAGCAGCACGCCAACGCCGGTCAACAGCGCCCCGCAGCTCGCGACCTGGATGACGCCAAGCCCGAATATCTGCTTGCGCAAGGCCCAGAGCTTGCTCGGCTCCATTTCGAGCCCGATGATGAACAGGAACATCACCACGCCGAGTTCCGCCGTGGTCAGTACCGATTCCGGATCGTTGATCAGCCCCAGCCCGGATGGCCCCAGCAGCAGCCCTGCCGCGAGATAGCCTAGCACCGATCCAAGCCCCAGCCGCTTGAACAACGGCACGCCGATCACCGCGGCGCCGAGCAGCGCCACTACCGGAATCAGATCCACGCCATGATGGGCCGCTTCCACCGCATGCCCGACAACTTCACCCGCCACGAAAGTCTCCGCACCTGTTCAGGCGCAGACTCTTTCGTTCGGCGTGCAAGACGTCAAGCATGCTGGCTGCATGGACGCCCTACGCCGCCGTCTCCACCCCGCTCGGCGCGGTTCCCTCGGGCGGCTCAAACCGCTCTTCCTTGCGCTTTTCGTTCGGTTTTTCAGCATCTTCCGCCTGCTCGCGGATAGCCTTGGCCGTATTGGCCAGCAATTCCTGCCGCGCCGTCATATTCCGCGTCCGCCGCACCGGCTTGCTGGGCACCATCGGCTTGCTGGGCAGCATATGGGCCAGCACGGATGTCGCGATCAGTAGCGTCGGCACCGCCACCAGGCCGCCCACCGGCCCCCAGGCCCACAGCCAGAAGGTGATCGAGAGGAAAATAATGAACGGATTCAACGTCATCGTCCGCCCGATAAAGTGCGGCGTGACGATCTGGCCCTCAATGAAGTTGATGGCCACATAGCACCCCACCGGCAACAGGATATTCTCCAGCCCCGTCTGCGTTCCCAGCCCGACAGCCAGCAACACCAGCACCATCACGCCTTGCCCCACATAGGGGATATAATTCAGTACCGCCGCCAACGCGCCCCACAGGATGGGCGAGGGCATGCCGATGGCCCACATGGCCAGCGAAACCGCGCAGCCGACACAGGCATTGATGAAGGTGATCGACAGCAGGAACCGGCTAACCTTCTGCTCCACATCGCGGAATACATGCGCCGTGCGCCACCGCATGCGCCGGCTGACACACAGCGACAGCACCGAGATGCGGATATGTCCGCGCGTTGCCACGAAGAAATAGAGGCTGGCCAGAAAGATCAGCACCTGCGCCAGGATAGCTGGCGCCAGCATGGCGAGGCTGATCACCTGCCCGCCATCTTCCACCGTCACGGCCATGGCATTGGTGCTGCCGAAAATGCCGGAAATCTGCTCCTGGAAGGCGCTCAGCGCCTGGAGCGGCCCCTGCAGATTTTCCAGTTGCAACTGCAGCTTGTTCCAGATCAGCGGCGCACGCGCCACCCATTCGGACAGCGGCACCGCGAACAGGGTCACGCCGGCCGCGATGACGCCGATCAGCATCAATACGACCACACCGGCGGATAAAGCCGGCGGAACGCCGAACCGTTCGACCCTATCGGCTACCGGCCCGAACATCAGCCCGATGACAATGGCGAGTGTGACGGGCGCCAGGAACACCTGCCCGACCTGCAGCGCCACCAGCAGCGCGAGAAAGCCGACAAATATCATGGCGATGCGCGAGGCATTGCCTGTCACGCGCTCGAACTGGCTTTCGCTCATGTCTTCAGGTGCCGCCGCTACTTTGACTGCGCGTGCCATGATTTTTCCATCTTTGGGACCCCTCGCCACCAAGCAACGCCGCGTCCCCGCAAACGTTCCGTTGAGCAAGTCCGCCGCGCCCGGTCGACCGAAGGGTCGCGACTCGCTAATGTCTGCCCCGACCCAACGCTCAAGAGTTGCCCATGCCACGCAAGATCATCATCGACACCGACCCCGGCCAGGACGATGCCGTCGCCATTCTTTTGGCGCTGGCCTCCCCCCAGGAGCTTGAGGTGCTTGGCGTTGTGGCGGTGGCGGGCAATGTGGGCCTGCATCATAATGCCAACAATGCCCGCAAGGTGGTCGAATTGGCCGGCCGTCGCGACATTCCGGTCTATGCCGGCTGCGCCCGCCCGATGCGCCGACATCTCGTCACCGCCGAGCATGTCCATGGCGAAACCGGCCTCAATGGCCCCGATCTCCCCGAGCCCACCATTCCTCTGCAGCCCCAGCACGGCGTCGACTACATCATCGACACCCTGATGGCGGCCGACCCCGCCACCATCACGCTTTGCACCCTGGGCCCGCTGACCAATATCGGCATGGCGCTGATCAAGCAGCCTGCCATCGCCGAGCGCATCGCCGAGATCGTCATGATGGGCGGCGCCTATTTCGAAGTCGGCAACATCACGCCGGCCGCCGAATTCAATATCTATGTCGATCCCGAAGCTGCAGACGTCGTCATGCGCTCGGGCGTGCCGATCACCATGCTGCCGCTCGACGTGACCCACCAGATCCAGTCGACGCCGGAGCGCCTCGCCGCCATCCTGGCGCTGGGCAACAATAGCGGCCGCGCCGTCCACGCCATGCTGACCTTCTCGGAGACCTTCGACCTGCAGAAGTATGGCTGGGCCGGCGCCCCGCTGCATGACCCTACCGTCATCGCCTACCTGCTGCAGCCCGACCTCTTCGAGGGCCGCCATTGTAACGTCTCGATCGAGACAGCGAGCGAACTGACCTTCGGCATGACAGTAACCGATTACTGGCACGTCACCGGCAAGGTGCGGAACGTCAACTACCTGCGCAGCGGCAATGCCGATGGCTTCTACAAGCTGCTGACGGAACGCCTCGCCCGTCTCCCCTGAGACTATCACCAAAGCGTGATGCAACCGTTGAAACTGCGTCCGTGAAACGGCCGTAGCTCCCTGCAACCGAACCGAAGGCATGGACCGACGGCCGGCTCAACAGGGAGATACCAATGCATTTCGTCAAGCTGGCCGCCGTGGCCGCGTTCGCACTGCTTTCGTCTACTGCTGCCTTCGCGCAGAGCAATCCGATGGTTGGTGGCGCAGCCATGTTCGCCGACAAGAACATCGTCGAGAATGCCGTCAACTCGGCCGACCATACGACGCTGGTCGCCGCCGTTACCGCAGCTGGTCTCGTCGAGACCTTGCAGAGCGCCGGCCCGTTCACCGTCTTTGCCCCAGTCAACGCTGGTTTCGCCAAACTGCCGGCCGGTACGGTCGACACCCTGCTGATGCCCGCCAATAAGGCACAGCTGGTCAAGGTGCTGACCGCCCACGTCGTCGCCGGCAAAGTTTCTGCCGCCGACCTGCTGGCCGGTATTGCCGCAAGCAGCAATGGGCAGTTCAACCTGCGCACCGTCAGCGGCGATGCCCTCACCGCTATTGCGCGCGGCAATGCCATCTTCATCTATGACGAATCCGGCGGCGCTGCCCGCGTCACCATCGCCGATGTCAACCAGTCCAACGGCGTCATCCACGTCGTCGACGACGTGCTGCTGCCCAAGTAAACAGACGCCGCAACAACCGAAGGCCCTGCGCCTGCGCAGGGCCTTTGCTTTTCCGGCGCCCGGGATTAGTGTCCGCCTCCCAATCCGAGGCCCGACATGGAACCGTTCACCCTCCTGACCTTCACCATCGCCTACGCCATTGCGGTGCTGGTTCCCGGCCCCGGCGTCGCGGCCGTCGTCGCGCGCGCCCTGGGCGGCGGATTCAAGGGCGCTTTCCCGATGGTTCTGGGTATCCTGGCCGGCGACCTAGTCTACTTCGTTTTCGCCGTGTTCGGCCTTGCCGCCATCGCCACCTGGTTCGGCCCGGTCTTCGTCATCGTCCGCTGGGCCGGCGCCGCCTATCTGCTCTACATCGCCTATAAATTCTGGACCGCCAGGCCGGGCGCTGAGCAGATGAAGCCCAAGAACGAGGACTGGCTTAGGACCTTCCTCGCCGGGTTCTCGCTGACCATGGGCAATCCCAAGACCATCGTCTTCTACCTGGCGATCCTGCCAACGGTGATCCCACTCGACCAGATGAACCCGGTCGCCTTCGCCGAACTCACCTTCATTGTGATCGTGGTGCTGCTGATCATCGGTTGTGGCTACGCCTGGCTCGCCTCGGCCGCACGCGAAATGTTCAAGAGCGAGCGGGCCCTGGGCCGGCTCAACAAGACGGCCGGTGCGATGATGGCCACGGCCGCCGGGCTGGTCGTCTGGCAGCACTGACCTCCCAAGGTTCAGGCGAGCGAAAGCGCCGCCTGGATTGCGGTTATCGTGAAGTGGGCGCATGCCGTGGCAGCGAGCGGACCCCGAGACGGCCTTCGCCTCTGGTAAAGTAAAAAGTGAGACGGAAGCCGTCTCGGGGTGCCGGTTTTTGGAACGTTTCCGGCGGCGGGAAGTCATAGCAACCCACGGCCGAAACGCGAACCTGTGGGAGAAGGCAAAATCCCCACCCGGCTCACCCCACCACTGTTCGCCTGCAGGCCGCCGTGTGGAGTGATGGGGGGAGTGTACGGGAGGAATTGGGGGCGGGGATAAGGGGGATAAGTCGGGGTTTTGAGCGTGTGGCCCCACCCCACCCAGTTTCGCTACGGCCCTATGGGCCTAGCTGCACTACCTCCCCCATCTAGGGGGAGGTGTCTCTCCACTCTTGGGGCTCGATCCAGTTCAACCCACAGAACGGCACCTCCCCCTTGATGGGCTTGGAGCGGCCCGGAGGGACAATCGCTCCAGTGGAGCGATTTGAGCGATCAAGGATGGGAGTGGGTGTGGGTTGGCCCGGATGTCGGGGCTCTCGTCCCCACCCGAGCGACACTAGGCGCTGCGCGCCAACCTATGCTTGCCCTCCCCGCAAGGGGGGAGGGAAGAATCGGTGGCTGCCCTAAATCGCCCGCTCGGTCACCGGATCGAACAAATGCACATGCTCCGGCGCGATCGACACCCCGATCGTGTCGCCAGCCTTCACATTCACCCGCCTTGTCTCGACCACCGTCATTTCCGGGTTCGTGCCCGTCGTCACATAGGTCATCGACCCGGTCGATTCGACCACCGCCACCGGCAGGCGCAGCGTGGCCGCATCGAGCCCCGCCACCACCAGATGCTCTGGCCGCAGGCCCACAATCACCTTCCGCCCGGCCTCGACCGTCCGTCCCAGCGGTAGCGACAGCGATCCAGCAACCTCCAGCGATACCGTCTGGCCATCGGCCCCGATCGTACCCGGCACGAAATTCATCGCCGGCGAGCCGATGAAGCCCGCCACGAACTTGCTCACCGGACGATCGTAAAGCTCCAGCGGCGAGCCCTGCTGCTCGATCACCCCGTCGCGCATCACCACCACGTGGTCGGCCATGGTCATGGCCTCGATCTGGTCATGCGTCACATAAACCGAGGTTGCGCCAAGCCGATCATGCAGGGCGCGGATTTCCTTACGCATATGCACGCGGAGGGCCGCATCGAGGTTCGACAGCGGTTCGTCGAACAGGAACGCCTTGGGATTGCGGATGATCGCCCGGCCCATGGCCACGCGCTGGCGTTGACCGCCAGAAAGCTCGCGAGGATAGCGCTTGAGCAGTGCCGATAAACCCGTCGTCGCAGCGACTTCCGCCGCCTTCTGCTTGGCCTCGGCCTTGCCCACACCGTGCAACCGCAGCGAATAGGTGAGATTCTCTTCCACCGTCATATGCGGATAGAGCGCATAGCTCTGGAACACCATGGCGACGTCGCGCTTGCGCGGCGGCACGCCGGTCATCGGCGCCCCGGCGATCTTGAGCGTGCCGGAGGTGATCGTTTCCAGCCCCGCGATCGACCGCAGCAATGTGGATTTGCCGCAACCTGACGGCCCCACCAGAGCCACGAAGCTGCCCTTCTCGATCGAAAGGCTCACATTCTTGAGCGCGTGGAAGGCGCCATAGTGCTTGTCGATATTGGTCAGCTCGATCTGTGCGCTCATTTGAGGGCTCCCGAGGTAAGGCCGGAGACGATGCGGCGCTGCAAGAGGACGAAGACGGCCAGGATCGGTGTCACGTAGATTGCCGAATAGGCCATGATGGAATTCCAGTCGCTCGAATTGGGTCCGAGGAAGCCGGAAAGTCCGACGCTGGCGGGCTGCAGGCCCGGATCCTGGATGATCGACTTGGAGTAGATATATTCGCCGAATGACCCCATGAAGGTGAGGATGGCGCAGACGAGGATGCCGTTGCGCGCCAGCGGCAGCACGATCGAGAAAAACGCCCCGATACGCGAATTGCCATCCACCAAAGCCGCTTCTTCCAACTCACGCGGCACGCTCATGAAGGTTGCGCGCACCAGCACCACGAAGAACGGCATGGATTTCGCCGCGGCCGCCAGGATCACCGCTTCGCGCGGGAAATTGAGCAGGCCGATCTGGTTGAAGCCGACAAAGAGCGGCGTGATCATCACCGAGGCCGGCAGAACCTGCAGCATCAGGATCAGGAACAGCCCGACATCGACCCAGACGCTGCGGTAGCGGGCCAGCACATAGGCGCAGCCCGTACCGAAGATGACGGTGATCGCCGTGACACCCGAGGCGATGAACAACGAGTTCCCGAGGAACGTCGCCATCGTCCGCCGTGCCCAAACCGCTGGATAGATGCTCGGATCGGGCGCCAGCGGCCAGAAGGTCGGTGGGTTGGCGAAGATTTCCGAGCCCGTCTTGAGGCTGGTCACATACATCCAGTAGAGCGGGAACAGATAGAACGCCGCCAGCACCAGCGCGAGGGCCAGCAGAAGCCATGGAACATAGGGCCGGGTCATCCGCGCACCTCGTGGCGGGTCGAGCGGACATAGATGATCGAGGCGAACAGCACGAGCAGGAACATCATCACCGAAATCGTCGCACCCTTGGCGAAATCATAAAGCTGGAAACTCATCTGCCACGACCAGTAGCCCGCCACCGTCGACGTATTGGCTGGGCCTCCCTCGGTAATGGCGGGAAACAGATCGAACTGCTGCAGGGTGCCGATCAGCCCGAGCGACAGAACTGCGCCGATGGTCGAGCGCATCATGGGCAGGGTGATGGTCCAGAAGCGCTGGAAGGCATTGGCGCCGTCAAGTTCGGCGGCCTCGTAGAGATCGCGCGGAATCGCGGCGAGCCCAACGGACAGCAGCAGCATGTTGAAGGCCAGCCCGAGCCAGATATTGGCAATGACAACGGCCCAGATCGAAAACGCCGGGTCCGACTTCCAGAACACCGTGCCATCGATCAGCCCAACCGCCTTGAGCACGGTGTTGAGCACGCCGAAGTCGCCGGCCAGGATCCAGCTCCAGATGGCGCCGACCACCAGGCCCGGCATCACCCAGGACACGAGGAACAGCCCACGGATGGTCGAAGCGCCCGGGAATTTCTGCGCGAAGAAGATCGCCAGCGCGAAGCCGAGAATGAACTGCCCACCCATCGAGGCAAACACAAAGATGAGGGTATTCTTGGTCACCAGCCAGAATTCGGGCTGCTGCACCACAGCGACATAGTTGGAAAAGCCAGCCCATGGCCGGATCAGCGTGCCCAGGGTGAACATGTCCACCTGCTGGAAGCTCATCAGCACGTTATAGACCAGCGGCAAGCCGGCCAGTGCCAACAAGAACAGCAAAGCCGCCCCTACCAGGATCAGATCGAACCCGACGCCATCGCGCAGGCTGTTGAAGAACCGGGACATCACCCCTCCACCACGAAAATCGATATGACCGGCCGGATTGCTCCGGCCGGCCCAGTCAGGGAGGAAGAGTTAGCCGACGATGCCCTTGATCGTGGCCTGCGCCTGGTCGAGCGCGTCCTTGGCGGAGATCTGGCCGGTCAGGGCCTGCTGCATGGCATCATAGATGGCCTTGGAGATCTTCTGCCATTCCGGATGCGGACCGCGCGGCTGGGCGAACTGGAGCTGTTCCTGGAACACCTTCAGTGCCTCGTCTTTCAGCGCGATGCCGGTCACCGGCAGCTCGATATCGCTGCGAGCCGGGATGTTGCCGAATTCTTCGAAGATGCGGTGATCCTGGGCCGCGAAGTATTCGAGCGCGCGGAAGGCTTCGTCCGGGTGCTTGGTGGTCGACATGATACCCCAGTCGAACCCGCCCAGAGCCGACGAGCGCGTGCCGCCATCGGTGATCGTGGGCAGCAAAGCCACGCCCCAGTCGAACTTGGCATCGGAGACCATGCGGTCGATTTCCCATGGGCCGGAAATGGCCATGGCCGCATTGCCCGAATTGAACGTGCCGGTGGAATCCCACTGGCCCAGGCTCAGCACGTCCTTGGACGCCCAACCGTTGTCGACGATCTTCTTCCACAGGTCGAGAACTTCGACAGCGCCATCGACATTGACGTTGTCATAGTTGCCGCCGGCTTCCTGGATGATCGGCAGGAACTGGAACGTGCCTTCTTCGCCAGCACGGGCCGAGAAGGTTGCGCCATAGACGTTGTTAGCCGGGTCGGTCAGCTTTTCGGCATATTCGGCAAACTCAGCCCAGGTCTTCGGCGGCTCGGTGATACCGGCCTTGGCGAACAGGTCCTTGTTGTAGAAGATGCCGATGGTGTCGGTGTATTTCGGGATGCCGAAATACTTGCCATCCCAGGTCACCGAGTTCAGCGGGCCTTCGAAATAGTTCTCGGCCTTGATGACCTCCGAAGCCGCAATGCGGTCGGTGATGTCGAGCATGGCACCGCGCGACGAGAACAGCGCGAAGTCAGGGTTGTCGAACGACACGATATCTGGGGCATTGCCGGTGGCGAAGGCGCGCAGCGTCTCGTTCACCAGGTCGTCGAAGGGGACGATGCGGTATTCGACAACAATATCCTCGTTGGCTTCATCGAATTCCTTGGAGAACGTGTCGGCGATACCGACGCGGTCATTGCCGTCGATCGACCAGATCTTGAGCGTGACTTGCGCCATGGCCGGAGCGGCCATGCTCATTGCGCCGATCGCGACGCCGGCCAACAGGCCGAGATGTTTCAGCTTCATATAACTTCCTCCCAGATGCAGACTTGCTGCCACACGAAATGCCGAGCGGAGCCCTCCCTGGCCCCGCGCAGCGCCTAGCCGGCTGCGGCGATGTAGTCGCCGCCCCGACAATTCTTGAGATAGTTGAGACCGCGGACCTGCCCGGTCATTTCGAGGTCGCCGCGATAGACCGGGTCGTGCCAGCCTTCGATGTCGATGGAGCCTTCATAGCCGGCCAGACGCAGTTCGGAGATCACGTCGGTCCAGTTGGTGTCGCCGAAACCCGGCGTCCGCATGAACACGAACTTCTCCTTGCCGAAGATGCCGTGCTCCTTGATCACTTCCCAGCGGATGGTCGCGTCCTTGCCATGCACATGGAAGAACTTGTGCGCCCATTTGCGGATCTGCGGCAGCGGGTCGATCAGATAGACCATCTGGTGGCAGGGCTCCCATTCGAGCCCGATATTGTCGTCCGGCGTCTCGTTGAACATCAGTTCCCAAGCATCGGGATTGTGCGCGATGTTCCAGTCGCCCGTCGCCCAGTTGCCATCCATGGCGCAGTTTTCGAACGCGATCTTGACGCCCTTGTCGGCTGCCCGCTTGGCCAGTTCGCTCCAAACCTGCTTATAGGCGGGCAGGCTGTCGGTCAGCGGCTTGTTGCGCACGCGGCCGGTAAAGCCGGCGACGCAGGTGGCGCCGAAATGATGGGCGTTGTCGATGCAATCCTTCCAGCCCTGCAGGGTCTGGCGGTCCATCTCCTGGTCCTCGAGCGGATTGCCGAACATGCCGATGGTGGAAATGGTGATGTCGCGATTGCCGATGGCCTCGAGCGACCGCTTGCCCAGCTCGGCCAAATCCTGGCCATTGGTGGTCTGCCAGAAGAACGGCTCAAAACTCTCAAAGCCCAGATCGGCAATGGCGGCAATGTTCTCGGCCGCCTTGCCGGCTGTTGCCTGGATCATGGTGCCGATGCGGATGGACTTGGCTGGGTTGGTCACGTCGAAAATCCCTAGACTGAAATGGTCACGCGCTGGCGGGTCTTGGCGCTTTCAATCGCGGCAAACACCATGGCCAGGCTCTTGATATTGTCGTTGCTGGCCGTCTCGGGCGACCGCCCCGCCTCGATCGCGTCGAGGAATTCCGCCAGCACGCTGGCATGGCCATGCGTCTGGTCGATATCGGCAGGCTCAGGCACGTCGACGGTCTTAAGTTCACGGAAGAACCCTTCGTCGCCAGCGACCACCTTGGCCTCGAACGCGTCATAGCCGTCCCAGAGCAGCGTGCCCTTGGTGCCGACGATGCGCCAGGCGCTTTCCCAGCTCGTATTGGCCCCCTCAGCGGCCCACGAACCGCGATAGTTGAACACCACACCGTCTTCGAATTCGAAGATGGCATTAGCCGCCGCGCCATGCCCATACCAGGAGCCACGCGGATTGGTTTCGAGGCAATAGACCGCCTTGGGCGCCACGCCGGCCATGAACCGCGCAGCGTCCAGCGTATGGATCGCCATATCCAGCAAGAGCACGTTTTCCATCTCTTCGCGGAAACCGCCGAAATGCGCGCCGATGAAGAAGTCGCAATGCAGGGCCGTGACCTCGCCAAGCACCCCGCTCTCGATCATCCGCCGAATGCGCCGCACGCCCGAGATAAATCGACGATTCTGCACCACGGCATGCACCCGCCCTGCCGCCGCCGCCTGTGCAACCAGGTCGCGACCAGCCTCGAGGCTCGCCGCCATCGGCTTTTCGCTCAGCACATGACATCCGTGCTTCAACGCGGTGGCCACAACGCCAGCCCGAGCCGACGGCACCACGACATCAAACAGCAGGTCTGGCTTGGTGGCGGCGAGCACGGCATCAAGGTCCGAGCCGATGACGGCGTCGGCCAGGCCAAATTCGGTGGCGCGCGCTTCGGCAGTCGGCTGGTGCAGATCGACCAGACCGACAATCTCCACCCTGCCCTTGAGCAATGGATGCTCGGCAACCGCCGACAACCAGCCCTTGGACATAGCTCCGCAACCCGCAAGTACGGCCTTGAATACCAATGAAATTCCTCCCCGAAACCTGACTTACACGATCCCATCTGCGTGGGAAACCGTTTTCTCAGGCTCCGTAAACGTTTACGAGCATAAGTGTGATAATAACGGTCTGTCAATGGGCTTTTGTGAGTCGGATTGGTCTGTGGACAAAGCCTGGCCGCGGCCCTTGCATTGGCGCGACAGCACCGTCATTGAATGATCAAGACAGGCCCGAATGGGCCCGGGGGAAATCGGGATGGTTAGGACATGAAGGGCATACGGCGCCTGGCGCAGCAGCTCGACATCTCGATCGGCACCGTCTCCCGCGCTCTCAATGGCAAGCCCGATGTCAACGAGCAAACACGCCAGCGTGTGCTCGAAGCGGCCGCCAGCATGGGCTATGTGCCCAATCAGGCTGGACGCGCCCTTCGCAAGGGCTCCACGGGCGTGGTCGGCTTCATGATGCAGACCGGTAGCCAGATCACCGGCGAGGGCGACGTGTTTTTCATGCGCGTCTTCGACGGTGTGCAGGCCGTGTTTGCGCGCCACCACCTCGATCTGGTGGCTTTGCTGTGTTCGTCCGAGGAGGATCCGGACGACTACCTGCAGCGCGTCGTTGCCCGCGGCTTCGCCGACGCGCTCATCATCTCGGCCACCAAGCGTGACGATCACCGAATCGACTTTCTTGCCGAGCGGAAAATCCCTTTTATCGCCCTGGGCCGCAGCCTCACCGATGCCGGGCAACCATGGCTCGATCTCGACTTTGAGGGCATAGCCAAAGTTGGTGTCGACCGGCTCGTCGCCAAGGGCCACCGACGCATCGGTATCTTCGCACCGACGGACGATACCAATCTGGGATTCGTCTTCATTGACAGCTATCGCCAGGCTCTTGAGAGCCATGGCGTAGCCTTTGATTCCGGCATGATCTTTCGCGAATATCCCAATGAGCGCGGTGGCTATCAAATTGCGCAGCGCATCGCCGCCATGCCCCCGCACCAGCGACCCACCGGCTTTCTGCTGATCAACGAAAAGATGTCGGTCGGCTTATACAAGGGACTGCTCGACTCCGGCCTCCTGCCCGGGCGGGACATCGCCATTATCGGTCGCGACAGCCCGCACGCAAACTACCTGACGCCCAAGCTGACCTGCTTCCGCCTGTCGCTGCGCGACCTCGGCATCAGTCTGGCTGAATCCCTGCTCGCCACCATGCCGGCCTATGCCGATCAATATCCGCTCGGCGTCGTCCGCAAGATCGTGCCCCTCGAACTCGTCGAAGGCGACAGCGACGACTTCGCGCCTACATGATCGGTCTTACCTCGATCTCGCCTTCCCATTCCGGCCAATGCTCGACATGCAACCGCGCGAACCGCTCGGTCCACTCCAAGGCCGCCGCCATGTCCGGCAGCTCATAGATCGCGTAGCCGCCAATCAGTTCCTTGGTTTCGGCAAACGGCCCATCGATGACGGTGATCGCCGTTCGACGGATCGAGACGAACGCGCTCTGCTCCTTGCCCATCAGCCCGCCCTGCGTCACCAGCACGCCGGCCGCCGCCGCGTCTTGCCCCAGTTGACCAATCGCCATCATCAGCGCCACCGGCGGTGGTCCGATCTCGCGCGTCGTCTTCACCAGCGTCATGAACTTCATCGTCAAATCTCCAACTGTTCTGGCGCACCACTGCCCCGCTGCCCTGGCGACGAGCGGCTGAGCAGCGGTTCGACAAACAATTTTCGCCCACGCGCTTCGAACCCCGCCACCAGCGCATCGAACACTGCGCGCACCCGCGGCACCTGCGCCAGGTTTTCATGCGTCACGATCCACGTGTCGAGCACATGCAGCACGAAATCGGGCAGCACGCGCACCAGCTTCGGGTCACTCTCGCCGACCGGCACCTGCGCCACCGCTATCCCCAATCCGGCCCGCGCCGCCGCCAGTTGTGCAGGGTGGCTGTCGGTCCGGATCGCGATGCGGCTGAGCCCTGGCCCGAACCGCTCTGCAAGCGCCAGGTCGGCACGGTTGCGGTCGGGCCCGATCATGTCGTGGTTGACCAGATCGTCGAGACCACTAGGCAGGCCCCGCCGATCGACATAATCCAGTGACGCGAACAGCGCGATCTCGACCGGCGGCACCTTGCGGGCCACCAGCGCCGCCTGCCTGGGTGTCATGGTCCGCACGGCAATGTCGACCTCTTGCCCCAACAGGTCAGCCGCAGCGTTGCTGAGCGACAATTCCACCCGAATGGCGGGGTGCTGAATCCGCAGATTCCGCAGCATAGCCGGCACCACTTCGGTCCCCATGATATCGGCCATGCTGATCCGCACGGTTCCAGCAATTTCGCCCGATGGCGCCGAGGCCTGCCGCACGAACAGGTCCGATGCCATCGCCATGGTCCGCGCCGGCTCCCGCAAAGCCTCTGCCGTCTCGGTTGGCACCAACCCATTGACGGAGCGCGTGAACAGCACCGTCCCCACGCCCTGCTCCAATGCCTCAATGCGGCTTCGCACCGTGGGATGCGACAGCCCCAGACGACGCGCGGCCCCAGAGAGGCTCCCCTCTTCCAGCACCGCCAGAAATATCCGCTGATCGTCCCACGCCACACCGCTGCTCATAAAAAACATACTATCGACTGTACAATTTCTTGCAATTCCTTTTCAGGTCCACAGGCGGCATTTTCGGGTCATCGCAATCGCAAGCAACGGAGTGACCCAAATGGAACGCAACAAGACAGCCCTCGTCCTCGGCGCAACTGGCGGCAGCGGCGGCGCCATCGCGTCAGCCCTCATCCGCCACGGCTGGCAGGTGCGCGGCATGGCCCGCGACGCCCAGGCCGCCCGCAAGGACAATGCCCGCATCGAGTGGGTTTCGGGTGACGCCATGCAACGCGACGACGTCATCGCCGCAGCGGCAGGCGTCAGCCTCATCGTCCATGGCGTCAATCCACCGAACTACGCCAATTGGGAAAAGCTGGTGCTGCCGATGATCGACAACACCATCGCCGCTGCCCGCGCCGCCGGAGGCGCCCGCATCCTGCTTCCCGGCACCATCTACAATTTCGATCCGGCCCGCACGCCACTGCTGTCGGCCACGAGCCCGCAGCACCCACGCAGCCGCAAGGGCGCCATCCGCGTCCAGCTCGAAAGGCGCCTCGAACAGGCCGCACCCGAAGTCCCGTCGCTGATCCTGCGCGCCGGCGATTTCTTCGGCCCCGGCAGCCGCTCCAGCTGGTTTGCCATGGCCATGTTGACACCCAGCAAGCCCGTGACCCGGATCGTCAGCATGACAAAGACCGGTGGACACAGCTGGGCCTACCTGCCCGACCTCGCCGAAACCGCTGCCCGGCTGCTCGACGTCGAAGAGCGTCTCCTGCCCTTCGAGCGCGTCCAATTCGAAGGCCTCTACGATGCCTCCGGCAACGACCTCATCGACGCGGTCAAACGCGCCATTGGCTCGGATGTCGCGACCTCGTCCTTCCCCTGGTGGGCCATGCATCTGGCAGCCCCCTTCGGCGGCTTCCCGCGCGAGGCTTCGGAAATCGCCCAATACTGGAAGCACCCCGTCCGCCTCGACAATAGCCGCCTCACCGAGCTGATCGGCCCCGAACCGCGCACCCCGCTCGACGCCGCCATGCGCGCCACCCTTATCGACATGAATTGCCTGCCGCAGGCCCTCGATACCGCAACGTCGCTCGCCTGAACCCAAACCAAGGAGTTTCGACATGACCGCTCACGCCGCTGCCAACCCACACAACAAGACGCCCCGCTACTTCGCCGTGTCCGCCTTCGCCATCCCCGTGTTGATCCTCACCGGCTTCGCAATGGTCAGCACCCTGCCTGTCGTGCTCCTGGTGGTCGGTGTCCTACGCGACACGAGGGTTCGCCCCCTGCGCTGGTGGGTCGCGCTAACCTCGGGGCTGTTTGCCATCGCCTTGATCAACTGGGCGCTGAAGGGCGATTTCGGCATCAGCCTCACCTCGACGCTTCACCCGATCTTGGCCGGCGCTATCGTGCTCTCGGCTCTGGTGATCGTCGCCAAGCTGATCTGGAAGTGGCGGAACTAGGCAGAACGGCCGGATCGCTTACGTCGCGTCGGCGCAGACTCTGTCCCCGCAAGGTTGTCGGATTTCTTCAATCCTGTGACGCCGGTCTTCCATAGATTGGTCGACATCAACCACGGCCTTGAGCCAACACGGAGAATGAAGATGTCGATCCAGAGCACCAAATCCGCCGCCGTCGCCGTTGCTTTCGCCCTGCTTGTTAGCACCACCTTCGCCGCCGAGACCGTGGTCGACCTGCCCGAGGGCATCAAGGCAACCCTGTCTACGCCCGATACCGGCGCGACCGGCCAGGCCGTGGTCATGCTGCATGGTTTCGGCAGCTCCCGCGACGAAGTCGGCGGCCTCTTTGCCATGCAGGCCGCCGCCCTCGCCGCCCAGGGCATTGCCTCGCTCCGCATCGACTTCCGCGGTTATGGCGAAAGCACTGGCGACATGGCTGACACCACGCTCGAGGGCATGACTGCCGATGCCGAGGCCGCCCGCTCCTATCTCGCCGGTATCGACGGCGTGGACGCCGACCGCATCGGCGTCATCGGCTACAGCTTCGGCGCCGCCATCGCCATGCTCGAACCGGACGCTTTCAAGTCGGTCGTCGTCTGGGGCCAGATGGGTGATCTGCAGGCCGAGTTCCACGAATTCCTCGGCCAGGAGTTCTACGACACAGCCAAAACCGAGGGCATTGCCAGCGTCGACCTGGGCTGGCGTGTGATCTCGCTCAAGCAGGCCTTCTTCGACAGCGTCGCTACCCACGATCTCGCCGACCGCTTCGCCGGCTATACCGGACCGTTCCTGACCATTGCCGGTGAGGACGACCCTGCTGCCGCCTATTTCGACCAGTATGTCGGCCTCGCCGCCGGCAAGACCGAGGCCGTGGTGATCCCTGGCGCCGACCACATGCTGGGCGTCTTCAGCGAACAGCCCGAGATCGGCCAGCAGGTCATCGACAAGACCACCGCCTGGCTGCAGGAAACGCTCTAAGCCTCTGCCAAATCTCAATTCAGGGCCGGGTTCTCCCGGCCCTTTTCGTCGTCCGCCGATTGCGCAATCCGGCAAACCCCGTCAGATTGGCCGCGCACAATGCGGGCCGGTGACATGCGCGATGTCGTAAAACTGGATGGCTGGTCATCTCCCGTCGTGGAGTCGGTGACCCGCACCACATTCTCCGGCGATGGGTCGATCCTGCTGCAACCCGATGGCTGTTGGGACTTCGTCATCATGAAGACCCAGGATGTGGCGATGGTGCTGCGCACCGGCCTGACCACAAGGTCTTTCGAACACCACTATCGCGACGGTGACGAAGTCCTGTCCATCGCCTTCAAGCCCAGCGTCTACATGCCGCTCATGCCCGGCGAACGCATGCTGGACGAAGGCGTTCTGCTCGAGACCATCGGTCGCGACCGCTTCTGGCTGGGCACCGAAGTCATGGAAATCCCAACGCTCGAAACGGCCGACAGCTTCGTCGCCCATCTCCTCGCCAACAGTGCAGTCGAGGACAATACCCTGGTCGCCTCGGTCGTCTCGGGCCACCCCATGGCCATGTCCGAGCGCACCATGCAGCGCCATTTCCTTAAGACCACTGGCCTCACCTACAAGGCTTTCACCCAGATCGAACGCGCCCAGCAGGCAATCTCGCTGCTGCAGCGGGGCCGCCCAGCCGCCGATGTCGCCTTCGCCCTGGGCTATTCCGACCAGCCCCACATGATCCGCTCCCTCAAAGCAATCATGAGCCAAACGCCCAGGCAAATTGCTGGCGGATAAACTGTCGGAAATCTTCAATCTCCTCGGCGCGGCCTTCCCTAGAAAGGATGCATCAACGCCAACGAGGAGACAGCAAATGACCAACGTGACCCCCTTCACCATCGCCATCCCGGAAGCCAAGCTGGCTGACCTGAACCAGCGCCTCGCCAACACCATTCTCGCCAGCGAAATCCCCAATTCCGGCTGGAGCTACGGCCCCTCCGCTGCCTTCGTCACCCGCGCCATCGATCGCCTGCGCAATGGCTTCGACTGGCGCGCCCACGAAGCCGCGATCAACCAGCATCCCCAGTTCACCACCGAGATCGACGGCCAGACCATCCACTTCCTGCACGTCAAATCCGGCACGCCCAAAGCCACCCCGCTGCTGCTGCTGCACGGCTGGCCGGGCTCCTTCGTCGAGTTCCTCGACGTCATCGCTCCGCTGACCGCAGCCGGTTTCGACCTGGTCATCCCATCTCTCCCCGGCTTCGGCTTCTCGGGCCCAACCAAAGAATCGGGCTGGAACGACAGCCGCATCGCCAATGCCCTGCTCGAACTGATGACCCGCATCGGCTACCAGCGCTTCGGCGTGCAGGGTGGCGACGCCGGTGCCGTGATCGCCCCGGCAATCGCCCGTGCCGCGCCGGACCGCGTCATCGGCGTGCACGTCAACGCCGCCACCATGGGCTTCATCCCCATGGGCCCGATCGAGCCGTCCGAATTCCCCACCTTCACCGATGCCGAACGCACCCGCCTGCAACGCCTGCAGCAGTTCATGGCCGAGCGCTTCGGCTTCAACGTCCTGCAGTCGAGCCGCCCGCAGACCGTCGCCTACGGCATCTCCGACTCGCCTTCAGGCCTCATCGCCTGGCTGGGCGACATGTTCGCCGGCTTCGGCGACAGCCCCGATGCCATCGATGTGGACAAGTTCCTGACCAATGTCCTCGTCTACTGGTTCAGCGGCACCGCCGCCTCGTCGATCCGGCTCTACTACGAAAACGCCCACGACCCGGAAGCCTGGTCGCCCAAGCCGAATTCCGGCGTCCCCACCGGCGTCGCCGTCTTCGGTCGCGACGAAGTCGCCATCCGCCGCTTCGCCGAAGGTGGCAACACGATCGCCCGCTGGACCGAACTCGACACCGGCGGCCACTTCGCCGCACTGGAGGTGCCAGAGGTCTGGGCCAAGGAAGTTGTGAGCTTCTTCTCCGGCCTCAAGCGCTAAAACGCCAACGGCGGCCTTCGGGCCGCCGTTTCGTTACCCGCCAAACATGTAACTCCCACCCTGCCCGACACCGCGGCTAGGGTTTTCGCAGTTGGTCGATGACCAATCCCAACCTGCAAAGGAGATGACCATGTTTTCGACCCTGTTTCATAAGTACAAGTCCTGGCGCGGCCAGCGTCGCGCCATCCACATCCTGCGCGAATTCGACGACCACCGGCTGGACGATGTCGGCGCGCGGCGCGACAACATTGAGCTCTTCGTCGCCCGCAACGGCAACCTCTACTGAAGGAGCCCGCCATGAAGAAATCAGCAGAAATCCTCGGCGAATTCGGCGGCCTCGGCAACGTCCACGGCGTCAGCTTCGATGGCCGCAATGTCTGGGCCGCCACCGGCGACAAGCTACGCTCGCTCGATCCGGAAACCGGCGAGGAACGTCGCTCGTTCGACGTCCCCGCCCATGCCGGCACCGCCTTCGACGGCAAGCATCTGTTCCAGATCGCCGATGCCGTCATCCAGAAGGTAGATCCCGAGACCGGCGCCGTCGTCGCCACCATCCCGGCCCCGGGCGCCGGCCGGGATTCCGGCCTTGCCTGGTCCGATGGCTCCCTCTGGGTCGGCCAGTATCGCGACCGGCAGATCATAGAGATCGACCCCGAGACCGGCGCCATCAAGCGGACCATCCAAGCCAACCGCTTCGTCACCGGCGTCACCTGGGTCGATGGCGAACTCTGGCACGGCTATTCCGACGGTGACAGCAGCGGCATCGCCCGCATCGAGCCGGACAATGGCAATGTGCTGGAATCCCTGGAGATGCCCGCTGGCATGATGGTATCCGGCCTCGAATCCGACGGTGCCAACCGGTTCTTCGCCGGCGGTGGCGAAAGCGGCGCCGTCCGCATCATCCGCCGCAACTGAGACCCTGCTGCCGCGATCACCCCGATTGCGGCAGCAGCAATGTCGTGGGGAAACCCGGCAGCGTCACCAGCGTCCACCGTCGAGCCCGCCCCTGCCCCACCGGCTGCGCCTTGCCGCTTGCCTCGAGCTCGGCCAGCGCCCGCTGCACCGACCGCGCACTGGTCCCGAGCGCCAGCGCCAGGGCAGAACTCGACCATAGTTCCCCGTCTCCCAGCATCGCCATGATCGCCGCATTGTAGCCATCCAGCGGCGAAGCCAGCAGCACCACCTTGCCCGTTCGCGACGCCAAGATGAAGCCGCCTGACGTCGCCGACACCTCTGCGAAGGACCCGATCGCCTGCCGAAGCCGTGCCATCTCCACCCGCAACCGCGCCCGGTGCGACTCGTCCGCTTCCTTGGCGCCGAAAGCCTGCCGCAACAAACCTTCCCGCGACACGTCCCCTGGCCACGCTTCGGCCAGCGCCCGCAGCAGCGCGAACAGTACCGGCCGTCCCGACAGGCTCACCACGGCATCGCGCAGCCGCAAACCGTTCCGCGTCGCATCCACCACGAGCGTCCCTGACTCCAGCAGCGCCTCGACCCCGTCCAGCGTCACCTCTCGACGATTGCCCTCCCGGATCAGCACGCCTACGGGCATGTCCAGCGCCGCCTTTGCAGCCTGCACTTCGCCGATCAGCGCCGGTATCCCCGACAGCGTCGCCGCCGCCTGCGCCTGATCGAGGGCCAACCGAGCCGCGTTCGCCCGCGTCTGCCGCGCCGCAATGCCTGCCGACACAAGGTGAAATCCTGCCAGCAAGGCCGGGGACAGCCGCTCCGGCTCAAGCTGCGCCAGTGCCGACGCAGCGTCGGTTAGCTGTCCCAACAGCAGGCAACGCCGCGCCTCAATGCTGATGGCATGCGCCCCATTATGCCGATCGCCATGCACCAGAAGCTCCGCCCGCGCCTCGCTTAGCCGAGCGACCGGCCAGCCCAGATCGCGCGACACCAGCGCAATCTCCGCCTCGGCCACCACGCACCGCGCCCGCGCCACCACTTCCGCCTTGCCGAACCCACGCCCAGCCGCCTTCAGCAGCGCCCTGGCCCGTTCGAAGTCGCCCAATTGCGCCATGGCAATGCCACGCAGCGCCAAGGCCGGCGGATCGTCGCGCAGGGCGACGCGCTTGAGCGCCCCGACCACATCTCCGGCCGCCAGCGACAGGGCCGCCGCATTGATCAGGGAATCCATCGCTGTATCCCCCTGCAGCATTTCGCCAAGAGAATGGTGGGCCCACAAGCCAGCCACCTTGGCCGTGATCGGGACGGACCCGTTCCCTCTGGCCGGTTTACACCTTCCTTGCGTGATTTCAAGATCGCGCAGGAATTGGCGGCGGAACCAAGTTCCCCACTAAACCTGCTCTTCGAGGCGAAGGGCGTGGCCGTGATAAAAGCCCCTTCGTTTGATCCGCGATGACGCGGCCCGACCAATCCGCCAGTCAGATCGAGACTGCTTTTCGCGTCGCCGCTTCGGAAATTGGCGGGAGCAAGCCAAGGAAAAAGCGGCAACCGCCCTTCTCAATCCGTCTGAGCCAGGCCGAACGCGCCCGCTTAGCTTTGGATGCTGCGGGCGCTCCGCTTGGAGCTTACGTCAAGGAAAAGCTCTTTGATGGGATCGCAATGGGGCGTGTGCGCCGGAAGGTCCTATCCATACAGGACAGGGAGGCGCACGCGCGGGCACTGGCGCTGCTGGGACGCTCCAACCTTTTCAATAATCTCAATCAGCTCGCCAAGGCCGTCCACATTGGCACGCTGCCCGTCACACCCGAAACCGAGGCAGAGCTTCTCGCCATCCTGAACGATGTGCGCGAAATCCGCCGCCTGTTCCTGATCGCGCTCGGCCACCAGTCGGAGGCCGCCCGATGATCCTCAAAGCGTCCCAACGCGGCAGCGGCCAGAACCTTGCCGTGCATCTGATGCGGCTCGACGACAACGAGCACATGAGCCTGCACGATCTGCGCGGCTTTGCCTCCGACAACCTGAAGGACGCCTTCAGGGAAGCCGAAGCCATATCCAAGGGTACCAAGTGCAGCCAGTACCTGTTTTCGCTGTCCTTGAGCCCGCCTGCCGATGCGCGGGTGCCGGTGTCCGCTTTTATGGATGCCATTGCCACGATCGAGCAGCGGCTGGGCCTCGAAGACCAGCCCCGCGCTGTCGTGTTTCACGAAAAGGACGGAAGACGTCACGCCCACGCCGTGTGGAGCCGCATCGATGCGGACACCATGAAGGCAGTGAAGATGTCCTTCTTCAAAACCAAGCTCATGGACGTATCCCGCGATCTGTATCTTGAGCACGGCTGGAAAATGCCGCGCGGGATGCTGGATTCGGCGCAGCGCAACCCCACCAATTTCACGTTGGCCGAATGGCAGCAGGCCAAACGCCAGAATGTCGATCCGCGCCTGCTCAAGCAGATGGTGCAGGCTTGCTGGTCGCGATCTGACAATCAGCAATCGCTGGTGCGCAGTCTGGAAGAGCGCGGGTTCTTTCTCGCCAAGGGCGACAAGCGCGGCTTCGTGGTTCTGGACCATACGGGGGAAATCTACGCCCTGCCGCGCATGCTTGACCTCAAAACCAAGGATGTACGCGACCGTCTTGGTGACGGGGCAAACCTGCCCAGCGTCGAAGCGACCAGAAAGTCCGTCGCCGCGCGCATGACCCCTGCCATTCGTCGCCACATCGACGAATCCAAACAGCAGTTCCAAGCGCGCTCCGGCAAGCTGGGTGCGTACAAGGCCGAGATGACACAGCTTCACCGCGCCTCTCGCGTGAAGTTGGAGCAGAGTCAAAAACTCGAATGGGATGAAGAAAACAGGCAGCGGCAATCGCGCCTGCCCAGGGGCCTGCGCGGTATCTGGCACCGGATTACGGGCAAGTATCAGGAAGTGCGAAGGGCCAATGAAGCGGAGGCAAAAGCCACGCTGGATCGCCAGGCGCTGGCACGGCAGCAACTGATCGAGAAGCAGCTCGAACAGCGCGCCGTTCTGCAAACCCAATTCAAAGACCTTCGGCGTCAGCAGGCAGAGCAGCTTTTGGAGCTGCGGCGCGATGTTGGCCGCTACCTCAAATTCACCCGCAGCGACCAACCGGCGCAAGCGCGTGAAGTGTCGCTCGGGCTGCGGCTCGAACGATAGGACCTCAACCACAGGAGCGAATGATGTCCGGAAAGAATGATGAATCGACGGGTATCGCCATCGGTCTCGGCCTTATCTTTGCAGGTTTTGTGTTTATGGCGGCGGCGGTTTTTATCCTGCTGGCGCTGTTTACAGCGGTGCTCAGCGTGATGGCGTTGCTGGCGTTGTGGAAGCCGCTGCGCATCGGCAAAATCACGATAGAGCCGCATGAAGCGCGCTCCTTCCTGCTGCGCGGTATCATTGGGACGTTCCTGCTTCCCTTTGCCGCCCTCGCCCTGGCCCCGCTTTTCGACTTCGGAGTTCGCGACGAGTGGTTCGTTTATCTGTTCATTGGCGGCTACATGATCGGCTCTGTCGGCATCGAGTTCATCATCGAAAAGGTCCGGGAAGCCAATGAAGCGGCGGAGGCCGAACAGGCGTCCCAACTGACCGTGATACCTCCTAAACCGGTTTCCCCTCCCGAGCAGCAGCCGTTCGAATTCGCCCGCTGGGATGATGAAGAGGAACGGTGATGTTCAGCCGCATCACGGAAATCTACCAGTTCTTCTGGATGTTCGAGTCCCACGCCCAGCAGCGCAAAGCGTGGGACGATGCGGCGCAAGCGCGTGTGGCCAGAGTAAGGGCGGAGGCGCAAGCCGCCGCCCAGCTCCACGCCATGCTGAGCGCCAACCCCAGCGGCTCGCTGGGGCATGCCAAGCTCAATGATGAAGACAGTCTCGATGAATCGGGGCTGCTGTGAACGCGCTCACGCATCCTGCGCGCAGAATCCGGCGCGGTATCGAGCTGGGATTTTTGAACGGTCGTCCGCTGGTTTATGACGACACGGAACCTGTCGCCATCGATGCGCAGGCAGGCAAAGGAAAACTGGCGCGGTTTCTGGGCGTAAATCTGGTATCGCCCAGAACCGCGCACCTGACCAAGATCATCACCGACCCCAAAGATGCCGAACTGGCCTGGGTGTCGTGGAAGACGCTGGAGCGTCAGGGCTACAAGGCACGCTTTATCAATGCCGGACAGCTCTACGGCTACCCATCGGAAAGCTACAACTTCAATACGCGGCTGGTGGAAGTCGCTGCGCAGCCGCAGCTTCGCGGTATTGTCGGTGAAGCGGCCTATGACGCGGCAAGCTATCTGGTGCCCATCGATGCGGACGCGCGCAATCGGTGGATCGGTCAAGGCGTGCGGACAATGCTGGCGTCCTACAACAAACGCGCGGCCCTTTATCCGTCACCCCGCTTTCCGTGCACGCCTGGGGGATTGTGGGATTTCTTCGGACGCGGGCGTGAAGACATCCGCGATGACCTGCTGGTCTGGGCCAGCGATAACCGGATGGAAGATGACGCCGGAATGCTGCGCCAGATTGCCAGCCTGACTGAATCCAAGGATCAGTGGAACGCCTATTCCTCGGTCATCATCGAACGGCTGCAAGGATTTCAGCGCGGTTCTGCCGCGCGCGCTATTACCGAACGGAATTCCTTCGACCCCGCCGAGATGAAGCATGAGCGCACAGCCCTGTTCATCATCGGCTCGGCCCGCAGCGAAACCAGCCGCACCTTAGTTGGTGCGATGACGGCGGCGGTCATCGAGCGCTTTGCCGATGCGCATGGCCCGCTGCGGGCGTTGGTCGTCGGCGAAGAGTGGGGCCAGCTTTATGTCAGCAATTTCTATGAAATCCTGACCCTGTATCGTCAGGGCGGGATTAACTTTCTGGGCGTGTTTCAAAACGCCTCGGCGCAGATTGAAACGCGCTACGGCAAGGAAACGGCGCGGCTATGGAAGAAGGCCGTGGCGCATACTCTCTATCGCGGCCTGCCTGACAACGACGCCTTGCGCGAGATCGAACATCGATCCGGCAAAACGTCGGTCATGGTGCGCGGCTTCAACGTCAACAACAACCAGGTCAACGGCTCGGGCGATAACCTCTCGGAACAATCGCGGCCCTTGCTACAGGTGGAAGACATTCGCGCGGCCACGGGCGGCGAAAAGGCGCTGCTGGAATCGCGCGACCATGGGTTTTTTACGGTCGATGTTCCGAACTTTTGGGAACGTCCTGAAATGGCGGCCATGCTCCGCGACGTGCGGCTAAAGCCGGACAAATATGGATGGCTAAACTTCACCTAGTTGCTGTGGATCACCAGCTAGATTCAGCGGATTTGTGTTCTATCCACAAAGTAAAGTGGTACAATTGGGCATGCAACAATTCCTCGCCGACTTAAACACAAACGCGAACCTCATTACCGCTGCTGCAACGGCGATTCTTGCAATTCTCACGGGTATTCTCTGGTTTGAGAACCGCTCCTTGAGAAAAGCGGGATCTTCACCTGAGGTGGTAGCCTATTTGTTGCCACACCCAGACGGCCATGGTGGTGTTCACTTCATCCTTGCGAACGTCGGAAGAGGCCCGGCCTTCAAGGTGGCTTTTGAGTTCTTGTACGATGAGGAAGACTTCAAAGCGCACGACGCATTACTGCTGAACGACGCAGAGCGTACGGCGATTGCAGTGTTGCCGCAGGACGAGAAAATCAAGGCGTTGATAGGGATTAGCTTTCGACTCTATGGCCAGGTTGATAAGGCCGACATCGGACCGCTCAAGCCTTTCACGGTTCGCATCACCTACCAAGACGTGTTCGGGTCTAAGCTCAAGCGTGAGAACATTATCGACATCCGCCAGTTCGCGGGTCTTCTGGGCGTTCTAGAAAAATCGAACGAACGAAAAGTCTCTCAGTCTCTTGAGGACATTGAGAAGCATTTAGCAGCGATTGCTCGCCAATCAGCCCGTTTCTCGGCGTTTGTAGACACTACCCAGATGGCTGATACCTATGTGCAAAAGGCGAAGGGCGGCGAGTAGTTAGGTGGACGCTCACCAAGGCAATGCGCCGGAAAGCCGATGCAAGCTTGAGTGAGTCGCGCTAAATGTATCGCGCATAGTCCGAGCTTACGCTGTCGTCGGTAACGTACTTCCACTCAGTTGCTTGGATGGCTAGGCCTTTTCAACGTTGCTTCGATATGGCGGTACGCCATGCGCAAGTTGTTTTCGAGATAGACAACGGTATCCATTCCCGTGTCAGTGCCCATTCTTCGGTAGTTGAATACCACAGTAAATTTTCCTGACTCGGGCACCGTTATTTCGCCTCCGATGGCGACCTCAAACTGATCTTCAATCTTTACGATCAGTCCGTGCGCATCAGCCATGGCCACAAGTTCCTTGGCCACGCCTCCGATGAAGTCAAAGACTTTGTCGTCTGCAACACACACCAGGAAATTGCGTCGCTGGTTGTCATTAGTGGCGAATATCTGACACTCGCTCAGCACCGAGTATGGAAGCTGTGGCCCCGCGTCCAGAAATGTGAAACGAAACAGCCACGGGATTTCGTTTTCCCGCACCGGCCTCTTGCGCCAGTCGATTGCAAAGTCGGTGTTGAAGTCGGGGCTCTCGACACGAGCAGTTGCAGGATTCGATATCCTCGACAAAGATCGATCTATCATCTCGAAGGCGGCGTCAGGCTGCTTCCGAAAATCCGCGTAAAGCTTGTCCTTTAAGAAAAGCGGAATTTTGCAGTCATCGATCACCACCGGCATTACGATGGTATGCCGTTCCTCCAATTCGCGGACAAGGCCTGCATTCAGCTCACGCTTGCACCATTCGGAATCCACGGAACTTTTGGAAAGGATGACCAGAATTGCGCTCGATTCAGTGAGCGTTTCCTGAATACGGGATGTCAGGGAATCTCCGAGGCTAAGTTCCCAGCGATCCATCCAGACATGATGTTTCGCGAACACTAGCCGCTCTGCAAGCTGGTCAACGAAATCACGGTCGGCGTGGCTGTAGCTGATAAAAATAGGCATTGCGTTGGCCCCCTCACATAAGCTGCCGTATCCCATGAAAGTACAGACAATGCCACTCTGCTAGTCCCAAGTGGCATTGTCCTGGCCCAGCTCAAAGAGCGATAGCTGGCGGCTCTTTCGACAATGAATTGACTATTCCTGCATTTGACGGAGTTTCGACACGGGAAGAATTCCCTCGAAAGATCAGGGATAGATTCCATTTACGTCTTTCGCAGGCTGCATAAGTACGAGAAAATGTCCCAACCAAAAAGAGGGGCATGGGGAAATGTACTTAGCGGAACTGTCCATCAAGAATTTTCGACGACTGCAGTCCATAAAGTTGGAATTCGGGACAGGCCTAAATATTATCGTCGGCCCAAACAATATTGGCAAAACAGCAGTGGTCGAAGCACTGCGCTCCTTGCTTGCCGGTGCTGATGATCCTTATCCACGCTTTTCCGTGGACGATATCCACTTGCCCAAGGGAGCCGAGGCAGCTGGCGACATTCTGTTTGAGTACGTTTTCCGAGACCTGTCTCTGGATGATGAAGCCGATTTTCTTCACGCGCTGCAACTCGACGGCGACGGAAAGACGGAGGTCTTCCTAGGGGTCAGCTATGGCGATCCAGATAGGACGGGTCGGCTACGACCCCGCAAATGGTGTGGAACTCACAAGGAAGTCGCGATCACCAGCACGATGTTGGAAAATTTACGCAGCGTCTATTTGCAGCCGTTGCGCGACGCCGAGCAAGGGCTCCGGCCAAATAGAAGCAGCCAGCTTTCCAGACTATTGCACCTCCTGTCCGACGACGACGACAAGAAGGAAATGGCGGATCAGCTTTCGAACCTTGATAAGGCGTTGAAAGCTCTCAAGCCAATTACCGATACCCAAGCAGCCATCCTGACGCGGCATCAGAAAATGCTGGGTAAGCAGCTCGCTCAGGAATTGAACCTTGAATTGAATGGCAGCGACTTCTCCAAGTTGGCCGCACGCCTCTCAATTTTGGTGGAGACCTTTGAGCTTGAGCGCAACGGCCTCGGCTACAACAACCTGATTTTCATGGCGGTAGTCTTAAGTGAGTTGGCCAAAAATGCGGACGCTGCCTACCGCAGCCTGATAGTGGAAGAGCCCGAGGCGCATCTGCATCCGCAGTTGCAGGCGGTCTTGTTGCGATATCTTTCCACTATTCAAAGCGAGGTCGGCGAAAAGCCAGTCCAAGTGTTTGTGACCAGTCACTCGCCTAATTTCGCGAGTATCGCAGACCTGAATTCCATTGTCTGTCTCGTTGAAACAGCCGACGGCGTCGAGGCCTTTCACCCTCGACGCGTCAAATTCGCCAAGGGCAAGCGGGAGAAGCTAAAAAGGTATCTGGATGTTACTCGAGCCGAGCTTTTCTTTGCTCGCCGCGTGGTATTCGTCGAGGGTGCAGCGGAGCTGCTATTGGTCAACATGCTTGCCAAAAAGGCGGGTTATGATCTGCGCGATCATGGGGTCAGCCTCATCAGCGTCGAAGGGCTGAACTTCGATTCATTCATGCCGCTGTACGGAGAAGCTGCCATCAAGGTTCCCGCATCGATCATAACCGATGCCGACCCCTATCTGGTTGGCGACGATGACAAAAAGTATCCGCACTATCCGGATGCGACCGAGGCGATAATCCTGTCGGCCAATACGCAGTCCATGAAAAAGCGTGAAGATCAGCACGTTCGCGTATTTCACGGGCGAAAGACCTTCGAATATGATCTTGCGCTTATCGAACAAAACCGACCCGCCATGCTTTTGGCGTTGAAGGATATTCATCCTGAGATCGGAGCGGAGCTGGAGGCAGTTGTTGCCAAGAAGGTTGGCGACCGTGACAAGGCAACTGCACTGTTCCAAGGGATGTTTGAGCGTCCTAGCGGTAATATCCAGAAGGGCAAATTCGCTCAGGCACTTGCTGCGCAGGTTCTGGACAACGAGGTTGAACTGCAAGTCCCACAGTACATTGTGGACGCGATCAAGCACGCGTGCGCCCTGTGACCGAGCTATCCGATCAACAAATGGACGTTGTGAAGGCTGACCTGTCGCCGATGGCAATCACGGCATGCGCAGGCAGCGGCAAAACCTTCACCGCCGTTCGGCGACTGGCGGCTATGCGGAAAAATGTAGATGACCGCCACGGGCATATCGCTCTGCTGTCATTTTCGAACGTTGCCGTAAATACGTTTCGTCGTGACTATCTTGAACTACTTCAGCAGCTAAAAATGAGCAGCCCGCACGGTGTGGAGATTGATACCGTCGACGGTTTCATTACCTCCAACATTCTTAGGCCACATGGGCATCTGGTCATGCAGTGCAACCGGACGCCTTTTCTTGTCGGCGGAAACGAGCCGTTCCTGAAAAGCTTCACTGTTTTCGATGGTGGCAGGTCCCATCCCACCAATGACATCAACATCGATATTGTCGCCGGCAAGCTTGCATTCTCCGTAGGTCGCAACAAGAAGGCCCTTGCCACAAATATCGCGACGGCGGCACTGCGCAAACTGGGTGTCACGGGTGCATACTCGCATGCGGCAGCCCGTTACTGGTCGCTACGCGTACTCAATGAGCACCCCTTTGTGCTGAAGGCCCTGGTCCGGCGCTACCCGCATGTGGTTGTTGACGAGGCACAAGACATTGGCGCCGAGCATGAGGCGATCCTCACCTTGCTGGCCGCAAGTGGCACTCGGTTGTCACTGATCGGTGACCCGCACCAAGGTATCTATGATTTTTCAGGGGCCAATGGCGCATTTCTCCGCGGTTATGCGGCCAAGGCGGGAGTTATTTCGAAGGATCTCGCGACGAACTTCCGCTCGGTACCTACGATCGTCGCGATCGCCAATCAACTATCCGGTAGGAATGATCTGGCTGATCGTAAGCTCCCTGAGACACTGAGCGGAGCTTACTTTCTTCCCTTTAAGGATGGCGAGCGCGAGAAGACCCTTGCCTCTTTTGCAAACCTGCTGGGACTGGCCGCGATACCGCATCAACAGGCTGTCGTGCTCTGCCGCTCGACCGAGTGGATGGAGACTTGGAGCGGCGGAGAGGATGGCCAGGGGCAAGGCGCGGTGAGGCTCTTCGCCCAAGCCGCAATCTGCCGCGATAAATCCGGTCTTTTTGGAAAGGCGTTCGATCATGGCTGCGCTGCAATTATAGGGCTGCTATCGCCGGATCACAGGGACCTTCTATCTCAACTGACGCGGCCGTCCCGTGACGCGGAGGTTGCCCGTCTGAAGCGGGCGATCTGGAACTTCATCCGCGATCCAGAGGCTGGCTTGCCTTCCGCAAAGCTGGTTGCCGATACGAAATGGCATCCACTGCTGTCGCAACGCGCCAAGGAGCATGTGGAAATGCTTGCCAAGAGCCACGGCCTAAAGGTCGGCGAAAATCTCGGCCAAAGGCTGGCTAAAAAGGAGCTGACCAACCGGCCATTGATCGAGGTCAAGGACTTGGCGCAAGTGGAATTGCCGCCCTTTCGGGTATCCACAGTGCACAAGGTCAAGGGAGAGAGCATAAGCGGCGTGATGTATGTTTGTAGCAAGGCTCACGCGGAAGAGCTTATAGGTGGGACCAAGAACGAAGCAGGTCGGATCGGCTACGTTGCCTTGACGCGCGCACGCAACCTTTTCGTGCTTGCCGTACCGGAAAAGAGCGTCGGCGTTCTCCAGCCAAAACTGCTTGCACTAGGGTTCAAGAAACCCTGACGACTTATATTTCGTCGGCACTTTCCTCGGCAATGGCTTGCTCGGTTTCGGCCTGTTCGGCCAATGCCTTCGGCAATGGAGCCAAGGGACGCCCAGCCAGATAGTCATTGACCCGCTGGGTAAAGAAGGCCGCGTCGGCGGGGCTATCGGCAAGCTTGTGTGCAAAGGATCGGCCAGGATGAAGCACGTCCCAAGGCGACCTGTATTGCGTTGCCCGCCTGTTGCCAGGGTCCTTATTGCCAAATCCATCGATAGCGCGGTTCCAGACAGGCTGGAAGTTCTCGATCAGCACGTTTTCGCCAAGAGGAATCCAGATGTCCTCGACAATGAGATGCCTGACGTAGAAATCGTTCAGCTCTAGATTTGTAGCTTCTGCTATCGAGGCCGCATGTTGGCGCAAGCGTTCAAGCAAGGCGCGGCCCACGGCAGAATCCTTGGTCAGTCCGCCCTTACGCCCACCTTTCGGTATCGCCTTTCCGACATATATGGGCTTCGAAAATTGCCCGTCCCTGTTCTGTTCGGCGATCGGCGCGTAGGCGTCGAAAGGTCCGGCATAGTATATGACGTAAACTCCCGCGCCCGTTATCCCATCAATTTCCGCGAGTGACACAGGCGCGCGGGCAAGCAGTTCAGTCTCAACGCTTTTCGCCAGATTGCGCTTATCAAGTGGATTATATGGCGACAGCGTCATGCGGCCTCGCGCAAATGCCTTGCCACATCTTCACCGACGATACGGGCAAGACGGACTGGAACAGCGTTGCCTAGTTGGCGCATCGTTTCGGACCATGAGCCATGGAACAGGTAGTCGTCAGGGAAGGTTTGCAGCCGAGCGGATTCTCGCACCGTGAAGTAGCGCACACTTCCATCTGGACGCAGGAGCATATTCTCGCCCCCTGGAACACCATGCACGCCAGCCTTCAACGTTTTCGCAGGCTCGTCCAACGGACTGCCGGTGTGACCGACGTAGCTTTTGGCACCTGGTTGGAAACGGTGGTTTAGATATTCGCCAGCCCGCTTTGGGTAACGTTCGGGGTCGGGAATATCTTGCAGCGCGTCACGGACAGTTCGCCAGGGAAGTGAGCCTGCCGCATCTTCCTCGATCGCGGCCGTGAGCATTCTCGCGGCCGGTCGATCTTTTTTCGCCACCTTGTGACGGTCCCAATAATCACCGGCAACTTGATCCAATATCAGGGCGGCTTGGGAATGCGTCGCGTGTGGAAAATTCCACTGCACGCCTAGGTCTTCCCTGAAACCGATGAAGAAGACGCGTTCGCGGCGTTGAGGAACACCGTAGTCGGCCGCGTTCAACACCTTGCGCACGACACGATAATTCAGTCCCCGCCGGCTACCGGAGGTATGATGCCTCTCCAAACGCGCCAAATGCTCCGTCCAATCATCATCACCGCGCGTGGCGACTTCGGGATGTTCCATTTGGAGGCGGATGTATTCGTAATAATTTCGGAAGCTGGCGCGTGTCAGGCCCTTCACGTTTTCAAAGATGAAAGCGTTTGGTCGTGCTTCCCGCACTGCTCGGATCGCCTCGGGGAACATGTCGCGCGCATCGCCATGAGCGCGATGCTTGCCGCCCATGGAAAACGGCTGGCACGGTGGTCCACCCGATACCAGTGAAACCAATCCCTCATAGTCGCGAAAATCGACATCGCGGACATCACCCTGGGTGACAGACCACTTCTTGACGGCCTTCAGACCGCGCATCTTGTTTTCGCGAATGGTATCGCAGCAGTAGCTATCCCATTCGATCACGTTGACCGGCCGGAAACCGGCTTCGTGCAAGCCAATTCCCAGTCCGCCAGCACCCGCGAATAGCTCAATGGATTTCATCGTTTAAGAATGCTCGGATTCGTGCTTCGAGAAAAGAACTATTCGCTACCTGACATTCCCATAACACTAAGATATCCCAGCCTTTTTCGGCCAATGCCGTTTCGTTTTTGCGATCACGCGCGCGATTACCCTCAAGCTTAGGCAGCCAGAATTCCAAGCGTGATTTTGGAAGCCGCGCCAGCTTGCAGTCTGGATCGTCGTGACGATGCCAATAGCAGCCGTGCACGAAGATTACCTTTCGTCGCCCCGCAAAAACCAAATCCGGCTTGCCAGGGAGATCAGCGCGATGAAGCCTGTAACGAAATCCTAGCCGATGGACGAGCCTGCGCACTTTGAGCTCGGGTCCGGTATTTTTGGACCGGATGGTGCTCATTCGCGCGCTTCGTTCGGCGGGAGTTAGGGGATCGGCCATAGTACCTAATATCGGTCGACTCGAAGCAATTTCCAATCGCGCGGAGAGCAGGGCCGAAACCTTGGGCGCATCCAACCGGCCAACGGTTGGTCAGGAGCCAAGAGGGCAGGAACGCCCTCTTGTCGTATCCATGGCGAAACATGGTGCGGGTTCCAAGGGCGGCATACGCCAATGGCTGGCTCCATCGGCCGTAACGGTGGTCTGGGTTGGGTCTTGGGAAGGGGCAGGAACGCCCCTACTCCAAGCGCGATGAACCCGCGCAGGGTTCGATGGTTTCGGAGAGGCTCGATGCCTCAGACAAAACCACTACTAGAGGGTGCACGGGAGAGCGTTTAAGCGTCTCCCTGCCCTGATGGTCGTACCACGACACATCTGGCGATCTGCGATCTTCGTTTCACATCCCCAATCCATGAATGGTCGGTTTAAGACCAGTACCTCTCGGTTGAACCTATATCTAGCGACGCACCTTGTGCCACGTAGTCTGGCCCCTGCATGACAATATCACCGCCGCGCTCCTTTGCTAACTTCATCCCAACTGCTGCACGGACAGAAAAAGCGGCCGATGTCTCACGAGACATTTCCCTCGCAACACCAATGCTAACTGACACTCTAAGACCCTCAGCCACCACGCTCCAAGGATGGTCTTTGACCCGCTGGCGGATGCCCTTCGCAATATCGATTGCTTTCTCTATCCCCATTCCTCGCAAGGCCACGTAAAAGGTGTCATCACCACAACGCCCAATTCGGCAGTCGAAATACTTCGTTTCATCGCTAATGATATTGACCAAATACTCCAAAACAAAATCGCCAAGTTCTCGACCATAGACTTTGTTAATTTGAGACATATCATCGACGTCTATTATAGATACTGTGGACTTTCGTTCATGGGAAACTTCTTGGACGAATTCATACAGTCTTTGCTCCAAGAAATTTCGACCGAAGTTCTTGTCCCCTAACTTATCCTTGTGGTCCTTCGCCCACAGATCGACATCGATATTCTGGTCTTGCGCGTCGTCACTTTCTGCTTCCCGCGCTGGCTTTTTTTCTGCACCGGGTCCGCGCACAATTTCGCGGCTGAGGATGTCCGCTAGATAAAAATCGATGGAAGGGAGAGATGCTTTATCCAGTATGTTATTGATACTGTCTTCTCCAAGATAGGAGGTGACCAAAGTTCTAATTCCCTCGAACTCCTGTGTTTTGCAACAAAGGTACATAAGCGCTAGTGCGGCTTCCTCGTCACCCGCGCCGTTGCTCTTCAGGCTACTAATTATTTTGAAAGGATAATGAGACGTCCAAGGCACGCCGGAGACTGCCATCGCAGTCTGGATAAAAATCGTCTTCTTCTGTTGGACCTGTCCCTTGGGAAATTGTGATGTTCTGTCGTGAATTGCTTTTCCAAGCTGCTGTCTAAGCACCAAGGCCCTCTCCGAGGGTAGCTCCAGCATATCGCCCATTGCTTCTAAGAAATCTTCATACTCAGGCACTGGCATTGTCTGGCAGCCTCAAGAGTTTCTACCAAACAGCGGTCGCAGCGAATCGCTTAGACAGGCAGAGGCGAATTCCGGAGTTGGGATTTAAGAACACGACAGCCATTCTGCCAATACTGCGCCTGTCTTATGCGGCCTGTCTCGGGATCGTATCTTATGAGAGCAGGCCCAGAGTTTCGTCCACGGAGCCCTTGGAGCCAGTATTCCTCTCGCATAATACGTCCGGTTTCCGGCGACCAATAGGTTAGCGCGGGAAGGTCTCCTTCTCTGTGCCGTTTGTGAGATTGCAACCAGACTTGGGACAATAGCATACCCGTTCCGAGGTCGCGCTTTTCCACGGCAGGTCCGTTCAGTCGATGACGTTGCCCTGCGACAAACCATTGTCGTAACACCGTGGAGCCTGTGTCCGGGTTGTACAAAGTGAAGGCGGGCAGATCACCGTCGCGATCGTATTGACCGGAAGCGTTACGCCATTGTTCAACCACTAGCGCGTCAGTGTCGGGATCACGGAAAGTCGTGACGTTAAAGCTCTTCGAAATGCTGCTTGTCATAGTAGTTTATAACTAATTAGTTATATAACTGCAAAGCAATTCGAATTTTTCAATAAAAGTCAGATACTTACAGGGCAATCTTCCGACTGTGTGCGCTAGCGGCTAGTTGACAAACCGATACGAGCACTAGCCGCTAGGCTGGCCTACGGCTTGAGGCCTAGAAAATCATAGCCTGACCCAGACGTAATCTGGATCAGGACGCAATTATGGCTATCAAGACTCTACCACCGGCCTTTCGCAATGAACCCTTTAGGTCGCTGTCTACTGGCGCGCACATGTTTCAGTCGGAAGTGCTTGAAACTCTTGATCTTACCCTTGCCGAATTCAGTGCTATTCGCGTCGAGGGTTATCTGAGATCGATTACGCCGTTTTGCGCTACGCCACAGTATCGGCGGAGCAAAGTGATCAGCTTCATGTGGGGTTTGCAGACCAACCAGCGTCATGCCGACACGATTGCATTCCTTATCGGCCGCCGGGGAGATGGCTGGGCAAATGGCGGTGATGCACGGTGATTTCGCAAAGCGATTAATCGAGGGCAGCGCGACTGCCCCCGATTACTAACTTTGTGGCTGTTCCCGCCTCTGACCACGCCGCGGATGTTACCCCTGAGACGACCAATCCCTGGATAGCGCTTATGTAAATACATGATTTTACTTGACTTTTAGGATTTTGTTCCTATTTTGTTCCCTTTGGATAAGTAGACGAAGAAGGACCAAACAAGTTGACGGACAGGCGTGGAAAAAAGGACAATCAAGGCAAGCAGACGCCCTCTGCCGACGCCTTCTCGTCCGACCCGCGCATCCGCGAACTGGTCCGTTTCCTGGCCCGTCGCGCCGCCGAGGCGGACTACGACGAATTCTTGAAGGCCCGTGCCCAGCCGCGTCATAACCAGCATGAGGGGACCAAGCCATGACACGCATCACGATAGCCGCAATATACGCCAGATTCAGCAATGAGGATTTGCAGAAGGCCGCCTCAATCGAAGACCAAATTAGGCAAGCCCGCGAATTCATCTCGAAGAACGGCTGGTCGGAAGGCCCGGTCTACACCGATTTTGGAATTTCCGGTGCCTCCATGCAGCATCGTAGCGGCATCAAGGGGATGATGGACGACGCTTCTCGCGGCGTGTTCGATGTGGTTGTGGCGGAATCGTTGGACCGCGTGACGCGCGACCAGGAAGACGTTGCCCATATTTATAAGCGGCTCGACTTTGCTGGCATCAGCATCGTCACTATTTCGGAAGGCAATATCGGCCCACTTCACATCGGCCTCAAAGGTACGATGAATGCTATGTTTCTGACCGAACTGAAGGTCAAGGTTAAGCGTGGGCAGAGAGGCCGTGTCGAGAACGGATTTTCAGGCGGTGGCAATTCCTATGGATATGACGTTGTCCGCGAACTCGATGCGAAGGGCGAACTCATCCGCGGCTTGCGTGCCATCAACCCCGCAGAGGCGGTCATCGTCCGCCGTATTTTTGGCGAGTACGTCGCGGGACACTCGCCAAAGGCGATTGCTCGCCGCTTAAATAACGAAGGCGTCGTCGGGCCATCCGGCCGAGGCTGGAGCCCTTCGACCATTAACGGCAATTGGCAACGCGGCACCGGCATACTTAACAACGCGCTTTACGTTGGTGAGATCGTTTATAACAAGGTGTCCTACCCACGAAATCCAAACACCGGAAAACCCGTTGCCCGTGTGAATCCAGAGTCCGAGTGGGTTCGCTCCGCCGTTCCAGAACTCGCCATCATCGAGCGCAGCACCTGGGATCGCGTTCAATCGTTCCGCACCGAGCAGCGCAAATCCAGCACCAAGTTCTGGGAAAAGCAGCGACCAAAATACCTGTTGTCGCACCTGCTACGGTGCGGCTGCTGTGGTGGCGGCGTCAGCAAAATTTCGGCGACGCACTACGGCTGCGGTGCCGCGCGCGAAAAAGGCCCCGCCGTGTGTACCAACAGAGTGACCGTTGCGCGTCTGGACCTGGAGCATACCGTTCTTACGGTGCTGAGGGATCGCCTGATGGACCCCGACCTGGTGGAAGTGTTCTGCAAGGAATACGTGACTCACCTCAACAAGCTAAGGATGGAGCGCAACTCACTTCGCGACGGTTATCTGGCGGAACTTGATACTCTTGAGGTTCGCGAGGATCGAATGGTCCGGGCGATTATGGATGGCTTTGCCACACCCAAACTGAAGACAGAGATGGATGAGTTGCTGGCGCGGCGCGGTGAACTGAGCAGACTCATCGACAACACCGACGAAGCTCCTGTGTTGCTGCATCCTCAAATGTCTCGGCGGTACAAAACTGAGGTGAACCAACTGATCCAGTCGCTCAACGATGACGAGCATCGCGCGGAAGCGACCGAACTGATCCGGTCGCTAGTTGAGCGAATTGTCATCACACCATCCGCGTCAAATTTCCGAAGCGTCGCCGTAGATGTCTACGGCGACCTAGCCGGAATCATCAACATCGCCACGGACAAAAAGACTGCGCGCGAACCTGACCTACGGCAGATACGCCTTATGCTCGGACGCGATGCCCATCATGATTTCGTAAATCAGGGCAAGATGGTGGGCCTTGAGGCAAGCCACCTTCATTCCAATACGCAAGGTAAGATGGTGGGCCCACCAGGACTCGAACCTGGAACCAGACCGTTATGAGCGGTCGGCTCTAACCATTGAGCTATAGGCCCCCATTCGCCTCTTAGCAGGGTCACAGAGGGTGGCAAGAGGGAACTGGTATTGCCGTGATTGCCCGCACGCTCGTCACTTCGTATCGTGCGGCTTGCGACATCTGTTCGAATACCGAACTGGAGACCCCATGCGCGAAGGCGACATCATCAATGGCCTGGTCAAGGGACTCTCCGTCATCGAGTGCTTCGACGAGGAACATGCCAGCCAATCGATCACTGACGTCGCCAATCGCACCGGACTCGAACGCGCCACCGCGCGCCGGTGCCTGCTCACCCTCACCCATCTTGGCTACGCCAACTATGACGGTAAGTTCTTCCGCCTGACCCCGCGTATTCTCAATCTGGGTCACTCCTACCTGGCAGCCACGCCGCTGCCGCGGCTGATCCAGCCGTTCCTCGAAGAACTTTCGGATCAGATCAACGAGTCGTCCTCCGCCGCCGTGCTCGACAATACGGAGATTCTCTACATCGCCCGCGCCTCCTACCGCCGGGTGATGTCGATCAATCTCAATGCCGGCGCCCGCATGCCGGCCTACTGCACGTCGATGGGTCGCATTCTGCTGGCCGCCCTGCCAACCGCCCAGGCCCGCGACGTCCTCGATCGCTCCGAGCTCATCGCCTATACGTCCAAGACCAAGGCCGACCTCGCCGCCATCACCACGGAGCTGGCCGTGGTTGCCGCCCAGGGCTTTGCCGTCATCGATGAGGAACTCGAGCTGGGCCTCTGCTCCATCGCCGTGCCGCTGTTCAATGCCCAGGGCCAGACCGTCGCGGCCCTCAATATCGGCGCCCAGTCGGCCCGTGCTTCGACCTCACACATGATCGCCAATTTCCTGCCGCTGATGCGCAAGGTGCAGGCCGAGGTCCGCCCGCTGCTGCGCTAACATTCGTACACCGGACGACCAGCCGGGCCACCCTCCCCCTTGTGGGGAGGGCAAGCGAACCTTAGCCGCAGGCTTAGCGTAGCTCGGAAGAGGGGATGGCTCCGCATGCTCAGTGAGCTTGGCCACCCCCACCCTCGATCCCTCCCCAGAAAGGGGGAGAGAGACGACTGAAGGTTCGCTGACAACAGCACCACTGTCACAATCCGTGCTTACAATCCCCATCATGCCGCCCTGCCCAGACTCGCACGTTTCGTTGCGACATCTGTCACATTCGAATGTGTCAGCCGCGCCAAGCATCCGTGTTGTTCCAAATTTTTCCAAGCAATTTCATGGCATTAACCTGTCACAAACGCGTCACGTAACCGCAATAAAACTGTCGCGTGCCCCCCATATGGTCCCCCTCGTCAAAGGGCGGCGCCGGGGGATGAACTGCCGGATAGGCCCGCCAGGTTTGAACTGAATTCCGAAAGGGAAATCCCTATGAAGACCGCACTTTACGCCAGTGCCGCCGTGATCGCGCTCGCCGCATTCGGCACCACAGCTGCTTTCGCCCAGTCGCGCGACACCATCCAGGTTGCTGGCTCGTCCACCGTGCTGCCATTCGCCTCGATCGTCGCAGAAGAATTCGGCGCTGCTTTCCCCGAGTTCAAGACTCCGGTCGTCGGCTCCGGCGGCACCGGCGGCGGTCTGAAGCAGTTCTGTGAAGGCGTCGGCGAAAACACCATCGACATCGCCAATGCATCGCGCCAGATCAAGGACAGCGAGCTCGAGGCCTGCACCGCCGCCGGCGTCACCGACGTCCGTGAAATCCAGTTCGGCTTCGACGGCATCGTGTTTGCCTCGGCTGCATCGGGCCCCGACTTCGCCCTGACCCCGGTTCAGGTGTTCAAGGCAATTGCTGCCAAGGTCCCCGTTGACGGCGCCATGGTCGACAACCCCTACACCAAGTGGTCGGAAGTCGACGCTTCGCTCCCCGATCAGGCAATCGCCCTGGCCATCCCGGGTTCCAATCACGGCACCCGTGAAGTGTTCGAGGAAAAGGTCACTCACGCCGGTTGCGAAGAAGCCGGTCTGCCCGAGATGAGCGAAGAAGAACTCGACGCCGCTTGCACCACCTTCCGTCAGGACGTCGTCGTTGAAATCGCTGGCGACTACACCGAGACCCTGGCTCGCCTGACCTCGAACCCTGACACTGTTGGCGTGTTCGGCCTCAGCTTCTACGAGCAGAACACCGACACCCTCAAGGTCGCGACCGTCAATGGCGTCGTGCCGTCGGCTGAAGCTGTCGCTGCCGGCGAATACCCGGTCAGCCGCCCGCTGTTCTTCTACGTCAAGGGCCAGCATATCGGCGTGATCCCCGGCATCCAGGAATATGTCCAGTTCTTCCTGTCCGAGCAGATGTCGGGCGCAGGCGGCACCCTCGAAGCCGCTGGCCTGATCCCGCAGCCGGCCGAAAAGACCGCTGAAGTTCTCGCTGCCTTCGAAGCTCAGTAATACCTCTCCCGGGCCGCGCCATCAGGCGCGGCCCACTCTTTCTCGCGGGGGCGCATACCGATGAATTCCCTTGTCATTGCCGGTCTGTTGCTGGTGTTGCTTGGCCTTGCCTACCAGTCCGGTTGGTCCCGCAGCCGCGGTCTGGCGACCGCCAACGGCGTCAAGGTCCACTCCCGCCCTCAGTATCACGGCTCCTACGTCGCCATCTGGACGCTGGTTCCCGCCCTCGTCATCGTCATCCTCTGGGCCTGGCTCGGTGATGGCATCACCCACAATTTCATCGTCGGCCAGATCCCGGTCGAAACCGTCCAGTCGCTCGATCAGGTCGGCCTCAACGCCACCATCGCCCGCATCAAGTCGCTGGCGTCAGGCTACGGTGTGGCGGGCGAAGTTCTGCCCTACGAGCAGACGGCTGGCGATGCCCTGCGCTCGTTCCAGTTCATCACCTTCCTGGTTGTTATCGTGGCGGCGGCCGTGGCTGGTGTTGTGGCGCTGCTCTACGCCCGCAGCCGCATCACCGCCCGCCTCCGGGCCCGCAACGCCGTCGAGCGCGTCATCAACATCGCGCTGCTCGCCTGCTCGGCTGTCGCCATCCTGACCACCGTCGGCATCGTCGCCTCGCTGGTCAGCGAGGCCTACAAATTCTTCACCTTCATCCACCCGCTCGATTTCTTCTTCGGCACTGTGTGGAATCCCAGCTTTTCGTCCACCGGCGGCGGCGCACATGGCCAGTATGGCCTCCTGCCCCTGCTGGCCGGCACGCTCATGATCACATTCATCGCCATGCTGGTGGCCGTACCGGTCGGCCTGATGGCGGCGATCTATCTCAGCCAGTATGCCCACCACAGCTTCCGCGCCGTGGCTAAGCCGATCATCGAAATCCTCGCCGGTATCCCCACCATCGTCTTCGGCTTCTTCGCCCTGGTGACGGTCGGCCCGTTCCTGCGTGACGTCGGCGGCTTTATCGGCCTCGATATCAAGGCGACCAGCGCGCTCACCGCCGGCGTGGTCATGGGCATCATGATCATCCCCTTCGTGTCGTCCCTCTCTGACGACATCCTCAACCAGGTGCCGCGCACCCTGCGCGATGGCGCCTATGGCCTGGGCGCCACCAAGTCCGAAACCATCCGCAACGTGCTGCTGCCTGCGGCCCTGCCCGGCATCGTCGGCGCCTTCCTGCTGGCCGTGAGCCGCGCCGTGGGCGAAACCATGATCGTGGTGCTGGCCGCCGGCAACTCGCCGGTGCTGCGCGGCAATCCGTTCGAGCCGGTGGCCACCATCACGGTGTCGATCGTCAACCAGCTGACCGGCGACTCCGATTTTGCCGGTCCCCAATCGCTGGTCGCCTTCGCCTTGGGCCTGACGCTCTTCGTCATCACCCTCTGCCTCAACGTCTTCGCCCTCTACATCGTCCGCCGCTTCCGGGAGCAGTACGAATAATCATGACCGACATGCTCTCCACTGGCCACCAGGCCTCAGTCGAACGTACCAAGCTGATCCGCGCCGGCCTACGGAAGCGTCACCTTACCGAGAACGTCTTCAAGGGCCTAGGCCTCGCCGCCATCATCGTGGCGCTCGGCTTCGTCGCCCTGCTGTTTGTCGATATCGTCCGCCGGGGCGCTCCCGCCTTCACGCAGTCCAACCTGCATCTGTCGGTCACCTTCGATCCCGCGATCATTGGTGTCGAACCTGCCCCGGTTCGTACCGATGGCCAGTCCGATGCCGATTTCCAGGCCGCCAACCTCAAGTGGCAGCGTGACCTGGCGATGCTGAACTGGAACAAGGTCATCGAAGCGAGCCTGCGCGCCGCAGCGCCGGCCGGCTTCGAGATCGATACCAAGGACCTGCTGGCCATCGCCGAAACCGATGCCCGCCATCAGGTGCGCGAGCAGTTCGTCGCCGATCCATCCCTGCTCGGCAAGACCGTAGAGGTCGACGTCCTCGCGTCGGCCAACGCGCAGAACTGGATCAAGGGCAATATCGACCGCTCGCTGCCCGACACCCAGCAGCAGCTCTCCGCCCCGGCCCGCGCGCTGATCGACGAAATGGTCGCCAGCGGCGCCATCAGCAACGGCTTCGCCTGGTCCATCTTCACCAACGTCGACAGCCGCTCGGCCCCGGCCTCCGCTGGTCTGCTCGGCGCTTTGGTCGGCACGCTGTGGATGATGCTGGTGGTGATCGTCCTGGCCGTGCCGATCGGGGTGGCCTCGGCCATCTATCTCGAGGAATTCGCGCCAAAGTCGCGCATCACCGACTTCATCGAGGTCAACATCAACAACCTGGCGGCAGTGCCCTCCATCGTCTTCGGTCTGCTCGGCGCCGCTGCCTTCATCAACTACATGCACCTGCCCATTTCGGCGCCGATCGTCGGCGGCCTGGTGCTGACGCTGATGACGCTGCCCACCATCATCATCGCCACCCGCGGCGCCCTGCTCGGCGTCTCCCCGGCCTTGCGCCAGGCTGCGCTCGGCATGGGTGCGTCCAAGACGCAGATGGTGTTCCACCATGTGCTGCCGGTCACCTTTCCGTCGATCCTGACCGCAACCATCCTGGGCGTCGCCCACGCCCTCGGCGAAACGGCTCCCCTGCTGCTGATCGGCATGAAGGCCTTCGTCGCTGCCGTGCCCGCTACGCCTTTCGATCAGGCCACCGCCCTGCCGGTCCAGATCTATCTCTGGCAGGGCAACGAAAACCGCAATTTCTTCGAACCGCGCACCGCCGCCGCGATCATGGTCCTCCTCCTCGTGATGATCCTGCTCAACGGCGTCGCCATCTATCTGCGCTCGCGCCTCGAAAAGCGCGCCTAGCTAAAGGAAGCATCAAATGGATATGGTCGCCGGCAAGATCAAAATGACCCAGCAATCAGTGAACACCGCAATGAACCCGACCGACATGCTCGAACGCCAGATTCGCCTGACTGCCCGCGATGTCACCGTGCATTACGGCGCCAAGCAGGCCTTGCATGGCATTTCGATCGACATTCCCGATCGCGCCGTCACCTCCTTCATCGGACCCTCGGGCTGCGGCAAGTCGACCTTCCTGCGCTGCATCAACCGCATGAACGACACGATCGAAGGCGCCAAGGTCGGCGGCACGATCAAGCTCGACGGCGAGGATATCTACGATCCCGCGCTCGACGTGGTCGAACTGCGCGCCCGCATCGGCATGGTCTTCCAGAAGCCCAATCCGTTCCCCAAGTCGATCTATGAAAACGTCGCCTACGGCCCCAAGATTCATGGCCTTGCGCGCTCCAAGACCGACATGGACGAGATTGTCGTCTCCTCGCTCCGCAAGGCGGGCTTGTTCGAAGAGGTCAAGGATCGCCTCAACGAGCCCGGCACCGGGCTTTCCGGCGGCCAGCAGCAGCGTCTGTGCATCGCCCGCGCCATCGCCGTCGGCCCTGAAGTCATCCTGATGGACGAGCCTTGCTCTGCCCTCGACCCCATCGCCACCGCCATCATCGAAGAGCTGATCGACGAACTGCGCGAGAACTACACCATCGTCATCGTCACCCACTCCATGCAGCAGGCCGCTCGCGTTTCGCAGAAAACGGCCTTCTTCCACCTGGGCAATTTGATCGAGGAAGGCGTCACCGAAGACATCTTCACCAACCCGGTCCACAAGCAGACCCAGGACTATATCATGGGCCGTATCGGCTAAGGGCCGGGAAGAGGAAGCTACTATGGCCAATACCGGCACCGACCACATCGTTCAGTCCTATTCCGACGAACTCACCGCCCTCGCCCAGACCATCGCCGAAATGGGTGGCCAGGTCGAAGTCGCCATCGAGAACGGCACCAAGAGCCTGCTCAAGCTCGACCGCGAGCTGGCCGACCTCACCATCATCGCCGACCAGCGCATCGACGACATGCAGCGCAGGATCGACGACATGGCCGTGTCCATGATCGCCCGACGCCAGCCCATGGCATCGGACCTGCGCGCCATCGTCACCGCCATCCATGTCGCCTCCGATCTGGAGCGCGTCGGGGATATGGCCAAGCAGCTGGCCCGCCGCTCGCTCAAACTCGAAGGCATGAGCCTGCAGCCCACCTTCTACAATGGCGTCAAGAACATGACCGCCCTGGTGCTGCGCCAGATCAAGGAAGCGCTCGACGCCTATTCCAACCGCGACTCGGCTCGCGCCATTGAAGTCTGCAACCGCGACGACGAAGTCGACGCCATGCATACCTCGCTGTTCCGCGAACTCCTCACCTACATGATGGAAGACCCGCGCAACATCACGCCCTGCACACACCTTCTGTTCTGCGCCAAGAGCCTGGAACGTATCGGCGACCACGCCACCAACATCGCCGAGCGTGCCTACTACCTGCAGACCGGCAAGCAACTGACATCAGACGTGCAGGAACTGCACCGCACCCAGATCAAGGCCTGACGTCACGCACGCCAGCCGCAACACCCACCGGGTCATTCCCGCGAAAAGCGGGAACCTCCGTTGCCTCTAAACAGAGGTCCCCGCTTTCGCGGGGATGACCTGGAGATGAAACAACGGTCGGCGTAGCCGGCCCGCACCCCGACGGGAGCCACTCCATGCCCGCCACTATCCTCGTCGTCGAAGACGAAGGCGATATCGCCATCCTGCTGCGCTACAACCTCGAAGCCGAGGGTTTCCGCGTCGTCACCGCGGAAACCGGCGACGAGGCCCAGCATGCCATCCAGGACAAGCTGCCAGACCTGATCCTGCTCGATTGGATGCTGCCCGAAATCTCCGGCATCGAACTCTGCCGCCGCCTCCGCGCCCGCGATGAAACCGCCCGCGTGCCGATCATCATGCTCACCGCCCGCGGCGAGGAAGAAGAACGCGTCCGCGGCCTCGCCACCGGCGCCGACGACTATGTCGTCAAGCCCTTCTCCGTTCCCGAGCTGATCGCCCGCATCCACGCCTTGCTGCGCCGCGCCAATCCAAACCTGGTCACCGCCGCCCTCAAGGTCGGCGATCTCGAGCTCGACCGCACTACCCACCGCGTCCGCCGCGCCAACCGCGACGTCCATCTCGGTCCCACCGAATATCGCCTGCTCGAATACCTGATGCGCCATCCCGGCCGCGTTTATTCGCGCGAGCAACTGCTCGACGGCGTCTGGGGCAACGACGTCTATGTCGACGAGCGCACCGTCGACGTCCATATCGGCCGCCTCCGCCGCGCCATCAACCGCGGCCGCGAGAGCGACCCCATCCGCACAGTCCGCGGCGCCGGCTACGCTTTCGACGAACGCTTCGCCCAGGTCGCCTGAGCAAGAGTACCCCCACCTAGCCTCCCCCTGAAAAGGGGGAGGAATCCGGCTGGTGCCTAGCCTCCAATTGTGCCGCAAACTCAATCGGTCCCTCCCCCTTTTCAGGGGGAGGCTAGGTGGGGGTATTCTTTCTTCCCCCCGTCCCCGTCCCACATAGCGTCTTGGCACACTCACCCGACTGGCCGATTGTCCTCCAGCAATCCCCTCCGAGTCGTCCCCATGTCCACCGCCTCCACCCCACGGCCCCAGCCCCTCCACCTCATCGCCGCCTTCGCCAGCGGCGGCTTGCTGACCCTGATGGTGTTCCTCAACGGCGAATCCGGCCGCACCGGCGGAGCACTGTTCTCCTCCTGGCTCGCCCACGGCACCGGCACCCTCGCTGCCATCGTCCTGTTGGCGCTGCTCTGGCGCACGCGCTCCAAAGTCGCGCCCGGCACCGCCAACCGACCACCACTCTGGGCCTATCTCGGCGGCCTGTCCGGCGCCGTGACCGTCATGCTGACCTCGACGGCAGTCAATTCCCCGCTGGCTGTCGCCGGCACGCTGGCCCTCGGCCTTGCCGGCCAGGTCGCCTTCAGCCTCGCCGCCGACACGCTAGGCCTGTTCGGCCTGCCGCGCCGCCGGCTGGATTTGCGAGACATCGGCGCCATCGCCCTGATCGGGCTGGGGAGCCTACTGATCATCCTTCTCGGTCAGGGGAGCGGCGCATGATCCTCTTCGTCTTTTACGCGGTGCTGGCCGGCGTGCTGGTCAGCCTCAGCCGCCAGCTCAACGGCCGCCTGGCCCTCTCGACCACGCCGCTTATTGCCTCGTTCTGGAACCACCTGGTCGGCTTTGCCCTGCTCACGGTGCTGGGTCTGGTTATCGGCGGCCTGATCACCGAGGGCGCCATGCAGACCCCATGGTGGGCCTTCCTCGGCGGCCCGGTCGGCGTCATATTCGTGGCATCCGGCAGCTGGCTCATCGCCCGCATCGGCGCCATCAACACCGCCCTGCTGGTCATCGGCGGCCAGATGGTGTTCGGCGTCATCTTCGACCTGCTGCGCGGCGCGCCGGTAACACTCTGGGCCAGCGCCCTCGGCGTCGTGCTGATCCTGGGCGGCGTGGCCCTCACCCAGCGGCCGCGCTGAGGTTCAAACCTCCGGCATATCCCGCAGCGGCGTGTCGTCCTCCAGCGGCACCGTCTGCCGCTCGATCATCCGGTGTACCTTGGGCAGACCCTCTCCGCGATGCAGGGCCCGCAGCGCCTCGATATTGTCCGCGTCCGCCTTGGTCCGCCGCATATTGTGCCGCACATAGTCCACCCAGGTCGGCACATGGTAGGTCTCGACCCAGATGTCGGGCCGTTCCAGATCGCGCAGCAGGCCCCATTGCCGCGCCCCGTCGCGAATGCGGATGCGCCGCCGATCCGCCATCAGCGCCAGGAATTTGAGGATATCCTCCTGCGCGATCTCATAGTCGATCATCACCATGATCGGCCCGCTGCGCGGCCGCAGATCGAGCTTCAGCACCGGCTCGTTGAACGTATTGAGCGGGTTGAGATCGCGCTGATCGAACTGTGCGAGCGGCAGTCGCAGTCCCACCACCGCGCAGGCCAGCAGCACCCATCCGGCCATGGCCAGCGCCCAGTCCGGCCCCACGGCGTCGGCGCTCAGGCCCCAGACCCAGCTCCCCGCTGCCATGCCGCCAAACGTTGCCGTCTGGTACAGCGACAGCGCCCGCCCCACGACCCAGCGCGGCGACGACAGCTGGATCGACACATTGAACAGCGACAGCGACAGCACCCAGCAGGCGCCCGCCGGCAACAGCACGAAGTGGCTGAGCACCGGATCGCGGCTGAAGCCCAACCCGACGCAACTCACCGCAAAGCCGATGCAGGCTGCCCGGACGATCACTTCATTGCTGAAGCGCTCGCGGACCCGCCCGTTGAGAAACGCCCCTCCGATGGCCCCCAGCCCGAAACAGCCCAGCAGCGTGCCATAGACCAGCGCCCCGCCGCCGACATATTCGCTCGCCACCGACGGCAGCAGCGCCAGCACCGCCACTGCGCCGAAGCCGAACAGGAAACCGCGCAGCAGCACTGTCGTCAGGTTGGGCGACAGCGACACGTAGCGGATGCCCGCCCACATGGCGCTGGCGAAATTCTCGCGCGGCAACCGGTTCGCCGGCCGCTCCGGCTTCCAGCGCGTCAGCGCCACAATCAGCGGCAGATACGACACGGCATTGACCGCAAACGCCGCCGCAGCTCCCGCCAGCGCCACGATCAGCCCGCCCACCGCCGGGCCGACGCTGCGCATCATATTGAAGCCCATCGAATTGAGCGTCACCGCCCCCGGTAGATCGCTGCGCGGCACGATATCGCCCATCGACGCCTGCCACGACGGGTTGAACAAGGCCGTCCCGCACCCGATCAGGAAGGTAAAGCCCAGCAGCAGCCACGGATTGAGCAGCCCGAATATCGCCATCGCCGCCAGCGCCAGCGACACCACCATCATGCCGACCTGCGCAATCAGCATCACCGTGCGCCGATCGAAATTGTCGGCCAGCGCCCCCGCCGCGATCGAAAATACCATGATCGGCAACGTCGTCGACGCCTGCACCAGCGCGATCATGTTGTGCGAGTCCGTCAGCGTGGTCATCATCCAGCCGGCACCCACCGACTGCACCAGTCCACCCAGGTTCGACACCAGCGTCGCCAGCCACAACAGCCGGAAAGTCTCGTGCTTGAATGGCGCCAGCACGGACGGTCGATCAGCCATCTCGCATCCCTTTGTTCGCACCGACTGTCTAGGACCGGGCCGGGCGCGATGCAAGCACACCAGGCGTGCTCATGAGTGCAAGCGCACTGGCAGAAGACGGAAATCTACAAAGGCGCCGGACTGTCATTGATAGCGCATACGAACCCTCTAGTCTGTCAGGCGACGACGATCATGGGCGCCGACAATTGACTGAAACCGATTCAGCCGTTCCCCGACCCACCGTGAGGGCTGCTCGAGCGGGTGAGGTTTTCCGCGCCTTCCTCAAACTCGGCTTGACCTCGTTCGGCGGCCCCATCGCCCATCTCGGCTACTTCCGCGACGAGCTGGTTGTTCGCCGCAAATGGATCGACGAGGCCGGCTATGCCGACCTCGTGGCGCTCTGCCAGTTCCTGCCCGGCCCGGCATCGAGCCAGGTCGGCTTCGCTCTCGGGCTGCTGCGGGCCGGGCCGGTCGGCGCCTTGGCGGCATGGACGGCTTTCACGCTCCCTTCGGCCCTGATTCTCGTGTTGTTCGCCTATGGCGCAGCTTGGTTTGGGGGGGCGATCGGCTTGGGCCTGCTGCATGGCCTGAAGATTGTTGCCGTCGCCGTTGTCGCGCAAGCGGTCTGGGGCATGGCGCGAAACCTTGCCCCTGACCGGGAGCGGGCGAGCATCTCCGTGGCCGCCTTACTGCTCGTCATCCTGCTTGCCGGCGCGATTGGGCAGGTGGCAGCCCTGATCTTGGGTGGCTTGGCCGGGCTGTGGCTGTGCCGAGGCGCTCCCGTTGCCACCGCAGGTCACCTGACATTCCCCGTATCGAAACGGGCCGGACTGATCGCCCTCGCTCTATTCGTCCTGCTGCTGGCTCTTCTCCCGGTCCTTGCCGCAACGACCGCCTCGCAGGGGGTGGCTCTCTTCGATTCCTTCTACCGGGCGGGCTCGCTCGTGTTCGGCGGCGGCCATGTGGTTCTGCCTCTGCTGGAAGCCGAGGTGGTACGCCCCGGCTGGGTGAGCACTGACGCCTTTCTGGCTGGCTATGGCGCGACGCAGGCCATGCCGGGCCCTCTGTTCACATTCGCTGCCTATCTCGGCGCGGTCATGGGGCCTGCGCCTGACGGCATTGCCGGGGCCATCATTTGCCTCATCGCCGTATTCCTGCCCGGCTTCCTGCTGCTAGTCGGCGCGCTTCCCTTCTGGGACGCTTTTCGTGCCCGCCCGGTCGCGCAGGCCGCAATGCGCGGCGCAAATGCTGCCGTCGTCGGTATTCTCGGGGCCGCGCTCTACAATCCAGTCTGGACGAGCGCAATCCTCGGCCCGTACGACTTTGCCCTCGCCTTGACCGGTTTCGTCCTGCTGACCGTCTGGAAGGCCCCGCCATGGATCGTAGTGGCGCTATTGGCCCTGGGTGGAATGGGCCTGAGCCTGCTCCACCCAGCCATGCCCTGAATCGGGGGCCGCCGATTGTAAGGAATTATGCAGCGACGCCATCTTCAGTGACAGGAAGGCTGCCCGGTCTTCCAAACAAGTAGCCCTGAGCCACATGGCATCCCAGCGAAGTCAGCTGGTCTAACTCAGCCTCCGTTTCCACGCCCTCCACCACGATGACCAACCCAAGCCGCTGACCAAGCGACACGATCGCTTCCATCACGCCGGCGCCACGCCGGTCACTCAACTGGCGCACGAAGCTCTGATCGATCTTGAGCTTGTCCACCGGCAGGCCGGACAAGTGGCTCAATGAAGAGTAACCCGTTCCGAAATCATCGATGGCAATCTGAGCGCCCATCGATCGCAGAGCATCCAGCGCCGGCCTGATCTGGTTGCCTTGATCCACGAACAGGCTCTCGGTTATTTCGATATCCAGCCGATCGGCGGGAAAGTCGGTGGCTTCGAGGGCCGAGCGAACCATGCCGACCACGTCACCTCTCTGAAACTGAATCGGCGACACATTTATCGAAAGCCGACCGCCCCATCCTTGAAGCATCGTTCGCCGGCATGCCTCGGCGAACACCCAGGCACCGAGCTCGATAATGGTGCCGTTTTCCTCAGCCATAGGAATGAAGTCTGCGGGCGAGACGGGTCCAAATCTGGTGCTGTTCCACCTGAGCAGTGCTTCAACGCCGACGACGCGCCTTGTCCGCATATCGACCTGGGATTGAAAGGCGATGTCGAGCTCGCCGTTGGCTATTGCCTGTCTCAGATCGATGTCGATCAACTGGCGGCGGCGCAATTCAGCTTCGAAGCTGTCGTCGTAGTCACAGCCCTTCTGGCCAAGGTTGCCCGCGGCGGCCAACGCTATCCGCGCGCGCTGTAGGCCTGGGCTTGCTCCGACCGCATTTGATATTTCGCCGCTCGCGCCCCACCGTAGTTCCAGCGCCACGCGGTGCTGGCCAATCTCATATGGCTGTTCAATTGCCGCCAAGAGACTGTGGATCTCGGCATCGTCCGGCCGACGAAGCCATGACATCGCAAAGGCGTCGCTTTCGATTCGCGCCACCATCCCTGGGGTCAGTTCCCGTAGCCGGGCATGAGCCATGGCAATGGCCGCCTCGACAATCTCATAGCCCAAGCTTGCACCGGCGGCATCCAGCCGATCGAGTCTCAACAGCACGATCCAGAGAGGCGTGCCGCGATCCATAATCGCATCCAACGCGTCGATCCACGCCGTTCGCGACATGGCGCCGGTTCGGATGTCGTGGTTGGCGAGATAGGCCAGACGCGCTCGCTGCTCGCGTAACTGGCGGTGTCGGACGACACGCTCATCAAGCAGCCGAAGCACGATTAGGGACAATAACCCGACATGCACCGGCATTGTGGCTACGTCGATCTTCAAGATGGTAAGTGCCAGCAGTGCCGCCAATTCTACAGCGACCGCGACAGCCGCGAGAACGCCGGCAACCTTTGGCACGCTGGCGCGTCGGAACACGGTGACCCCGAGCACCAGGAGCCCGACAAGACCCAGCGCCGGCCAGATCGACAGGTTTAGCAGTGCTCGGTCGAGTTTGAGGGTTTCGGCCGCGGCGATCTGCACCATGGGCCCCGGCACGGTTCCGAAACGTGGGACATCAAACAGATCGTGCAGTTCTATGGCGCTGGCACCGACCACGACCTGCCGGTCTCGCACCAGAGCGGGGTCCACCGCGCCGTTCAGAACATCAATGGCAGGAATACGAACGATCTGGCGAAGGTCGATGGAATAGTCGATCCGGATCGTCTGGGGTGACGCGCGTGTTGGCGAGAACACCACAGCAACTGACGTGGCCACCATCCCGGGCACGCGGGCGGGGACAGCACGAACCATACCGCTCTCCAATGCCTCGACATTGGCCAGAACGGAATCGGCATATTCAGCGAATTGGGGCAGCGGCTGGTTGATGACCAGCGCTCCTTTGGCGTCAGTTTGGCGAAAGGTGCTGAGAAAGACGTAACCACCGGCCCGCTCCAGGCTCGCCGCAAAGGCATCATCCTCAGGTGGCGTCGAGGCCGCGCTGAAGTCGATATCGAGGGCCACTTCATAGGCGCCCAATGCCATCAGGTTGTCGATGAGTTCGCCGTGAATGGACCGCGGCCAGGGCCAGAGGCCGACCTCGGCGAGGCTGCGCGCATCAATATCGATGAAAACAATGTCGCCACTGGGGGCCCGATCACTGGCAGCGAACCTGACCTCGGCGAGCTTGGTATCTGCGGCGGACCAGAAGCCCATGACGCTGGTTGCTATGACCGCAAGAAAGACCGCGGCGCTTGCAAACCACCGCGCTAACAGAGTGGTCATCTCAACTCGCCTTCTGGCGGCTATTGGTATGCATAGCTCGGATCAGTCACCCTGCTTGCCATTTCCATTGCCCTGGCCGTTTCCGTTGCCCTGGCTGTCGTCCTCGTCCGCGCCCTCGTCCTCGTCGCTCTGACCGTTCCCATTGCCCTGGGCATTCCCGTTGGCCTGGCCGTTCCCATTGCCTTGGCCGTTTCCGTTACCCTGGCTGTCGTCCTCGTCCGCGCCCTCGTCCTCGTCGCTCTGAGCGTTCCCATTGCCCTGGGCATTCCCGTTGCCCTGGCCGTTCCCATTGCCTTGGCCGTTTCCGTTACCCTGGCCGTTCCCATTACCCTGGCCGTTCCCGTTACCCTGGCCGTTCCCGTTACCCTGGCCGTTCCCGTTGCCCTGGCCGTTCCCGTTACCCTGGCCGTTCCCATTGCCCTGGCCGTTCCCGTTACCCTGGCCGTTCCCGTTGCCCTGGCCGTTCCCATTGCCCTGGCCGTTCCCGTTACCCTGGCCGTTCCCGTTGCCCAGGTCTTCGTCTACAGCCACAGGAGTGCCTGCAAAGGTAAAAATCTGAGCGCTGCTCCCGCCAATCACCAAAAGTGGCGCCTCATCCGTCACCGTGGCTTCCTGTCCGGGACGAATATCCGCGACAAGACCGTTTTCAGGATCCTGAACCTGCACCACACCGCGTTCAACATCGACCGTTGCACTGTGGGCATCAACCGTGACGACGAATTTGGTGCCTTTCACCACGGCGGCAAGATATGGCGTCTGTACGGAAAAGTGCTGCACATTCCGGCGCTCGACCTCTGCCGTCACGACACCGCTATCTTGGATGATCGAGGTCATCATCTCGCTGCCAGCATCCCTGATCTGGATCTGTGTATTCGCGCCAAGGCTGACCGCTTCGGCTCCGCGCACCAGATCGACACGGCCGCTCACGCCCGTTCGGACAAGGATACCGTTTTGGACGACATGGCCGCGGGACAACGGGAGCCAGGAGCCGTCAACTTGATAGTTGGCTTCGCCGCGAACCCGATCAACCGTCCAATCTGCCCCTAAGCAAATCGGGACGAGCAACAGCGACAGTACAACAACAATTGCGCGCAGCATGGCAGGCTCCTCTAACCTACCAATTGCTCTCACGCCACCATTGCAAGCTGATTAAGATTTGCGCGAAGCACTGCCGATGCCTCAAGTAGGTTAATGGCTTAGGTATAAAGCCTTGGCATTTACAATTGTTCAGAATTGCGCCGCCCTGCGCCGTCTGGGAGGCCAATGCCACGCCTTCACCCTGCCCCTAAACCACCACGTCCTCGTCGCTCCCCAATATTCCCCCGATCACGTCCAGCGCCCGCGCCAGCGTTCCGCGCGCCGGTGGCGCCATTATGCAGAGCCGCACCCCCGAGACGGGCACCTCGCCCACCTGGGCTGCCGATGGCGGCGTGATCCGCACACCGGCCTCGCTTGCCCGCCGTGCGAACTGCTCCGCCTTGAGAGGCGGCATGGTCAGCCAGACATGCGGCGCCCCACCGGGCATGGGCACGTCAACCAGACCCAGTGCCGCCTGCACCATCTGCAGCCGCGCCAGCCCTTCCGCGCGCAACGTCGTGGCCGCCTCGGCGGCCAGCCCCGTCTCGATCATCGCTGCCGCCAGCTCGCCGATATACGGCGTCAGCCCCCAGCTCTCCGCCCGCATGCGCTTGCGCACCGCCGCCAACATCGCGGCCGGCGGGGCTATCACCCCCAGCCGTATCAGCGGCGTCAGGCTCTTGGAGAAGCTGGTGACATAGAATGTCCGCTCCGGCGCCAGCTCGCGATAGGTCAGCCGCCCCTTGGCCGCATAGACCCCATAAATGTCGTCCTCGACGATGACGGCGTCGTGCCGCGTCGCGATGTCAGCCAGCGCGCGCCGACGCTGCGGCCCGGTCTCGAAACCCAGCGGGTTCTGGCAGACCGGGGTCGTGTAGATGATCTTCGCGCCGGTCGTAGTCAGCGCGCGGTCCAGCGCCTCGGGCAGCATGCCGTCCCCGTCATGCGCTACCGGCGCCATGACCATGCCCAGATTGGCCGCCGCCGCCAGTGCGCCGGGAAACGTGGCACTCTCGGTCAGAATGACGCTTGATCGGTCCTTGAGCGTCGCAAATGCCAGGTGCAGTGCTTGCTGCGCTCCGTTGCAGAGCAATATCTCGTCCGATCGCAGCGCGGTCCGCGTCTCGCTCAGCCACCCCGCGACCAGTCCGCGCTGCCGTTCCGTGCCGCTGAGGTCGCCATAACCACCATGGGCCAGCGCCAGCGCATGACGGTTGGCAATCTCGGACGCTTCCGCCATCCTCGCGAGCCCGACCACCGGCGGCGGCGCATTGATGGTCAGGTCCATCACTCCGCCATCATCGGCATCCGCCTGCCCCAGCACGAAGGTGCCGCGCCCGATCTCGCCGCGCACTACGCCACGCGCGCTGAGCGTATCGATGGCCCGGGTCACGCTGCCGATGGAGACCAAAAACTGCTGCGCCAACTGTCGATGTGTCGGCAGCCGTTCGCCCACCCGAAAGCGGCCCTCGGCGATCGCGGCTTCCACGGCGCCGGCCACCTGCTCGTGAACTGGCTGACCATTATCAGGCAGATGCATTGTATCCCTATCGAAGGAAATTGTATCACTCATTGAGTCGACACTATCTCCGCCACCGGTCCATTTGTCCACGTGACCAATCGGTGCATGCCTGGTGTCACAGTCCGTTACCCAATTGCGGCAATCTGCGGCTCTGCATCAAGACCTGCGCTAAACGCCAAACCTTCGTCGGCCCAGCCGGTGATCCCGCCGATCATCAGCTTCACCTTGCGTCCCAGTCGCGCCAGCTTCAGCGCCGCCTGGTCAGCCCCGTTGCAATGCGGCCCGGCGCAATAGACCACGAACAGCGTGTCCTCCGGCCATTCCGCCACGCGCTCCTGGGTGATCTGCCTGTGCGGCAGATGCAGCGCCCCCGGCACATGTCGCCGCGCATAGGCCTCGGGCGAGCCGACAACATGCAGCAACACGAAGTCGACATCCCCGCTCTTCAGGCACGCCGCGACATCGGCACAATCGGTCTCGACCGACAGCCGCCGTGAAAAATGCTCCACCGCCACCCCAGGCGCCGCCACCGGATACTCGCTCACAAAGCTCATTCGTCGTCCCTTCCTCGATTTATCCCCGACGCTCCCACAGCGCCTATACTGGCTTCAGACCCTCGGCCCATCGCCCATTCCACCGCGAAACACCCGCCGACCCGCTCGCTGACGCCGCACTCACCGCTGCGGCAGGCGCTCCATCTATGCAGTTCCGCCAACAAGGTCAACACTATTGACATAACAATATCTTCATGATTGTATCGTGCGTATCATTGCATGGTGAGACAAATGACGCCAGCCGATTTTCGCCTCTCCGCCCGCGCCCGGTCCATGAAGGCGTCGGAAATCCGCGAACTGCTCAAGCTCGTGGGCCGCCCCTCGATGATCTCCTTTGCCGGCGGCATTCCCGATCCCGGCCTGTTCAACGTCGCCTTGTTCCAGGACGCCTGGCGCGAGGCCTTCAGCGGTCCGTCCATCGCCCGCGAGGCCCTGCAATATTCCACCACCGAGGGCTATCCGCCGCTGCGGCAGTGGCTGGCCGATCACATGACGAGCCTGGGCGTTCCGGCCGAGGCCGACAACATCCTCATCACCTCAGGTTCCCAGCAGGGCCTTGATCTGATTGGCAAACTGCTCCTCGACAAAGGCAGTGCCGTGGCCACGCATCGCCCAACCTATCTGGGCGCGCTCCAGGCGTTCTCGGCCTTCGAGCCGACTTTCTCATCCATCGACGCCCCCCAGCCAGTCGGCGACGCTGCCGCCCGGCTGCTCTACCTCGTGCCCGACTTTGCCAACCCGACTGGCCTGACCATGAGCCGTGCCGCCCGCCGCGCCGCGCTCGAACAGGCCCAGATACTCAATGCCGTCATCGTCGAAGACGCCGCCTACACCGCCCTGCGCTACGACGGCGAAACCGTCCCGCCCATCGCCGCTCTCGACGCCGCGACGGCGGGCTCCATCGAAGGCACCCGCACCCTCTATTGCGGCACTTTCTCCAAGACCCTGTCGCCCGGCCTGCGCGTCGGCTGGATCAGCGGCCCCAAGGCGCTGATCCGCAAGCTGGCCATGCTCAAGCAGGGCGCCGACCTGCATACCGCCAGCTTCAACCAGATGGTCATGCATCAGGTGGCCATGGCGGGCTTCGACACGCAGGTCGAGCGTATCCGTGCCGTCTATCGAACCCGCCGCGACGCCATGTTGGCCGCGCTGGATCGCCATGCACCGCTAGGTGTGCGCTGGAAGCGGCCGGAAGGCGGCATGTTCATCTGGCTCGAACTGCCCGAGCATATCGACGCCGCGAACCTGTTAAAGCAGGCCATCCGCCGCGACATCGCCTTCGTCCCTGGCGGGGCGTTCTTCCCCGATGGATCGGGGCGCAACACGTTGCGGCTGAGCTTCTCGCTGAGCGATGAAGCCCAGATCGAAGTGGGCATATTCAAGCTGTGCGAGTTGATTGGTCAGCAGGGGTTGGCGCGGGCGGTGAGTGTTTAGAGCTTGGCCGCGTCGGCCATCTTCAGCTTGCCCCACCCACCGGCCGTCACCCTCGGGCTTGACCCGAGGGCTCTCTACTTGCTGAGCGCCCGGTAAGTGTAGTGCCCTCGGGTCAAGCCCGAGGGTGACGATCGAGTTTTGGGCAGGGTAGTGGGAAAGGCCCCTCACCCCACCCTTGATCCCGCCCCGCAAGGGGGAGGGAGTCGACTGCTAACCCGCTGCCGTATAGGCCGTCTTCACCACGGTGAAGAACTCGGCCGCGTACTTGCCCTGTTCGCGCGAGCCATAGCTTGAGCCCTTGCGGCCACCGAACGGGACGTGGAAATCGACGCCAGCCGTCGGCACATTGACCATCACCATGCCGGCCTCGGCATTGCGCTTGAAGTGCGTCGCATACTTGAGCGAGGTGGTGACGATGCCCGCCGAGAGACCGAATTCGGTATCGTTGGCCGTGAACAGGGCTTCCTCGTAGTCCTTGACCTTGATGACCGCAGCCACCGGCCCGAAGATTTCTTCGCGCGCGATGCGCATCTGGTTGGTGACCCCGGTAAACAGCGCCGGCTGCAGGAAGTAGCCTTCGGTCGGTGCATTGACCCGCTGGCCGCCTGCACGCAGTTCGGCGCCTTCATCCTGGCCGATGCCGATATAGTCCATGTCCTGCTTGAGCTGGCTTGGATCGACTACGGGCCCAATCTCGGTATCCTTGGCCAAAGCATCGCCGACGCGCAGGTTCTTGGTCCGCTCGCACAGCGCATCGACGAAGGCATCGTGAATGCCCTCGGTTACGATGACACGCGACGACGCCGTGCAGCGCTGCCCGGTCGAGAAGAAGGCCGACTGTGCCACGGTCTCGACCGCAACCTTGAGGTCAGCGTCATCAAGCACGACGGTCGGGTTCTTGCCGCCCATTTCGAGCTGGAACTTGCGACCCACCTCGATCGAGGCCGCCGCTACGCGCTTGCCCGTGCCAACCGAACCGGTGAACGAAATGGCATTGACGTCCTTGCTGTCGAGCATGGTCTGGCCAACCACCGAACCCTTGCCCATGACAAGGTTCACAACACCCTTGGGGAGGCCGTTGCGGACCAGGATATCGACGATGGCCCAGGTCGAACCTGGCACCAGGTCGGCCGGCTTGATGACAACCGTGTTGCCATAGGCCAGCGCCGGCGCCATCTTCCAGGTCGGGATGGCGATCGGGAAGTTCCACGGCGTGATGATACCGATCACCCCGATTGGCTCGCGGGTAATTTCGACACCCACACCTGGCCGCACGGATGGCAGCACTTCGCCAGCAAGACGCAAGACTTCACCGGCAAAGAAGTCGAAAATCTGCGCGGCGCGGGTCACCTCGCCAATGCCTTCCGGCAGTGTCTTGCCTTCTTCGCGGCTCAGCAATTCGCCCAGTTCGGCCTTGCGGGCCAGGATTTCCTGGCTGGTCTTAGAAAGGATCGCGTGGCGTTCGAGAATGCCCGAGCGCGACCAGGCCGGGAAGGCGGCCTTGGCAGCGGCAATCGCCTGCTTGGTCTCTTCGGCGGTAGCGCGGGCATAGACACCTACCACTTCTGATGTGTTGGACGGATTGATATTCTCGGCGCCGTCAGAGCCCACCCATTCCCCGTTGATGAGGTTCTTGTGCAGTTCAGCCATTTGGAATGCCTTTCGGGTAGGTCTTTAGAGGAGATCAGCCTTGGCCAGGTCGCGCAGCAGGTGGCTGGCGCCATAGGTCCAGGGCGGACATTTGGTGGAGAGGTTCACGCTATTAGATAGGGTGCCAAGCTCGGATGTCGAGATCGAGACGACGTCGCCAAGCTTATGAGTAAAGCCCTTACCCTCTCCGTCGCGATCCTTCACCGGCGCGAACATGGTGCCGAGATAAAGCACAAGACCGTCGGGATATTGGTGATGCCCGCCAATAGTGGCCGCAACCAGCGATTCCGGTGTGCGCGAAATCTGGTTCATCGAGGAATGTCCCTCGAGCACGAAGCCGTCCTCGCCCTCGACGCGCAGCGACAGCTCGGATTGCTTGACCGTTTCCAGGGTGAAGTCGCCGTCGAACAGCCGCACGAACGGCCCCAGCGATGCGGAGGCATTGTTGTCCTTGGCCTTGCCCAACAATAGAGCAGAGCGGCCCTCGACGTCGCGCAGGTTGACGTCATTGCCCAGCGTCGCGCCGATGATCTCGCCCTTGCTGGTTACCAGCAGCGCCACTTCCGGCTCCGGATTGTTCCAGCTCGATACCGGATGCAGCCCGACCTCGGCGCCATAGCCCACCGAACTCATCGGCTGGCCCTTGGTGAAGATCTCGGCGTCCGGTCCAATACCGACTTCGAGATACTGACTCCACACACCCTTGGCGATCAAAGCGTCCTTGACCTTCATTGCGGTCTCGGACCCGGGAACCAGCTCCGAAAGATCGGTGCCGATCAGCCCGAGGATTTCGCCACGCAGGGCATCGGCACGCGACTTATCCCCGCGGGCCTGTTCTTCGATTACTCTCTCAAGCAGCGAAACGACGAAGGTAACGCCCGAAGCCTTGATGGCCTGCAGATCGATGGGAGACAGCATGCTCGGAACCGACGGATCGAGATTGGCGGCAACGCTGTTGGCCAGGATTGTATCGGCCGAACCCAGATTTACACCCAAAGCGTGCCGCACGTGCTCAGCGGCACGGCCACACTCGGCTATGTCGCGGACGGTTGCCAAGCCCTTTGCGGTAATATCGACGACATCCCCATCGCGGACCGTGACGATGCGCGGCTGATCGTGTCCCGGCACACGAGCACGACCTAGCAGAACGCCATCGGGATAGTGCCTGTTGCCCATGTCTGACCCCTGGAATGTTAGTGCAGTGACTACCCCACCGGCCCGCCGCCGCGCAAGCCACAAAAGTCATACTTATGTTCAAGCCCGGCCCACGAATTTTTTTGGCGACCCACCCAAGGATCGTCAAAGCGCCGGCGTCAAACCTGTGAACTGTCACGCGTCTGTCGCGCGACGGATCGTACCTCGCCTCTTTGTTACCTCAATCCTCGGTCATTCGGCCTGCATCACTGGAGCTTACTATGCGCCACTCTCTGTTTCTTACTCCCCTCGTCCTGCTCGCTGGCCTGACCCTGCCCGCCTTTGCTGGCACCATCACCATCGAAGGTCGCGGCGAGGTTACGGCCGCCCCTGACATGGCGATGATCAACTCGGGCGTCACCACCCAGGGCGCCACCGCCCGCGAAGCGCTCGACGCCAATACCGCAGCCATGGCTGCCCTGGTTGCAGAGCTCAAGGCAGCCGGCATCGAGGCCCGCGACATCCAGACCTCCGGCTTCTCGGTCAATCCGAACTACGTTTACACCGATGAGCGCGACGCCAACGGCTACACCCTGCCGCCCAAGATCAACGGCTACCAGGTGTCCAACACCGTCACCGTCGTCGTACGCAAGCTCGACACGCTGGGCTCCATTCTCGACAAGTCGGTCACCGTCGGCGCCAACACTGTCAACGGCGTCAGCTTCTCGGTCGCCGATCCGTCCGAGCTTTACGACGAGGCCCGCAAGGCAGCGTTTGCCGATGCCAAGGCCAAGGCCGAGCTCTATGCCGGCGTCGCTGGCAGCGCCCTCGAGGATATCGTGTCGATTTCCGAGACCCAGGGGTTCAATCAGCCGCAGCCCGTCGCCATGTATGCCATGCGCGCCGATGCAGCCTCGGCTCCGGTTCCCGTGGAAGCGGGCGAGTTGAGCTTTGCCATCAACGTCAATGTCCAGTGGGAACTGGAAGACGACACGAAGTAACAGTTCCAATACCCCTCATTGAGGGGGCTTGGGCGGTGGGGACGGACAATCGTAGTCACCCGTCCCCACCAACCGATTCAAATCCCCGCTCCGGCGGGGATTTGCGTTTCTAGCCGAAGATGACCTTCCACAGCATGTTGAGCCCGACAAACACCAGGAATGCGGCGAACACATATTTGAGGGTCTGCTGGTTGAGACGGTGCGCAATAGCAGCCCCCATCGGCGCGAAAGCCGCGGCCAGCACGGCGACCAGCACCAGCGCCACCAGGTTGATATAACCCACGCTGAACGGCGGCAGACCAGCTACACCCCAGCCCGAAATCACGAAGCCGAGCGTTCCCGACAGCGCGATGGCCACCCCGATCGCCGCCGACGTCCCCACCGCAGCATGCATGGTTGCGCCGAACGCCACCAGCGTCGGCACCGTCAGCGACCCGCCGCCAATCCCCATCAGCGCCGAGATATAGCCAACGACGAATGCCGAAATCCGGTGGGTCAGCGACGATCCGTCGAGGTGCCCCATCAGCTTGGTCTGGAACGCGAAGACGATATTGGCGGCGATCACGAAGGCCATGACGGCAAACACGATGCGCAGCACGTCGCCGGAAAAATACCCGGCCATCAGCCCACCGATGAACGTGCCTACAACGATCAGCGGCGCCCAGAGCCTGAGGACCCGCATGTCGAGCGCACCCCGCTTGTAGTGTGCCCGCGCGCTCATGATGCCGGTGGGAATGATGATGGCGAGCGATGTCCCCACCGCAACATGCTGCACGAGGTCCGAATCGTAGCCCATCAGTGACAGCGCCGTCGCCAGCGCCGGCACAATGATCGCCCCGCCGCCGATGCCGAGCAGACCCGCCGCCAGTCCCGAGAACACTCCTGTCACCAGCAGCCCCAGCACGAACGGCCAGTAGCCGACCAGCACAGCCCAATCCATCAACGGTCTCCAATCAGGTGCAGCACCACGTCACGCCGATGCGGTTGGCGGCGGTGCTCGAACAGGTAGATGCCCTGCCAGGTGCCGAAAACCGGCGCACCGTCACTGATCGGGATGCCGATCGAGGTCTGTGTCAGCGTCGATTTGATATGCGCCGGCATATCGTCCGGCCCCTCGGTGGTGTGCACCAGCCAGTCCATCCCCTCAGGCACGAGGCGCGCGAAGAACCCATTGAGGTCCGTCTTCACATCGCCGTCGGCATTCTCCTGGATCAACAGCGAGCAGGACGTGTGGCGCACATAGACCGTCAACAGCCCCGTCGCAACATCGGCATTGGTCACGAAGGAGCGCACCTGCGGGGTGAACTCGTAGAGCCCCTGGCCCTGGGTCGGTATCGTCAGCGTTTCGATGGCTTGCTGCATGCAGACGCCCTAGCATGGAGTCGGCATCGTCACCAGTTCGGCTGGCGCCAATCCGCCCACTCCGCCGCATTGGCGCCATCATCGCACGGCCACGGTAGCGCAGGGCACAAATTGGAACCTTGGCAATGGCCAGGAGTTCTGGGCCTGCGGGGAGATTCACATCACGGTGTTGCGGCCTGATTCCATTCAGATTGCGTTCAGATTGCCATCGTGATGCTTGGCCCAAACGCCAATTCGACAAAAAGGAAAAGAACAATGCGCCTCAGAAACTGGCTCCTGACCGGCACCAGCATCGGCCTAATGGTCATGCTGCCGCTCACCGTACGTGCGCAGGATGGCAACGTCGTTGCCGCCTATCAGGCTTTCACAGCCGCGCAGGCCTCCGGCGACGCCGCTGCCATCGAAGCCGCCCAGGGCGCGCTGACCGAAGCCTGCATCGTGGCTGGTTATGCCAGCATCGACGAATGCATCGCTGCGGCAGCCGGCGGCGGTTCCGCCGAACCGGCGGTAGCACCGGACAATTCCGCCGCTGAAGCCGAAGCCGCTGCTGCCGCGCAGGCCGAAGCCGATGCCCAGGCCGCAGCTGAAGCCGAAGCCGCCGCTGCTGCCCAGGCGCAGGCTGACGCAGACGCTCAGGCTGCTGCCGACGCACAGGCTGCCGCCGATGCGCAGGCCGCTGCAGACGCACAGGCCGCCGCCGATGCGCAGGCCGCTGCTGACGCTCAGGCTGCCGCAGACGCAAAGGCTGCTGCCGACGCGCAGGCTGCCGCCGATGCTCAGGCCGAGGCCGACGCACAGGCCGCCGCTGCCCAGGCGCAATCCGAGGCCGATGCCCAGGCAGCCGCCGACGCACAAGCGGCAGCTGATGCTCAGGCCGCAGCAGACGCTCAGGCCGCTGCAGACGCACAGGCCGCTGCTGATGCACAAGCTGCCGCCGACGCCGAAGCCGCCGCTGCGGCTGCACAGGCTGAAGAGCAGCCGGCCGAGGCGCCTGCTGAAACCCCTGCCCCGGCGCCAGTCGAGGCTCCAGCACCAGTAGAGGCCCCAGCGCCAGTTGAGGCCCCAGCACCAGCCGAAACGCCAGCAGTCGACATCAGCGCCGACCTCGCCGTGCAGGTGGACGCCTATAACGGCGCCATCGCCGAGATGATGGCCGGTGGTGACGCCGCAACAGCGCAGGCGCAAATTGTGGCTGCCCAGCAGAACATTGCCGCGCTCTGCGCCCAGGTCGGCATCACTGACGTGACCCAGTGCCTGGCCAACTATGGTTTGTCGCTCCCGGCAGTGCCTGGCCTGCCCGATGTTCCGGCCGTTGCCCCCACTGAGCAGCCTGTTCCGGCTGAACAGCCGGCAGCCGAGGTCCCGGCACAGCCCGTCGAGATCATCGAAAACCTGCCCGAAGGTATCACCCAGGAACAGGTCGCACCGGTGCTCGATAGCGCCAAGGATGTCCAGGCTGAACCCGCCGTCAGTGGCGAGGTCGCGCCTGCCGAAGCCCCAGCCCCGACTGAACCGGCTGCTCCGCCGCCGGAGAGCGATTCCGCCGCTCAGTCTGAGGAAATCCGCGCCTTCGCGGCAGAACCAGTTGTCTCAGCCGCCGCTGAGCCAGGTACCGAAGTCACCACCACGGGTGATACGACGGTCAACCAGACGGTCAACAACACCTACATCAACAACATCACCAACATTACGACGAACAACGTCGTGAACGGTGACGTCACCAACAACACCGTGAACAACAACACCACGGTGACAAACAACACGCAGAACAACATCGGCCAGCAGAACAACGTTACCGTTGTCGAGCAGGTCGCCGTTCAGCCTGCCAGCACCGGCGACATCATCACGCAGGTCATTCTACAGGTGGGCACCCAGCTGATCGTCAATTCGATCGGTCAGGATACCGACCGCTTCTACGATCCGCAGCAGGACGAGATCTTCTACGAGAACCTGCCCAATGGCCGGACCCGTGAAGTCATCACGCGCCCTGACGGCAGCCAGATCGTGACCGTTCGCAATCGGAACGGCGACATCCTTCGTCGCTCGCGCTTCGACCCTCAGGGCCGTGAATACGTGCTGGCAACCTTCGATGACCGCTATGATGAAGACCTCGTCGAGTGGCGCGATCCGGGTCGTGACCTGCCGCCGCTGCAGCTCAACATCCCGGTGCAGGACTACGTCCTGGATGCTGCCTTTGCCGATGAAGACGATGTCGAGGTCTTCTTCCGCCAGCCACCGGTTGAACAGGTCGCGCGCCTCTACTCGATCGACGAGGTCAAGCGCTCCGCCCGCGTTCGCGATAGCGTGCGCAAGCTCGAAGTCGGCGGCCTGACCTTCGACACCGGTGCCGCCACGATTGCGCGGGATCAGGTGGGCGCATTGTCCGGCGTTGCCAACGCCATGCTGGCACTGCTGGCCCAGAACCCCGGCGAGACCTTCCTGATCGAAGGCCACACCGATGCTGTCGGCTCGGAAATCTCCAACCTGCAGCTTTCCGATCTGCGTGCGGCCACCGTTGCGCGTATCCTCACGGACTTCTACGGAGTGCCGCCTGAAAACCTGGCGACGCAGGGCTATGGCGAGCGTTACCTCAAGATTCGCACCGAACTGGGCGAACGCGAGAACCGCCGGGTGACCATCCGCCGCATCACGCCGCTGATCACCGTCGCCGCCAACTAAACGGCGCCGCACGTCAACTGAAAGGCCGGGCCCTGTGCCCGGCCTTTTGCTGTCCTCGTACACATGTTCGATGCGTCTCAAGCTCCCGCCTGCTCTTTAGGCCTTGACCGGATGTAAGGGCCTCCGGTCAAGGCTCGCCGGCCGATCCGAGCCGGCTCACGCTGGCGAGCCACCCGTCTTGTCACGCGCTGAGAACTTGCTATGGCTCTTGCAAGCAGTCTCGGAGCGTCAAATGAAGCAGCTGGAAGTCTTTGTCGAAAACGTCATCCTGGCCTCGCGCTGGCTGCTGGTGATTTTCTACATCGGTCTGGGCCTGGCACTGGCGCTCTACGCCGTCACCTTCGGCTTCAAGGTCTGGGACTTCGCCTCCCATATGCTGGGCATGGACGAGACCGAAACCATCCTCAAGATGCTGTCCCTGATCGACGCCGCGCTGATCGCCAGCCTCGTGGTCATGGTCATCATCTCCGGCTACGAAAACTTCGTCTCGCGCTTCGATAACGAGGACGAGGTGCATTGGCTAGGGCAGATCGACGCCGGCTCGCTCAAGATCAAGGTGGCCTCGACCATCGTCGCCATCTCGTCGATCCATCTACTGCAGATCTTCCTCAACGTGCCGCAATACACCGACAACCAGATCATGTGGTACACGCTGCTGCACATCACGTTCATCGTGTCGGCGCTGTTCCTGGCCCTGATCGACCGCATCTCCAAGAAGCCAGGCAAGGTAAAAGACGAGACTTAGCTGACGATTTTTTTGGTTATTTGCTCATCAGACGCCGGCTAGCCCGCCGTTTTTCGCCTGCAAAAGCTTGAATCAAAAGCCATTTTTGGCTGCGGCATACTGCGCTAGACGTCGATCACGCATTCGGGAACGAAAACAAAAAGCCCGCGTTTCCCTGTCATACGGTGAAACAAAGGAGCGACATCATGGCTATCCCTGAACGCGATACCGTTTATACCAACGACGGCAACCGCACTGTGTACACGCGCGAAAGCAGCGGCACGGGCTGGTTTGTCGGTATCATCGTGGCCCTGGCTTTGCTGGCCATCGGCTACCTGGTCTTTTCGGCCAATTCCGGTCCGTCCACCACAGTTGACGTAAACGGTGCCCCGGCGGTCGAGGCTCCGGTTGATCCGGCCGCAGCTCCGGCCCCAATGACCGAAGCGGTTCCGGCCACTGACGCAGCCCCGATGACCGAGGCTCCGGCGGTGGAAGCCCCGGCTACTGAAGCAGCTCCCGCTGCGGACGCTGCCCCTGTGACCGAACCGGCTCCTGCTGCTGACCCGGCCGTTGCGCCTGCTCAGTAACAACTAGCCTTCCCGGATGCCGTCAGCACTCCCTCTGGCGACATCAAAAAGGAGACCCCGGCCGCCCCGCCGGGGTCTTACTTTATTCAGTAGCTGCACTGCCAGCGGCGTACGCGGCAGTTGCTAGAATAGTTCTGGCACTGCGCAATCGCATTCCATTCGGCGCTCGCGCGGTCTTCGCCCCAATCGGCGCCCCAACCGCTGCTTCCGACCGCGACGGCGCCGCAGGCATCGTGGAAACTGACCGCCGTCTCGCAATCATTGGCGTGCTTGCCACAGCCGTTGAGCGCGGTGATCTCGGCATCCACTTCATTGGGCCAGTTGTTGCTGTAGCCCATTGCGCCGGTTCCCGGCGAATAGGCGATCGTGCCCCATTCGGCGCCCATTGATGGTGCCACCATCATCAGCAGCACCGTCAGCGCGGCTATAGTCGATTTCATTGTAAACCTCCCTCAAGACACTGCGACATTACATCTTTCTAATGTGCCTTGCGATCACCCCATTCTGTCCCCATCTGCGGATGCAACAACGAAGGGAGCCCTCATGTTTAACATCGATCAGATCGTCAAAGCCCTCCAGACCGACACCAATACCCAGCGCACCGCCATGACCGGCGCCGCCGGTCTTGCCGCCGGCATGCTGCTCAGCGGCGGGGGCTTGGGCAAGCTCGCCGGCAATGCCGTCAAGATTGGCGCCGTCGCGGCCGTTGGTGGCCTCGCTTACAACGCTTGGCAGAATTATCAGAAGAACCAGCAGGGCGGCGCGCCAGCACAGGCCCCGACTCAAGATGCTTTCATTCCCGCAGCGACCGACAACCGCGCCCAGGAAGAACTGGGCAAGACGCTGGTGCGCGCCATGATCGCAGCCGCCAAGGCCGATGGCCGCATCGACGCCGACGAGAAGGAAGCCATCTTCGGCAAGCTCGAAACCATGAACCTGTCGTCCGAAGAGAAGGCCTGGGTCTTCGACGAGTTGTCGAGCCCACTCGACATCAATGCCGTCGTCGCCCGCGCCGATACTCCCGAACACGCCACCGAGATTTACGCTGCGTCGCTGGTCGCCATCACGGCCGACACCGCGTCGGAACGCGCCTATCTCGACGCACTGGCCGGCAAGCTCCGGCTCGATCCGGCGCTGGTCGCCGAAATCCACAAGGCCGCCGGCGAACAGGCCCCCTCCCCGGCGCCGGCCCCTGCCGCGCCATTTGCCTACACCCCCTCAGGCAGCAACGTCTGACGTTCCAGAAGGGCCCCGACCGCTTGGTCGGGGCCCTTCCACTTAGTTGGCGTCGGTCAGCAGGAAGCGCCGGTTGAGCGCCTGCACGGGACGTGCATTATTGGCATAGTGGCTGGCGAACACATCGATCTGGTCGGGTGAGACCTGCACCGGATCGGTAAACACATTCCAGGTCACGATCTGCGAGCAGGGCGGCGTGGTGAGCGAGCCTTCGTAGCGGAAGGACGCGTGGTTGGCTGGCAGCAGGGCCGAGGGATCGATCGTCTCGGGAACGGCCGCTTCGGTCCCGACAGCCGGCCACTTGGCCTCGACCTCGGTCAGCGCGGCATTGGCCTCGCCCGGCTGCAACAGCACACCAAGCACCAGCAGGTCGCCAGCTGCCGACTTGTGGACGAAATGCACTTCGAGCGGGCTATGCTCGCCGTTGAGCGTGTGTTCGGACTCGTGGTGGAAATGGAACTGCACCAGGTCATAGCGCACGCCATTGAGCTCGGCATAGCCGCCCTGGCCATTGGTGTTGATCTGCACGGTATGGCCGTTGTCGACGACGGTCGGCGCAAAGGCCGTCCAGTGTACCTCAGCCGGGCTGAACTCGGCGTGGATGGCCTTGGTCGGCGTCAGGTCGATGGGTGACTGCTCCTGACCGACGGCGCAGTCCTTGAACTCTTCGGCGATATCACCCCAATGGCTGGGGTCCCCTTCGCCTTCGTAGCCCCAATGGCGATCTTGGGCGAAAGCAGGCGTGGAAATGGCCGCGATAGCCAGCAGGCTGGCGGCGAAGATCCTGATTGTCATGATGTCCTCTATGACGCAATTGACGCGAACTGCACCACCCGATCGGGATCGGTCGGGGTCGCCCGCGCCTGCCGCTAGAAGCGGCGGCGCGCGACCTGAGCCCCGATTGTGGCGCTTCCGTGGAACCCGTCCGGTTACATCGCTGTGCGTTCTTGATCGCCTTCGGCAGGCAGTCCATCTGTCACCCAACACAGAGGTGCCCAGATGGAACTCGGACTTTACTCCTTCGCCGAAAACACGCCAGATCCGCTCAACGGCGACCGGCTGCAGAGCCCGGCAGATCGGCTCAAGGACCTGCTTGAGGAAATCGAACTGGCCGACCAGCTCGGACTTGCCTTCTACGGCTTGGGCGAACATCACCGCCCTGACTTCGTCGCGTCGGCCCCTGTGACCATCCTCGCCGCAGCCGCAGCGCGCACGAAGAATATCCGCCTTTCCACCGCCGTGACGGTGCTGAGCTCGGAAGACCCGGTCCGCGTCTACCAGCAGTTTGCCACTCTCGACCTGCTCAGCAATGGCCGTGCCGAGATCATGGCCGGTCGTGGCTCGTTCATCGAGAGCTTCCCGCTCTTCGGCTACGCGCTGGATGACTACGACACGCTGTTCGAAGAAAAGCTCGAAATGCTGCTCAAAATCCGCGAGGGCGGCAAGGTCGCCTGGCCGGGCAGCGAGCACACCAAACCCATCCCCGGCATCGAGATCTATCCCAAGCCGGTGCAGAATCCGCTGCCGGTCTGGATCGCCGTGGGCGGCACGCCCAATTCCGTCGCCCGCGCGGCCTACCACGGCCTGCCCTTGATGATCGCCATCATCGGTGGCCAACCCCGACAGTTTGCCCCGCTAGTGGAGTTCTATCGCGAGACCGCCGAGAAAGTGGGGCGCGATCCCAAGTCTCTACCAGTTGGCATCAGCTCGCATGGCTTCATCGCCGCCGACAGCCAGGACGCCCGCGACATTGCCTTCCCGGCCCATAGCGCCGCCATGAGCCGCATCGGCAAGGAGCGCGGCTGGCCGCCGACCACCCGCGCGCAGTTCGACGCTGGTGCCACGCCTAACGGCGCCTATTTCATGGGGTCGCCGCAGGAGATCATCGACAAAATCCTGATGCAGCATGAATGGTTCAAACACGACCGCTTCGGCCTGCAGCTGAGCGTCGGCACCCTGCCCCACGATAAGGTCATGAAGGCCATCGAGCTCTACGGCACCGTGGTGAAGCCGGCGGTCGATAAGGCGTTGGGCGCCTAGCCGCGCCCGCGATAGGTCGCGACGCCCTGGTCCGGAACCCAGACGCCATCAGGAGTCTTGCCGGTCTGCCAGAACACGTCGATAGGCAGGCCACCGCGCGGATACCAGTAGCCCCCAATGCGCAACCAGCGCGGCGCAACGGTGGCGATGATCTTTTTGGCAATGTCGATCGTGCAACCTTCGTGGAAGGCGCCGTGATTGCGAAACGAGGTCAGATAAAGCTTGAGCGATTTGGACTCGACCAGGAACTGATCGGGCACGTAGTCGATCACCAGGTGCGCAAAATCGGGCTGACCCGTCACCGGGCAGAGCGAGGTGAACTCTGGCGCCACGTACCGGGCGACATAGTCGATATCCGGATGCGGGTTCGGTACCGGGTCGAGCACCGCTACTTCCGGATGCGCTGGCGCTTCGACGGCGCGGCCGAGTTGCAAATCGCTCACGGACTACTTCCCCGAGCGCTTGATGGTCTTAATGGCCAGCGGCGGCAGGCCGGATTTTTCCGAGATGGCGCGGTCTTGGTCCATGATCGCGGTACGAGCCGGCTCATCGCCGTCCAAGCCCCCAAGCAGGCTTGCTTCCACCTTACGGTTGGAGCGCTGGCTGCCGTCCTCATAGACGATGTCGAAGAACACAAATTCGCTGCGGGCGGTTGGCTTTTTTGCCATTGGTCTTACTCCTGTGCGGCAGGCCGGCCCCGCCGACCCAAATGGTCTGCAGGCACCGGCTTCTACCGAATTATTGTATGGTCGGGCTAGCGGAAGATCGCTTCGCCCTGCTCGTCGATGATCTGCCGGCCCTTGGACAACGCGATGGCGGTCAGATCGTCGCGTGATGTCATGCGATCGGCGCGAACAAAGCGGTAAGTCTTGAGCTCACCACCGATTTCTTTCTCGATCGTGCCAGCCAGCTGCAGCTCGCTGCCGGCCTTCATCTCGATCGCTTTGATCAGGAAGCCTTTGTAGCTTTCCTCGCCAAGCGCCTTGTCGCCAGCCGGCTCGGCGCTCGACGAGCCACCACCGAACAGATTCTTCCAAAACGACATGGCTCGTCTCCTAATTTGGCGCTGCGCCGCGCAGGCGGCGGACCGGCAGCGGCAGTTGCAGCTCGCCGCGTTTTTCCATTTCCTCGCGCAACCAAAGTGGCGAGATATCGAAGTGGTTCGGCCAGGTTGGCACACCGTTCTTGAGCTCGACCCTGCCAAAGAAGCGCCGGTCACGCAACGGTTCCGTCCCCTCGCCCCGTTCCCCGATCATGCCAGCGGCATCGAAGGTGCCGTACGACTGATCGGAAAACGTCACCACCAGCTTGAACGGCACAATGGCCCGGATGGTGGTGACCTTGAGGCGCGGAACGGCCATGGTGCCGCTCCTAGTTGTCGAGGAAGCTCCGCAGCTTGCGGCTCCGGCTCGGATGCTTGAGCTTGCGCAGGGCCTTGGCCTCGATCTGGCGGATGCGTTCGCGGGTCACCGAGAACTGCTGGCCGACTTCTTCGAGCGTGTGGTCGGTGTTCATGCCGATGCCGAAGCGCATGCGCAGCACACGTTCCTCGCGTGGCGTCAGCGACGCCAGCACGCGGGTCGTGGTCTCGCGCAGGTTGGACTGGATCGCGGCGTCAATCGGCTGGATCGCGTTCACGTCCTGGATGAAGTCGCCGAGGTTGGAATCTTCCTCGTCGCCGATCGGCGTTTCGAGGCTGATCGGTTCCTTGGCGATCTTAAGCACCTTACGGACCTTGTCCAAAGGCATCTGCAGCTTTTCGCTGAGCTCCTCAGGGGTCGGTTCGCGGCCGATTTCATGCAGCATCTGGCGCGAGGTGCGGACGATCTTGTTGATCGTCTCGATCATGTGCACCGGAATACGGATGGTTCGCGCCTGATCGGCGATCGAGCGGGTGATCGCCTGGCGAATCCACCAGGTCGCATAGGTCGAGAACTTGTAGCCACGGCGATATTCGAACTTATCGACAGCCTTCATCAGGCCGATATTGCCTTCCTGGATCAGATCGAGGAACTGCAGTCCGCGGTTGGTATACTTCTTGGCGATCGAGATCACGAGGCGAAGGTTGGCTTCCACCATTTCCTTCTTGGCGATGGCGGCTTCGCGCTCGCCCTTCTGCACCTTATGAACGATGCGGCGGTATTCAGCGATGTTGAGGCCGGCTTCCGTCGCCAGCGTTGCGACATCGCCACGGATTTCGCGCACAGTATCAGCTTCGCGGCGAGCGAACTCTGCCCAGCCCTTGCCCTCGAAGCTCTCAAGCGAGGCTTCCCAGGTCGGATCGACTTCGCGGCCGTAATAGCTCTCGAGGAACTTCTCGCGCTTGACGCCATAGCTTTCGGCCAGCCGCAGCAGGCGGCCTTCCAGCTTCACCAGGCGCTTGTTGATGTCGTAGAGCTGCTCGACCAGGTTCTCGATACGGCCGTTATTCAGCGACAGCGACTTCACGTCGGCAATGACTTCGCCGCGCAGCACTTCGAGCTTTTTGGTATCGGCGTCAGAAACGCTGGCTGCACGGTCTTCCGCGTGCTTGTCCTGCATTTCGCGCATCTGCCCATAGGCATTGGCGATACGATCGAAGGTCTCCACCACCTGCGGCTTGAGTTCGGCTTCCATCGCCGACAGCGACAGCGCGTTTTCGAACTCGTCGTCATCATCATCGGGCGCCGGGTCCTGGGGAGCCTGCGGCTCTTCAGGTACGTAATCGTCATCGCTGTCGCCGGAAACACGGCGCGGCGGGGCAGCCTTCGGCTTCTCGACCACCGCTTCCATTTTGGGAGCAGCATTGAGGTTGACCATTTCCGGGTTCGGAGCCGCCTGCTTGGCATCGGGGCCAGCGTAGGTTGCTTCGAGATCGATGATGTCGCGCAGCAGGATTTCGCCCTGCGCGAGCTGGTCGCGCCAGATGATGATAGCCTGGAAAGTCAGTGGCGACTCGCAAAGGCCTTCGATCATGGTCTCGCGACCGGCCTCGATGCGCTTGGCGATGGCGATTTCGCCTTCGCGGCTGAGCAATTCCACCGAGCCCATTTCGCGCAGATACATGCGCACCGGATCATCGGTTCGGTCGGCGCCAGCCTTGGTGTTGGAGGTCGTAGAAACCGCGGTGCTGCTGGTCGACGGCGCGACTTCCTGGCCCTGGTCTTCCTCGTCCTTCTCGACTTCGGTCTCTTCGACCTCGTCTTCGTCGACGACGTTGATGCCCATATCCGAGAACATGGACATGAAATCTTCGATCTGCTCGGACGAAACTTCGTCCGACGGCATGACCGCGTTCAGTTCTTCATACGTCACGTAGCCGCGCTTCTTGGCGACCTTGATGAGTTTCTTTACGGCGGCATCGGATAGGTCGAGCAGCGGGCTATCGTTCGTCGCCTCGGGGGCGCCGGCTTCCGGCTTCTCGTTGTCCTTGGTCGTGGTCTTTGCAGCTGCCTTGGTGGCCATCTGGTACTCCGTCGGAACCCGTAGCGCCCGGGTCCGAATAAGGCTTTAAGTGGTGACACCTCAAGGCAAGGTAAAGGTGGGTGACTTAGGCTTTAACGCCCCCAGCGCAACCCGGTTCGTCTCGGACGACTTTTGCATAGTGCCATACGCAAAATCGCGCGTACCCGCCGGTTTTCAGAGTTGCCTCTAAAAACTGCGTGTCGCGCGTCCCGATAACGAACCAAATCCTTCGATCAATGCCTCTGTGCCATCGACAGTGGTAATCTGGTTCTTGATGTCCCGCAGCCTTTCAAAGGTTTCTTCGCTTGGGTCTTCGCCCAGCGCCGCTTCGGCTGCCTTGAGTTCCCTATTTAGCTGAACTTTCTTGTTATGCAAGGCCAAGGCATGACTCAATCCGGTCTCTGCGTCGACAAGGGCGATCTCCGAAGCGATCTGCCAGACCCCTTGGCGGGTCAGCACATCGGCCATTCGATCCAGCGCCGGCCCATGCCCGCGCACGCCCAAAGCCGCTTTGAGGTCGTCGGCCGAGATGTCGTGGTGGCGCACGACGAGGCTCAAAATCTCGCCCATCACTTTTTGGGCAGCCGGCGTCTCGAAATCGAGCGCGGCCAACAATTCGAACTTGTCTTCCACCAAAGCTGGATGATTGACGAGACTGAGGATGATCGCCGCCTCGCGCGGGGTCGCATCGGCCATCGAGCCCGGCTTCAATAGCCGCGAATTGCGCAGCGTGTCCGAGACGACCAGCTTGGGCGTGCCGCCCCGTGGGTAGCCGTAGGCGCCGCTCTGTCCATAGCGCTGCTGCCCACCGCGTGGCTCGAAGCGATTCTGCCGCATCGGCGCGAGGAAGGCCCGCAGCTTCTCGTCGAAGGCCTGCGCATAGTGGAAACGGACCGACGATTCCTGGATGGAATTGGCCCGCTCGCGCAACCGCGCCTGCAGGGCCGCCCGTGCTTCCGGCGTCTCCGGCACCAAGCCGCCGGTCTCCATGCTCCAGATTACGTCCGACAAAGACCGCGCCCGGTCGATCACGTCCGCAAACGCCGCCCTGCCCTGCGCCTTGATCAAGTCATCAGGATCAAGCCCCTCCGGCAGCGTTGCGATTTTGACCGTAAAGCCGGGCTTGAGATGCGGCATCACCAGATCGGCAGTCCGCTCTGCCGCTTTGAGGCCTGCCTTGTCGCCATCGAAGCACAACACTGGATCAGGCGTCATCTGCCATAGCATCTGTAAGTGCTCTTCGGTCATCGCCGTGCCGAGCGGCGCCACTGTGCCCTCGAAACCCGCCGCCACCGCAGCGATCACGTCGAGATAACCCTCGACCACGATCACGGTGCTGCCGTCGCGCGCCGCCTGCCGGGCGGTCTGACCGTTGTAAAGCGTCCGCCGCTTACTGAAGAGCTCCGTCTCGGGCGAGTTGAGATACTTGGCCGGCACATCCGCCGACATGGCGCGCCCGCCAAAGGCGATGACCCGCCCACGGAAATCCATGATGGGGAACATGACGCGGTTGCGGAACCGATCATAGGTCAGCGGATCGTCATCGCGGCTGGCCACCAGCCCGGTGTCGATCATGTCCTGTGCCGAGACGCCATTGGCCGCCAGATGCTCCTTGAGCCCGTTGCGGCTATCGGGCGCGAAGCCGATGCGAAACCGCGTCTGGCTTTGCGCCGAGACGCCGCGTTCGAGCAGATAGCCCCGCGCCCGCGCTCCGATATTGTGGCTCAGCGCTGCCTCGAAATACTTCGTCGCCAGTTCCATGACGTCGATCAGGCTCTTGCGCTCGGCCTCGCGCTTCTCCTGCCGCTCGTCACGAGCCGGCATCGGCACACCCGCCATGCCGGCCAGCTTCTCCACGGCCTCGGGAAAGCTCATTCCGGCCTTTTCGGTCAGAAAGCGGAAGTGGTCCCCGGACACACCGCAGCCAAAGCAGTGATAGATGCCGCGCCGGTCATCGGCATGAAAGCTCGGGCTCTTCTCGCCATGGAACGGGCAGCACGCCCACATATCGCCTTTGCCGGGCTGCGACTTGCGCTTGTCCCAGATGACGTGCTCACCCACCACCTGCGTTATCGACAGGCGCTGACGGATTTCATCCAGGAATTGGTCGGAGAAGCGCATGCACGCTAGATAAGCGCTCGGCTGCGCCAAGTCATCAGCATCACGCTGGATTATCCCCGCTGTCCCGTCGTCCTTGGCCTAATATCCGCGCATAACCAGCCGGACACTCCGTCCGTTTTGAACGCTCACCCGTTCCACGATAGGGAATTGAAGGAACATGACATCGCTCCGCACATGAATCATCGCGATGACATAGTACTCGCCATCCGCCACGCGGTCGAAACTAAAAGATCCACCGGAACTGGCAATCGTCTTTCGCATATGCTGATCGTAAAGGGGATCAGCTTCGGGCATTCGCACGCCCGCCACCGGTTGCTTGCCACCGCCATAAATCGCGGCGATCCGCTCATCCGCGTAGGCGGTGCGGGGAACCAGGAACACATCCGTGCCAACCGCACGCAACAGACTGCCGTCGTTCCGGCGCACAAACGCCTGCCCGCTGACCTTGGCTCGACCCTCGACGTTGATGAACGCTGCGGCCTGCGCATCAAACGACGTAGTCAGTACCACTGGCGCTCGCACGGTGACGCAACCCGAAACGAGCGCGACGAACGCCAGCATCGATGCTGACCGGACCAAGGCACGCCCCCATTCCCGCGCTACCAACATTGTTGCCGCCCACGCATTTTGTTCACTATATGTCCCAACGTCGCTACTGCAGAGTCAAGCGTAGTTTGGACAAGGCGCTGCTTGTTGGATAAGCATTCAATGGCCCATCGGGGTCGCCACCGCCGGGGTCTCAAGTGTCATCCACCAACAAATTTCCGCTTCGCACTTTCCTTCTGCTGACCGCGGTCCCTGCTGCTGTGGTCGGAGCAGGTCTCTGGTATCTGTCAAGCCTGCTACCCTCGTGCATGATCAACGAACAGGCCCGCCTGACGTCACCTGACGGCCAGTTCGATCTAACTATCTTTTCCCGCGACTGCGGCACCTCCACGGGACCCAACACCCAGGCCGCCCTCATCCCCGCAGGCGGTGTCATACCTGAGGACGCCGCGAGCTTCGCCTCCTTCGGCACTGCCGCCAATCTCGCGCCCCGCTGGGACGGCTTCGGCAATATAGAGCTCACTGCCCCAGAGGGAGCAGAAATCTACCGGCAGGACGATGTGGTGGCCGGCAGGTCAGTCATCTATCGCTGAGCCCGAGACGGCCGCACCAAACTCGTGCGTGCACTGCGCCGCATTTCCCGGCAATCACCATGGGCATCGCTGAGGCTGGGGCCTCAACGCCATCAAATCAGGACGCCGCCACGGCCGCGCACCCCGCGGTCACGCGGCAGTCGCCGCACCTCATCCCGCTCTCCAACGCCAGTCCGCCTCCAATGCAGGGCAGTAAATTCCTGACATCGTTATGAAAATATTTCGATGCCGGTTGTAGCCGTAAACAAGGAAATTCACTAATGAATACAATGGCATAGGAAAACTTAGTTAATTTCTGGTTAGGAACTTAGTGCTAGTTGTTAGCTATATGAAGCGAGTTCGATGTGATCTGAGCCCTGTGACGAATCCAAGATTCATGCAAGTATTTGCACGCGATTTCATGAGATGTGTCGCAGGCAACATCGCGGTCACGTTTGCCCTGTTACTGCCACTCCTGCTCATTGGTGCGGGTCTCAGCATCGACTATCTGCGCGCCTACGGCACCTACTCTGAAATGCAGGCAGAGCTGGATCTAGCCCTCATCGCTGCCATCAAACAGGTCGACAATCTGAGTGCTGACGAAATCGAAGACGTCATTCACGACTGGTTTGGCGCTCAGACACGAGTCAGCACATTTTCCCTTGATGATATCTCGGTCGATATCGACGGCTCAACCATCAGCGCCATCGCCAGGGCACGCGTTCCCACCACACTGATGCAGATCGCAGGCATCGATAGCGTCCCGGTATCTGTTGGCAGTGCGGTAGCTGGGCCCGCTACATCCTATCTCAACGTTTACCTGGTCCTCGACAAGTCGGCCTCGATGCTGCTCGCATCCAACACGCCTGACCAGGCCAAGATGACGTCCACGCTCGGCTGTGCATTTGCGTGCCACGACGGTGAAATCCACACCGTGGCAGGCGTGAAATACAACACGAACTATGCCTATAGCTCGACCCATGGCGTCGAACTGCGCACCGATGTCCTGCTCCACGCCATCAATCAGGTGCTCGACACGGTGGAGAGCATCGATCCTTCAGGGAGCCGGATAAAGGTCGGTCTTTACCGGATCGCGGCCACCGCCGCTGCCACGCTCCCGCCGACATTCGACATAAGCGCGGTTCGTACCACGCTCAGCAATCCGACGAATCTTCTGACCAGTTCAAGCTCCACCGACGGTACGTTCTTCAACGACGCGCTGGGCGTACTGACGCCAATGGTGGGGGTCAGTGGTGACGGGGTTAGCGAAAGTAGCCCGCTGAAACTGGTTATGATGATCACCGACGGCGTTCAGTCGCACCGATCGTGGGTCACGTCTTCCAATTGGAAGAAGTGCGTCTGGAGCGCCACGCCAACCTGCCCGATGTCGGCCAACAGCCGTCTGGTCGGACCCCTCAACCCTGAATGGTGCGATCCAATCAAGAATAATGGATCGACTGTAGCAACCGTTTACACCACCTACCTGCCAGTCACGAGCGACTGGGGCTACAACGGAACACTTGGCGCGACCATGGCCAGCAGCGCCTGGTCCTCCACGTGGGGAGGCGACCTGCACGCTGGAGTCTCATCAAGTATCACCCGGCTGGACTATCTGCCCATTGCACTGGAGGACTGCGCAACGTCCGCACAATACTTCATGCAGGCGACGAGCGACTCCGAGATCACCGAAAGCCTGACCACCCTGTTCACGCGTTATCTTTCCAGCGTCAGGCTAACACGATGACAGGCAAGGTGCACTCAGGACGCCTGCACCGGGATCAGTCCGGCGCAACAGCAGTGGAGTTTGCCCTGCTGATCGGGCCATTCCTGTTCCTGTTGCTCGGCGTGCTGGAGGTGAGCATCCATTATTTCGTATCCACTGCCGTGGACTACGCCGTCCAGCGCACAGCTCGACTTGTGCGAACCGGACAGGCCCAAACCCAGGACCTCGTGGTAGACGATCTTCGCCAAGCCATGTGCGACGATATTCTCAACCTGTTCGACTGCGAGAGCAACAGCTACATCACCATCGAGGAGCTAGATAGCCTTAACGCTTCGACCTATGTCCTGCCCGTCAACAGCAGCGGTACCTTCATCGCTGATCAAACAATAGAGATGGGCCTTGGTGGCTCATACGTGATCGTTCGCGGCTTCTTCCAATTCTCACCACTGCTGGACGTCTTCGGCGCCTTGAAACCACGTCTCAATAACGGCAATCATCTGGTTGTCGCCAGCGTTCTGTTCCGCAATGAACCATTCTAGACTAAAGGCCCTGCTGGGCGACAACAAAGGCGTATCGGCTGTCGAATTTGCACTCATCGTGCCGGTCATCCTCATTCTGCTGATCGGAATGGTGGATCTCAATGAGGCTCTCACAATCCACCGCAAGCTACGCCAGGTCACGTCGACGATCGCGGACCTGACCGCACAACAGAGCGAATTGACAGCCAGCACCGTAGCGTTGACCCTTCAGGGTGCCGCATCTCTGCTGGCTCCCTACGATCGATCGAGCCTGCAGCTCGTACTGACAGTCATTTCAATAGATGACAATGCGCAGACGGTGGCCTGGTCCATGGCCTACCAGGCAGTTGCTGAAGAGGCAGGCGCCACGCCGCTTTTCCCCGCGCCAGAAGATCTCGCCTTGGCCGGGGTGCAAATGGTCGCCGTCCGTGCTGACTACGAATTTACCACCGTTTTCGGTGCGCTGACTAAGGTGTTTTCCGGTCGTGAGGGCTATGCCATGAGTGACCAGATGTATGAGCGCCCGCGAACGAGTGACGAGATCGTGCTGCAGTAGTTCAGCCGCCCTTGCTGCTCTGATAAAGTTTCCACGCCCAGCCGAACAAGCTCAGCGCAAAAATCACGAGCAGCACGCCACCGAAGATCACACCGATCGACGCGCTAATCAGCGGGAAGAACAGGAACACCAATCCAAGCAGGATGTAGGAAAGGCCCGACAGCACCACCGGCCAGATTCGCGCGTAGTGTTCGCGTTCACGGGTGATCACCACGACCTGCATCAAGCCGACAATCAGCGCCGCAATGCCGACGATGCTGGAAAGGAAAGTGACTGTGAGAATGGTTGCGATCAGCGGGCTGATCAGGATCAGGACGCCCAGGATCAAGGACAGCGCGTTGGCCACCACGTCGAACCAGTAGTTGCCGCTCTTGCCGCCACCAAAGGTGAGGCTCCACAGACCAAGCGCGCCATCGATGACCAGAAGGATGCCGCCGGCCAGCACGAGCACCGTCAGCGCTTCTCCCGGCCAGATGACCGCATACAAGCCCGCCAGCAGCATGAGCGCGCCGCGCAGAGCCGTCGCCAGGGCAAATCGCCGTTTCGTTTCAGCAGACACAGTCATCGTCGTCTCCGTTGTGCGGTACTTGTCGAGCTTAGCTCAGCCTCCCGCGGAGCCAAAGGGCATACCGCTTCAGATTCTCTATAGGCTCTCGCCCAATTTGTTGATTGCGGCGCGGCTGATGCCGTGGTCTTAGACCGGTTCAATCGAGGCCCGCCATAAGGCGGTTTGCGTAATGTCTCTACCCCTGCTCGCCCTTTTCCTTGCGGCGTTTGCCTTTGGCACCACCGAATTCGTCATCGCCGGCGTGTTGCCGCAGGTCGCCGATGGTTTGGCGGTCACCATTCCGGTCGCCGGATACCTGGTCTCAGGCTACGCCATTGGCATCGCGCTCGGCGGACCGCTGCTGACCTTTGCCACGACCAATGTGGCACGCCGCACCCTGTTGCTGGGCCTGATCGCCGTCTTCACCATAGGCCAGGTGGCTTGTGCGCTTGCGCCGACATTCTCCGCCATGCTGGCCCTGCGTGTGCTGACCGCCATCGCCCATGGCAGCTTCTTTGGCATCGCCATGGTCGTTGCGACCGGTCTGGTCGCCCCAGAGCGTCGCGGCTTTGCCGTCGCCTTGATCCTGTCCGGCCTCACCGTATCCAATGTCATTGGCGTGCCGCTCGGCGCCGCCATCGGCAACTATCTGGGTTGGCGCGCCACATTCTGGGCCATGGGCACGCTGGGTCTGCTGGCCAGCCTGGCCATCGTGCTCTGGGTGCCGGGCACCAGGAATGCCGTCGCTGCCCGCCCTGATTTTCGGCACGAGGTGCGCGTGCTGGGCCGCCAACAGGCCTGGACCTCACTGGTCCTCATGCTGATGCTTATGCTCGGCCAGTTCGTACCCTTCACCTATATTGCGCCACTGCTGCAGGAAGTGACTGGCCTCGACGCAGCCTGGATTCCGTGGGTGTTGCTGCTCAATGGCGTCGGCTCGACAGTCGGTGTGTTCATCGGCGGAAGGCTGGCCGATTGGAAACTGATGCCGTCGTTGATCGCCATGCTGGCCCTGCAGGTCGCGGCACTATTGATGCTGTATCTGGCGAGCCCCTACCCGATTCCGATGGTCTTTGCCGTCTTCGTCTGGGGTGCGCTCAACTTTGCCATCGGCACGCCGATCCAGACCCGCATCCTCAGCTGGACCGCCGATGCGCCGAGCCTGGCCTCATCGCTGATCCCGTCTGGCTTCAATATCGGCATTGCCCTCGCTGCCTTTATCGGCGCGACCATGCTCAATGCCGGCCTCGGTTACCGCAGCTTGCCCCTGCTTGGCGCCGCAGCACTGGCAGTTGCCGTGATCGTTGCCTTCATCTCCTATAGCTGGGAGAAACGCAGCCGCGACGTACCGCCAGTGCCGACGAACGCCATCGCGGCGGAGTAGAGGTCCATATGCCCATCGCAGTCTATGCCCTTGCTCTGATGGCTTTTTCCATTGGCACGACTGAGTTCATCGTTTCGGGCATCCTGCCGGCCATCTCGTCCGATTTGTCGGTCAGCATTCCCACCGCCGGCCTGCTGGTCAGCGGCTATGCGGCGGGGGTCGCGGTCGGCGGGCCGATCCTGGCGCTACTGACGGCGCGGTTTCCCGCGAAGCCGATGATTTTGCTGCTCGGATTGATCTTTGCCATCGGCCAGTTGCTGTGTGCCATCGCGCCGGACTACGGCCTGCTGATGGGTGCAAGGCTGATTTCGGCATGTGGCCACGGCGTGTTCTTCGGGCTGGGCAGCGTGGCGGTCTCCAAATTGGTGCCGGAACATCGCCGGGGAGCGGCCTTGTCCCTGTTCGTCGGCGGCATCACCGTCGCCAACATTCTCGGCCTTCCAGCGGGCACGGCCATCGGCAATGCTTTCGGCTGGCGGGCCAGCTTCCTGTGCATCGCCGTCATGGCCTTGCTGGCTGTGGCCGCCATCGCCTTGGTCCTGCCGGGCGTCAAGGGAGAGCCCGAGCCGGAAGCGCCGCTGGCGTTGCAGGCGGTCCAACTCCGGCATCCACAGGTCTGGACCTCGTATTTCACCATCGCCATCGTCATGGTCGGTTCGGTTAGTCTGGGCACGTTCCAGGTGCCGCTGCTGATTGAGATTACCCGGATCGACCCCGCCACCGTGCCGCTGTTCCTGCTACTGGGCGGCGCAGGATCGGTTGTCGGCATCTTCATCGGCGGGCGGCTGGCCGACTGGCGACCGCTCGATGCGCTGTTCGGCATTCTGCTGGCGCAGATTGCCAGCTATCTGGCGGTGATGGCGTCGACCACCAACCCCTGGGCGATGGGCATCAGCCTGTTCGCTTCTGCCGCGACCGGACTGGCCTTCAGCACGCCAACCCAGGTCCGCATCCTCAACGCAGCCAGGGCCGCGCCCAATCTCGCCTCGACCTTCATTTCGACCGCCTACAATGTCGGCATTGCCGGCGGTGCATTCCTGGGCGCCGTACTGCTCAACAGCGGCATGAGTTACGCCACCATGCCGGTCGTCGGCATCGTCTGCAGCAGCCTGGCGGCATTGATGGCGCTTGCCTCGTGGGTGTCCGAACGCCGCCCGGCGCTCGCTTAGGCGAGGGCAGCCTTCACCTTGCCGCTGGCCTTACCGAAGTCGATGCGGCCCGGATAGTCGAGCTTGAGCTGGGCGATGACCTTGCCCATGTCCTTGGCGCCTGCCGCGCCAGTCGTGGCGATTGCCGCCTTGATGGCGGCCTCAACCTCGTCGTCGGTCAATCCCTTTGGCAGGAACTCGTTGAGGATGTCGATCTCTTCCTTTTCCACCGTCGCCAGGTCGGCACGGCCGGCCTGCGCATAGATGGCGAAGCTCTCTTCGCGCTGCTTCACCATCTTCTGGACGATGGTCAGAATCTCTTCATTGGTCGCCGGCCCGCGATTCTCGGTGCGGATGGCGATGTCCTTGTCCTTGATCGCTGCCGTAATGGCCCGGAGCGTCGCGGTGCGGCGCTGATCACGGGCCTTGAGGGCGGTCTTGAGGCCTTCGCTGAACTGTTCGCGCATGGGTTTTCGTCCTCTTGCTATGCGTTTTGTTGGCCCCATATAGGCACAATAAGCCGGCTCCGCCACTTGCGCTGCCGCGTTTGGGCTTCTAATACGAGGCCTCAATCGACATGACCCAATCCTTGGAGGCCCACCGTGACCGGCTGGCAGCAATCCCCCGCGACCGCCCTTCTGATCCTTGCAGACGGTACGCGCCTGGAAGGCCGCGGTATCGGTGCGATCGGCCACGCGGCCGGCGAAGTGTGCTTCAACACCGCCATGACCGGTTATCAGGAAGTCCTCACGGACCCATCCTATGCCGGCCAGATCATTACCTTCACCTTTCCCCATATCGGCAATGTCGGTACCAATGACGAGGACATCGAGACGGTCAACATGGCCGCGCTTTCGGGCGTCCGTGGCGTTGTGCTCAAGGCCGATATCACCAATCCGTCTAACTACCGTGCTGCCGAAAAGCTCGATGCCTGGCTCAAGAAGCGCAACATCGTGGGCATCACCGGCATCGACACCCGCGCCCTGACTGCCCAGATCCGCGAGCATGGCATGCCCAATGGCGTCATTGCCCACGAACCGACCGGCATGTTCGATGAAGGCTCGATCATGGCTGAGCTCAGGGCCTTTCCGGGCCTTGAAGGGCTCGACCTGGCCAAGGAAGTCACCACCGCCCAGACCTATCACTGGGACCAGACTGGCTGGGAATGGGACAAGGGCTACGGCAAGGTCGAGAACCCCGATTTCCACATCGTGGCCATCGACTACGGCGCCAAGCGCAACATCCTGCGCTGCCTTGCCGACCAGGGCGCCAAGGTCACCGTGGTTCCGGCAACGGCGACCGCGGCCGATGTGCTGTCGCACAATCCCGATGGCATCTTCCTCAGCAACGGCCCGGGCGACCCGGCCGCGACCGGCAAGTATGCCGTGCCGACGATCCAGAAGCTGATGGAAACAGGCAAGCCTGTGTTTGGCATCTGCCTCGGCCACCAGTTGCTCGGCCTCGCATTGGGCGGCACGACGTCCAAGATGCATCAGGGGCATCACGGCGCCAACCATCCGGTCAAGGACCTGACGACGGGCAAGGTTGAAATCACCTCGATGAACCACGGCTTTGCCGTGGACAAGGCAAGCCTTCCGGCTGGCGTGACCGAGACCCACATCTCGCTGTTCGACCAGTCCAACGCCGGTCTCAGCGTCGACGGCAAGCCGATCTTCTCGGTGCAGTACCACCCCGAAGCCAGCCCCGGCCCGCGCGACAGCCACTACCTGTTCACGCGCTTCATGAATCATGTCCGCGCCCAAAAGGGCATGGACGCCAAGCCCGAACACGCCGCACCCGCGGCGTGAACCATGGCGGGCCATGGTGAATACCACCTGACGCCGAGGAGCCTCGTCGGAGAGCGCTTTGGCCCAGATGTATTTGGCGATGTCAGCATCGCGTTGATCGGCTATTGCCCGCCGCCAAAGGCCATTGATGACTACGCGCCCCAGCGTGTCACCGACCAGCATTTCATCCACGTCTCGCCTGACAGCGTCCGGATTCTGAGCCATGGCGGGCGCCGGTTTCTGTCGCTGGCGCATGTCTATGGCGGCCCCGTTTCTTCGGCGACGGTGGAAGAACTGGCCTACTACGGCATCGAGACCATCCTTGCCTATGGCCTGGCCGGTGGACTGGGGACCAAAGGTCTTGTCATGGGTGACTTCTACCGTGTCGATGACGCACATGGGTTCGATGGTACAACGCCGCACTACAGCGGGGATAAGATTGTCTCTGCCGATGAGGGACTGCGGACAACGATTGCCGGCCTATGGCCAAGCATGACCGGCGTTCAGGCCGGAACGGGCGACGCCATCTATCGCGAAAGCGATGCGCTATTGGACGGCTATCGGGCTGCCGGCTGTGACATCGTCAATCTTGATTCGGCGCATCTGTTTGCGGCATCGCTGGCCAATAGCGCTGGCCGCAGAATTCGCACGATTCAGTGCGGCGTTCTCTCCGACATCGTCAGCGGCAACGCCCAGTCCGAGAGCACATTGGGCACCATGCTGTCGGCGACCGGTGCTACCGGCCTCAATCCATTGGAAAGGACGGGCGAAATCGTCCGCTTCTACATCGAGACACTGGCGCCGCGCCTCTAGATTGGCTCCACGACCTTCTCCGGCCGGCAGCTCCCGGCGGCAGGGATGCCGTAGCCGAGGTCGAAGCCCAGCTTACGGAAGTCCGCGCTCGGTGGCGTCAGCGCCCGGGGGACTGCGGGCCGCGAGGGCATGACGGCGACGTCGTTGCCCGTGCCGACCGAATCGATGGCCGAGACCATGGCCGGGTCGTCGAGCAGTTCTTCTAGGCCGGCCCATTTGGTCCAGGCGCCGGCATAGCAGGCGGCGCGGGCGCCGATCTGTTGCTCGAGTGCGGGCCTGGCTGCGGCATCGAGCGCCGCCAGCTCGTCATAGGCCTTGACTGCCGCCAGCACATGGTGGCCGTAGGCCAGGCCGATCAGGTAGCCCTCGGCCTTATGCCCCTGCTCGGGGAAGGCCGAAACCAGGTCGGCATAACGCGTCATGTCGACATAAACCGTGCTGTCGTCGGGGCAGTAGAAGGTGCCGACGTCCGAACCAGCCATACCGCAGCCCAGCTCACGGCTCGACGGCACCATCTTGAGGGCGACCGGCGGGTAGTAGACGGCGGCGCTGCGGAAGGCGCGTTCCCAGAAGCCATTGGCCTCCCGCTCGACGGCACCAACCAGATCCTCTGGCGTGCCCTCGCCGGCCTTGATCGCCTCGAGGGCGGTCAGCGTCGTATGCGGCAGCGGTTCGGCCACCTGCCCGGTCAGCACCGTGACCGGATTGATGCCGAAAATCATGACCACGACCACGCTCAGCGCGGTCGCGCCGGAAAAGCCGAAGCGCCGCACGTGCGGCATTACGCTGTCGGGGATACCCAGCACTGTTCAGTCCGTCGCTTGTATCGTTACACGTTGCCCGAGAACGTATCACAATCACCTGGATTGCCAGAAGTATAACCGCGTTCGAACCAGGTTTTGCGTTGGGCCGACGTGCCGTGGTTGAAGGTTTTCGGGACGGCAAAGCCCTGCATGCGCTTCTGCAGCGTATCGTCGCCGATCTGGTTGGCGGCGTTGAGGGCTTCCTCGATGTCGCCATTGTCGAGCAGGTCTTCCTGGCCGGCATAGTTGGCCCAGACACCGGCATAGCAATCGGCCTGCAGCTCGACGCGGACCGAATAGGCATTGGCCTCTTCCTGGCTCATGCTGGCGCGGCGCTGGTTGAACTCGGGCAGCACGCCGGTGATGTTCTGGATGTGGTGACCCACCTCGTGCGCCAGCACGTAGGCTTGGGCGAAATCGCCCGGCGCGCCAAACTGCTCGCGCAACTGATCGTAGAAGCTCAGGTCGATATAGACCTTCTGGTCGCCAGGGCAATAGAACGGGCCCGTGCTCGAATCGGCGGCGCCGCAGGCCGTATCGACCTGATTGCTGAACAACACGACCTTGGGGGCGGGATAGGTCTCATTCTGCTGGGCAAAGACGCCGCCCCACAGGTCTTCGGTTTCCTTGACCACCACGCCGACGAAGTCTCGCAGTTCGGACTGCTCGCCAGTGGTGGGAACCTGGCTCGATGAATTGGCCGTCGTGCCGGAGTTGGTGCTGCCGGTCAGCATGTCCAGTGGATTGGTGCCCGTCACCAGCCAGATCAGCCCGAGCACCACGACGATGCCCAGGATGCTGCCCATGCCGCCGCGCGCGCCACCGCCTGTTGGCAGCCGGACGCCGCCACGATTGCCGAACGGGCTACCGCCGAGCCCCCCAAGTCCACCGCCGGTCTGGCCGCGACGATCCTCGATGTTCGAACTCTGCTGCCTGCCGCGCCATTTCATGGATGTATTCTCCGGTTGCCTTAAGCATTAGCAACAAGCCGGGCCGATGCAAACGGTTCCGCTGTGCGGACGTGTAGAAGCGCCGCCTGTGACGCGGTTGTCGAATGGTGGGCAGACCCCGAGACGGCTTTCGCCTCTGAGTTTAGTTTTTATTGAGACGGAAGCCGTCTCGGGGTGCCGGTTTTTGGAACGTTTCCGGCGGCGGGAAGTCATAGCAACCCACGGCCGAAACGCGAACCTGTGGGAGAAGGCAAAATCCCCACCCGGCTCACCTCACCACTGTTCGCCTGCAGGCCGCCGTGTGGGGTGATGAGGGGAGTGTACGGGAGGATTTGGGGGTGGGGATAAGAGGGATAAGTTGGGGTTTCAAGTGTGTGGCCCACCCCCACCTAGTTTCGCTACGGCCCTATGGACCTAGCTGCACTACCCCCCATCTAGGGGGAGGTGTCCGCTCCACTCTTGGAGCGCGATCGAGTCTCAACCACCAGGCGCACCTCCCCACTTGAAGGGGGAGGCTGGGAGGGGGGTGGGCAACGAGCACCAATATCCCGCACTGTCACAAATTGACCAACTGGTCAAAAACTCCTAGCTTCGCTCGCGGCCGTCATTCCAGCGTCACCTGCCGGCGGCATGAGCAACAGCGCTCCGTGAGGAGTGTTACGCGGCGGGGCTAAGCCCCGTGTCCGGGAGCGCGGCGCCCCCGGATGTTCAGTTCAGCAAAATGAACGCCTCAGGGAGACGATCAATGAATTTCCTGCCAAAGATTTCTCGACGGACTTTTCTGGCCGGGTCGGCCAGTGTTGGAGCCATGGCCGCCATGCATCCTTTTGCCACTATGGCGCAGGCGAACCAGGCGCATTTGCGCATTATCGAGACCACCGACCTGCATGTCGCGGTCTTCGCTTATGACTATTATGCCGACGCCCCCAACGACACGATGGGTCTCGCCCGTACTGCCTCGCTGATCGAGGCCATCCGCGCCGAGGCCGGCAATTCGATGCTGATCGACAATGGCGACATCATTCAGGGCAACCCGATGGGCGACTACATCGCCTATGAGAAGGGCCTCGACGGCAACGTCCATCCCATCATATCAGCCATGAACACCCTGGGCTATGAAGCCGCGACGCTGGGCAATCACGAGTTCAACTACGGCCTCGAATACCTCGACAAGGCCCTGGCCGGTGCCGAATTTCCCTTCGTCTCCGCCAACCTGGTCAAGGGTGAGCTGGCCGCCGATCCGCTCAGCGACACCACCTATATCAAGCCCTACCTGATCGTCGAAAAGGAACTGACCGACGGTTCAGGCGCCACCAAGACCATCAAGATCGGCCTGATCGGCTTCCTGCCGCCGCAGATTATGACCTGGGATTCGACCCACCTGCTGGGCAAGGTCAACACTCGCGATATCGTCGAGACGGCCACGGCCTATGTGCCTCGGATGAAGGAAGAAGGCGCCGAGCTGATCATCGCCTTGTCGCATTCGGGCATTGCCGCCGATCAGACCACCGGCGCCGAGAATGCCTCGCTGCAACTGGCTGCCGTCGAAGGCATTGATGTCGTGGTGACCGGTCATCAGCATCTGGTGTTCCCCGGCCCCGACTACGAGGGCGTCGAAGGCGCCGATATCGAAGCCGGTACGCTGAGCGGCAAGCCAGCCGTGATGGCCGGCTTCTGGGGCTCGCATATGGGCCTGATCGACCTGCTGCTCGAGCAGGATGCCGACGGCAAGTGGACCATCGCCTCGCATACGTCGGAAGCCCGTCCCATCTCCGAGCGGGTCGACGGCAAGGTCAATGCGCTGGTCGAGGACGAGGCCGAGGTGACTGCCGCCGCCGACGCCGATCACAAGGAAACCATCGAATATATCCGTCGTCCGGTCGGCGAGACCTCGGCGCCGCTCTATTCGTACTTCGCGCTTGTCGCCGATGATCCGTCGGTGCAGATCGTGAGCCAGGCGCAGACCTGGTACATCGCCCAGATGATGAAGGGCACCGAATGGGAAAGCCTGCCCATCCTGTCGGCGGCAGCCCCGTTCAAAGCTGGCGGTCGTGGCGGTCCGGACTATTATACCGATGTCCCCGTAGGCCCGGTGGCGATCAAGAATGTCGCCGACCTCTACCTCTATCCCAACACCATCCAGGCGGTGAAAATCACCGGCGCGGATGTGAAGAACTGGCTCGAACGCTCGGCCGGCATTTTCAATCAGGTCGAGAAGGGTGCTGTCGACGCCGAGCTGATCAACCCCGATTTCCCGTCCTACAATTTCGACGTGATCGACGGGGTGACCTACAAGATTGACCTCACCCAGCCTTCCAAGTACTCGTCCGACGGCAAGGAAGAGCCGAACCCGGACGCCAACCGCATCATCGACCTGATGTTTGACGGCGCGCCGATCGATCCGGCGGCAGAGTTCATCGTGGCGTCCAACAACTACCGCGCTGGCGGCGGCGGCACGTTCCCCGGCATCGGGCCGGACGTGATCGTGTTCAAGGGGCCCGACACCAACCGCGACCTGATCGTGCGCTTCATCGTCGAGAACGGCACGATCAACCCGTCGGCCGACAGCAACTGGTCGCTGGCCCCGATCGGCGACACGACCGTGCTGTTCGCCACCGGCCCCAAGGCGTCCGAGTATGTGGACGATGTCACGGCGGTCAAGCTCGAGGCGACCGGCGAGACCAATGCCGACGGCTTCGGGCTCTATCGCATCACGCTCTGACGTGTAAGCTGAGGACTGTGTGAGGGGGCCTGACGGCTCCCTCATTGTTTGGAGGGTGGTATGCGGCGACTTCTGGCTCTGGCGATGCTTGCGCTGTCGACCCTGCCCGCCCATGCCGAAGTGCCGCTGACGGGCTACTTTACCGCCACCAAGGCCTGCCCGGCATTCCAGTCGATCAGCCGGGAAACCAATCCGGGCAATATCCAGATCCGTCCCGGCACGGCCTATGACCTGGTCGCCGGCAACACCGCCAACCCGACGCATCTGTGGATCGTGGTGCCTGGCGCATCGCCGGAGCGACGCTGGGTGGCAGTCGATTGCGGGACGCGGGCGACCGATGCCGAGGGACAGATCGCCGAGCCACCACCGCCCGCCCCTGCCCCGACCTATCGCGGTACGCAGTATATCCTTGCTATCAACTGGCAGCCGGCTTTCTGCGAGACGGTTTCCGGCAAGCCTGAATGCGAGCGGCAGACCGAGCGCAGTTTCGAGGCGATGCATTTTGCCCTGCACGGATTGTGGCCGCAGCCGCGCAGCAACCAATTCTGCGGCGTGTTGGAGGATGATCGCTGGGCCAGCGAGAATGGCCGCTGGCGCAGCCTGCCGGAGGTGCGGTTATCGCCTGAGCTGCGGGCAGAACTAAACGAGGTCATGCCCGGCACGCTGTCGGCGCTCGACCGGCATGAATGGACCAAGCATGGCACCTGCTACGGCACGTCGGCGGAGGAGTATTATCGCGACGCCACTGACCTGATGCTGGCGCTCAATACCTCTGAAGTGGTGGACCTGTTCGCCAGCAATATCGGCCGCAAGATCACGCTGCGGCAGGTTCGTGATGCCTTCGATCAGGCTTTCGGACCGGGCGCCGGCGAGCGCGTGCGCATGGAATGCGAACCGGATGGCAACCGGACCATCATCACTGAACTCACGATCGGGCTGACCGGGACGATCGATGGGCCAGACGATCTTGCGACACTCATCGCGGCAGCAGGTCCGACCGAGGGCGGCTGCGCATCGGGCATGGTCGACCCGGTCGGGCTGCGCTGAGCTGAGCTACATTTGTGCCACGCCCTCGTGGTTCGAGGCTCGCAAGAGCTCGCACCTCACCATGAGGGCTACTGGGAACACGTGCATCAACAGTCCTCATGGTGAGGTGCGCTTCTTCAGCGCCTCGAACCACGAGGGCGCGGCACTTCAATTACTGGCATCCAACCGCTGGCGCAGCAGGTGCAGGCTTTGGCGGAGGGTGGCAGCGTCTTCCGGCTCGCCGCCCAGCGCCTGGCCAACGGCCAGCGGCACGGCAAGCGCCTTGGCGCGCAGGCCCCTGCCCTCTTCGGTGAGGAAGATGCGGACCTGGCGCTCATCCTCCTCATCACGCTGCCGTCGCACCAATCCGCGCGCCTCCAGGCGCTTGAGCAGCGGCGTGATGGTGCCCGAATCGAGGAACAATTTGTCCCCCAGCGCCTTTACCGTGAGACCGTCGGCTTCCCAGAGCACCAGGAACACCAGGTATTGCGGATAGGTGAGCCCCAAAGCGTCGAGGCGCGGCTTGTAGAAGCGCGTGAAGGCGTGGCCCGCAGCGTAGACCGCGAAGCACAGCATGGAATCGAGTTGCAGCGGATCAGCCGTCTTGGCCATGGGCATCTTCCATCCTGAGAACAAAATCATCGTAGCACGCATTTTTTCGATTGCACACAATTTAATTGTACGCTATTGAACGGCCGCCAACTTGATAACCAAGGAGTTTCCGATGTCCTCGATCAAAGCCGCGGTCTATACCGCCCACGCTCACACCACCGGTGGCCGCACCGGCACCAGCGCGACCGATGACGGCCGCCTGTCGGTGACGCTCGACACCCCCAAGGAAATGGGCGGCAATGGCGGCCCGGGCACCAATCCGGAGCAGCTTTTCGCGGCCGGCTACTCGGCTTGCTTCCTCGGCGCCATCAAGGCCGTCGCGCGCGGCGACAAGATCAAGGTGCCAGACGAAACCACCATCGACGCATCGGTGTCCTTCGGCGAGAACGCCAATGAAGGCGCCCACGGCTTCAACATCGCGGTCGAGCTCAAGGTGACGCTGCCCGGCTTCTCCAAGGAAGACGCCGAGGCGCTGGTCCACAAGGCGCATGGCGTTTGCCCCTATTCCAATGCAACGCGCGGCAATGTCGATGTGAAGCTCACCATCGCCTGAATGTTTCATTAACCATATTTGCACGGCCGCCGGCGCAAGCGCCGGCGGCCGTAACGTTTGTCGATCAGGCTGCGAATGACGGGGAGATCGTCTCCCGAGTGCGCCATGGCCATCAGCAGCGACTATCCCAAGCCGATCACCGTCAACGGCTATGTCTGCCGCAATTGCGACGACGTCTCGAAAGCCAAGAGATTCGAGGACCCGGCGGCCAAGGCTGGCGCGGAGACGCCAATAGCGACGGATGCCGTCTCGTTCGGCGGCTCACTGGCCGGTCGGCGCACTGTTGCAGCAGCGGCTCAGGCCGAGCCACTCCGCCTGACACTGGATCGCTACGCGTAGCGTCACTGCGGCGAAATCTTAACGCTGTCGATTCATGCGCGTGTAAGGGCTGCGCGATAGGCTTTGGCGCTTTCTTCCGGAGCGACGCCATGACCGCCCCTGCCCTCGCCATCACCAATCTCGCCAAGAGCTTTGACCGCAGGGTGGTCGATAATCTGGACCTGACGGTACGGGCGGGCGAATTCTACGCCCTGCTCGGGCCCAATGGAGCTGGCAAGACCACCATCCTGCGCATGGTCGCCGGCCTGCTGCAGCCGGATCAGGGCGGCATTTCGATCTTCGGCATCGACGCGCGGCGCGACCCCATCGCCGCCAAGCGCATCGTCGCCTGGGTGTCGGACGAGCCCATGGTCTATGACCGGCTGACGCCGCTGGAATATCTCGAATTCGTTGCCGGTCTCTGGCAGATCGATATGCGCACCGCCGAGGCCAAGGCCAATGAGCTGATCGACTGGCTCGGCCTGCGACCGCACGCCAACGAACTCTGCGGCGGTTTTTCCAAGGGCATGCTGCAGAAGGTGGCGCTGGCCGGGGCGCTGGTGCATGACCCCAGGCTGATCATTCTCGACGAGCCCCTGACCGGGCTCGATGCGGGCTCGGCCCGCCAAGTAAAGGATGTGCTGCTGGGCAAGGTCCGCGATGGCGTCACCGTCATCATGACCACCCACATTCTCGAGGTGGCCGAGCGCATGGCCGAGCGCATCGGCGTCATCGCCAACGGTCGACTGATCGCCGAAGGGACGCTGGCCGAGCTGCGGACGCGGATCGGACGGGAATCGAGCCTGGAAGACATCTTTCTCGATCTTGTGGCACAGAGCGCGGAAGCGGCATGAGCCTGGCCCCGACCTCGACCCTCTGGTTCGCCCGGCACGAGCTGACGCTCGCCTGGCGAGAAGTCGTCGCCATGCTGACCGGCGGCAGCCGCAATCGTGGCATCGGGATCGTCATCTTCATCGCTGTCGTCACGCTGGTGTTGCACCTGATGGCCTTTGGCCTGGTGCGCAACTGGGCCTCCGGCGGCATCCAGTCCGATGCCGGAAGCCTGGTGATGCTCACGGGCACGGGCATGCTGTTCTGGACCGTGATGCTGTCGCAGGCGCTGGAGGCAGTCACGCGGGTCTACTATGGCCGCTCCGATCTTGACCTTGTTCTGTCGTCCCCTGCCTCGTCGCGACGGCTGTTCGCCGTGCGCACCGGCTCGGTCGCGCTGACCAGTATTGTCTTCACCGGCCTGCTCGCCAGTCCTCTGATCAACATGCTGGCTTTGTTCGACGGACAGCGGTGGTTCGCCGCCTATGGCGTGGTGGTCGCGATGGGCGCCATTTCGACCGCCATTTCGGTGGCTGTCACCATGTTGCTGTTCAAGCTGGTCGGCCCGCGCCAGACACGGTTCATCTCCCAGATCGTTGCCGGCATTGTCGGCGCCGGCTTCGTCATCGGCGTGCAGGGCGCGGCCATCCTCTACTATGGCGACATGTCGCGGTTCACGCTGTTCCAGTCGCAGGCCGTAATAGACGCTGCGCCGGGCATCGATAGCGGCTTCTGGCTGCCCGCCAAGGCGGCAATGGGTGACCTGAATGCATTGGCCATCGTCCTCGCCATCGGCCTTGGCGCGCTGCTGGTGGCCATCGTGGCATCAGCATCAAGCTATGGTCGCCTGGCCATCTCGGCGGCAGGGCTCAACCACGTGGCCAGCCAGCGCCGGCCATCGGCTCGACGCTTCCATCCGGCCTCGCAACGGCAGGTGCTGCGGCTCAAGGAATGGCGGCTGTTGCAGCGGGATCCGTGGCTGCTGTCGCAGACGCTGATGCAGATCCTCTATCTCGTACCGCCAGCCTTGCTGTTGTGGATGAACTTCGGCAACAGCGCCGGAGCCTTCGTGGTGGTTGTGCCGGTTCTGGTCATGGCCGCGGGTCAACTCGCCGGCGGTCTCGCCTGGCTCGCCATTTCAGGCGAGGACGCGCACGACCTGGTAGTCACGGCACCTGTCGCGCCACGCTCGGTGCTGATCGCAAAGATCGAAGCGGTGCTCACGGTCATCGCGATCGTCCTCACACCGCTGCTGTTGCTGATGGCGATCAGTTCGCCAGGCGCCGCGCTCGTCACAGCCTTATGCGCCGCCTTGTCGGCCGGCTCGGCGACCGCGATCCAGCTGTGGTTCCGTGTCGTCGCCAAGCGGAGCATGTTCCGCCGCCGCCAGGTCGCCTCCCGCGCCGCCACGCTGAGCGAGGCCTTTGCCTCGATCATGTGGGCCGGCACGGGTGCGCTGTTGGCATCCGGCTCGTGGCTGGCCATCGGCCCTGCAGTGATCGCCATGCTGGTTATCGGCCTCGCGCGATTGCTCGCCCCGCGCCGCGCGCGAACTGCGCTTGCCCAAGATCTGCCCTTGGCTTGCCCAAGATCTGCCCTTGCGCGTAAACGTCAGCCATCACGAGGCTTCCATGACTGACCTGACCTTTCGCGACGCCACGCCCGCCGATATCGCCACTATCATCCAGCTCAGCCATGCTGGCGACGCGCGTGGGACAGATACGCCACCGCTTGATCCGGCAAGTCTCAGCGATCCACGGTATCGCGCTGCTTTCGATGAAATCACCGCCGATGCCAACCACCAGTTGGTCGTGGCAGAAAAGAACGGCGAAGTAGTCGGCACCATTCAACTCAGCTTCATTCCGGGCATGCCCAATTTCGGCATGCGAAGGGGGATGCTGGAAAACGTCCATATCCGCGCCGACCAGCGCGGCACTGGCCTGGGTACGCAGATGGTGCAATGGGCAATCGAGCGGTGCCGGGAGGAAGACTGCGGCGTGGTGCAGTTGACCTCGAACAAGCTCCGACTGGACGCCCACCGCTTCTATGAGAAGCTCGGCTTCACCAAGAGCCACGAGGGCTTCAAGCTGAAGCTGTAGGCATCAGGTGAGCGCAGCGATCCCCAGGAACGCCAGCGCCAGCAGGATGACGATGCCCGCCAGCATCAAACCAAAGACGAGCTTGGCCGCAAAGGCGGCACCTGCAGCCAGACCAGTAAAGCCCAGCGCACCGGAGACCAAGGCGACGACGACGAGCAGAATGAGCAGCTTGAGCATGGTGGTCTATCCTGACATTTCTTCAGGATAAACGCCGAGCACAGGCTGAGCGTTCCGCGATCACAGTATAGACGTCATATCTGTGCTAGAATGCGCACCAATCAGCAGGAGACGCCCCATGGCAGAGACCGGCACCAAGCCCCGCACCAAGACCGTCCTCAAGCCCGCCAGACCGCCGCTGCACAAGGTTATCCTGGTCAATGACGATTTCACGCCGCGCGACTTCGTGGTGCGGCTGCTCAAGGCCGAGTTTCGCGTGCCCGAAGCGCAGGCCAACGTCATCATGCTGACGGCCCACACCAAGGGCGCGTGCGTGGTTGCCGTCTTCACCAAGGAAGTCGCCGAGGAGAAGGCCACGCGTGCCACTGAGGCGGCGCGCAATAAAGGCTATCCCCTGCTCTTCACCACCGAACCCGAGGAATGATCAGGCGCGGGCGAAGCGCAGTTTAGACTTCTCCCGGCGCTTTTCCGCCTCGACTTCGCGGTCCTTGGGTGGTGCATTGGTCTCAAGCGACTTCAGCAGCTTGCGCAACACCTTCTCGATATCCTCCACGGCCTCGTGGAAGGCAGCTTCGTTGGCATGGGACGGCTGGGCAAAGCCGGAAATCTTGCGCACGAACTGCAAGGAAGCGTCGTGCATCTCGTTCACCGTGGCGGGCGGTTCAAAATTGAACAGCGGCTTGATGTTCCGGCACATGGCAAATCTCCGACAGCAATGCCGTCATTCTGGCATCGCTTCGGCAATCGGCCAACCCTCTGCGGCTAGAAACCGAGGTTGTTCGGAACCGGTGGGGCCTCGTTGAGCACGGTAATCTTGATGCGCTCGTTGGCCGCCTGATAGGGGTCGTTGGGGAAGAACGGGTCGGAGGTCGAGCGGCCACTGACCGACTTGATGCGGTCGTCAGCCAGGCCGAACTCTCCCAGCAGCGCACGCACGACGTTGGCGCGGTCGGCGGATAGCTCCCACGAGCCGTAGCGAGGATTGGCGTAGTTGCCGCCTGCCGCGACATGGCCCGAGATGGTGATCTGGTTGGACAGTTTCTGCAGGATCGGTCCCAGGGCAGCGATGGCGACGCGCGCTTCCTCGGTGGGGTATTTCGACCCTTCCGGGAACATCGGGCGCCCTTCCTGATCGACAATCTGGATATCGAGGCCCTCTTCGGTCACTTCGAGCAGCAGGTTGTCGGAAATCTCGGTGATATCCGGCAGGGCCTGCCAGGCCTGGCGAATGCTGGCGGCGGCGCTGTGGAAGGCCTGATCGTTACTCGACTTCAGGTCCGCATTGGCGGCACCCATTGCAGCATCGGCTTCGCCATCATCACCCTCACGACCGCCGGTGCCGGCATCTGGCTGACCCTTGCTGGTGCTTTCAGGCGAGATCGAGACGTCGCGCATACCATCGACGGACGAGCCGGCCATGCGGGCACCATCGGTATCGAGGGCCGTACCGCCCATGATGCCGCCAGCGCCGCTTGTGGTCAGCGACACATTGGGTGGCGAGAAATAGTCGGCCAGCCCTTCCTTCTGCTCCGGCGTGGTCATACTGATCAGCCAGAGCAGCAGGAAGAAGGCCATCATTGCCGTCACGAAGTCGGCGTAAGCGATCTTCCAGGCGCCGCCATGGTGACCATGGGCGGCCTTCTTGACCTTCTTGATGATGATCGGCTGGTCGTACCCGGCCATGGTCTAGCTATCCTTGGCTCAAGTCGCAGCGGGCATGTTGGATGTCGCTGCATCAACCTCGGCGAAGGTCGGACGGTCTTCCGACAGCAGCGCCTTGCGGGCAAATTCGATGGCCATGACCGGCACCTGACCGCTGATATGGGCCAGCATGCCTGCCTTGAGGCACTGGAAATACTTGGATTCGGCCTGGTAGATATTGCCCAACGACTGGGCAAAGGGCGCAAAGAAGCCATAGGCGACGAAAACGCCGAAGAACGTACCCACGAGAGCGCCACCGATCATGTGGCCCAGCACTTCGGGCGGCTCGCTGATGGCGCCCATGGTATGGATCACGCCGAGCACGGCGGCCACGATGCCCAGAGCAGGCGTGCCGTCGGCCAGGGCCTGCACGGCAGCCACGATACGGTGCTGCTCCTGGTGGTGCGTTTCGAGTTCCTCGTCCATGAGCGCTTCCATCTCATGCACATTGTTGGAACCCAGCGTCACCATGCGCAGGTAGTCGCACACGAACTCGACGGCATGGTGGTCCTTGGCGAAAAGCGGAAACCGGTTGAACAGCGTCGATTCATGCGGATTTTCGATGTGCTGCTCCAGCGCCAGGATGCCCTTGGATTGCACGAGCTTGTAGAGGCTGAACTGCATTGCCAGCAGCTCGACATAGGCGGCCTTCTTGTATTTCGGCCCCTTGAACAGCGTGCCGAAGGACCCCAGCGTGCCCTTGATCACCGGACCGGTATTGCCGATCACGAACGCGCCGATGGCCGCGCCCAGAATGATGAGAAATTCCATCGGCTGCCATAGCACGATGAAGTGCCCACCAACGCCGGCATAGCCGCCCATGACGCAGGCAACGACCACAACGATACCGATTATGAGACGCATGGCACCCGTACTCTCGACAATAGGCAAGTCGCCGACAGAACACGGTCGACCGCGCCAGCACTATCAGGGCATTAGCCTTAACAGCCGGTGTATTCCCGCATCGACTCCAGCAGGCGTGATTGTCGCAGCTGTATGAGCGACGCATCAGAAATCCGGCGCTTCCTGGCGTAGTCGGTGACGTTGGTCGTTTAGGCCACAACGGGCTTCTGCGCGACGATGAACACGGCCTTGCCCTTGCCCGGCTGCCATTGATGGACAATGGCAAAGCCCGCTGACGACAGGCTGTGCACCAGTTGCGCGCTGGTCATCACATCCAGGTGCGGCAGGGCGCCAAGCGCCTTGCCGATCGGCGCGAGGAATTTGAAGAATGGCATCGTGTCGCCGATGCATGTCGTGCTGGAGATGAAGTAACCACCCGGCTTCAGCATGCGAAAGACCTTGGCGATGACAGCGGCCTTGTCGGGCAGCAGGTGCAGGATGCTGAGACCCAAAATGGCATCGTAGCGGCCGTGCTCCTCTGCCATATCCCCGATATCGGCGCGCTCGAAGCTGACATTGTCGACCCTTGCTTCCCTGGCCTTGGTTCGGGCGATGTCGAGCATGCCTTCGGAGAAATCGATCGCCGTGATGTGCCGGACGAATGGAGCGTGGATGATGGCCGTGCCGCCGGTACCACAGCCAAAATCAAGCACCTCCATGTCGGGCCGGAAGTAGCGCTGCGTGGCCTGGAGCTTGGTGCGATAGGCGGCTTCGTCGGCAATGGGCTGACGCGCATACTTGTCGGCCATCCGGTCCCAAAACCTGCTTGCTTCAGCCATCGCCATTCTGGTCTCCCGCTCTCGCACCAAAATCGCACCTTCGATCACTCAACGAAATTGCTGAAATCTGGAATAGCGATATACGTATTTGCATGAGTAGCAACCTTGGCGCCTTCGACTGGAACCAGATCCGCGCCTTTCTCGCCACCGTGGAGACTGGCTCGTTGTCGGCGGCGGCGCGCAGCCTTGGCCTGACCCAGCCCACCCTAAGCCGGCAGGTCGCGGCGCTCGAGCGCGATCTTGGCGTGATGCTGTTCGAACGATTGGGCCGCGCGCTTGTGCTGACCAGTGCGGGGGCTGAGCTTGCTGGGTCCGTGCGCGACATGGGCGAAGCAGCGCGCCGTGTCTCGCTGGCAGCATCGAGCCAGTCGCAATCCATTTCCGGCCTGGTGCGCATTTCGGCCAGCGACGTGGTCGCCACTTATCTGCTGCCGAACGCCCTCAAGCGGCTGCACGAGATTGCCCCCAGCATCCAGATCGATGTGGTTGCCGCCAATACGGTGAGCGACTTGATGCGCCGCGAGGCCGATATCGCCATCCGGCATCTTCGCCCTACCCAGCCCGACCTGGTGGCGCGGCGCTGCCCGGATACGACGGCGCGCCTCTATGCGGCGACCAGCTGGCTTGATCGGCATGGACGCCCCGCCACGGGTGCCGACCTCGCTGGTGCCGCGCTGATCGGTTACACCGAAACCGGTGACCTTGTAGCGGAGCTCAATGCCCGGGGTCTGCCGGTGACGGCGAGCAGTTTCACCTGGACGTCGGGTAGCGTCGTCGTCGCCTGGGAAATGATCCGGCAGGGCCTTGGCCCCGGCGTCATGTTCAGCCTGGTCGCCGACGCCGATCCAAGCGTGGAACCGGTTTTGCCCGGGATAGCGCCCTTCCCCGTGCCGATGTGGCTCGCGACCCATCGCGAATTGCACACTAGTCGCCGCATCCGTCTGGTGTTCGACTTTCTCGCCGACATGCTCATGGGCGCGATCGGGAGAGACTGAAGGCCGACAGGATTCCGATGGTGTTTCTATCGAGGCTTGGGCTAGGTGTTGGCGATCACCGATCCTGCGTCACCAGGTGCCATGCCCACCCATATCCTCGTCATCGACCAGAGCACGACAGCGACACGGGCGCTTGTCTTCGACCCCGCGCAGGATATTGTCGGCGAAGGCAGCATGGAGGTCACCCAGCACCAGTTCGAGCCCGACCGGGTAGAGCAGGTGCCGGAGGAAATCTGGGCGACCTGCCTGTGGGCCTGCGAAACGGCAATCCGGCGCGCCGGCATCACAGCCCGCGACATTGCCGGCATTGGCATTGCCAACCAGCGTTCGACGGTCGTCGTCTGGGATCGCGCCACAGGGCGAGCCATCCACAATGCCATCGTCTGGCGCGACCAGCGAACCGCCTCCGCCTGTGGCGAGCTGTTCCATGCCGGCCACGAACCGATGGTTCGCAAGAAGACGGGTCTGCTGATCCATCCGTTCTTCTCCGCGCTCAAGATCAAATGGCTGCTCGACAATGTCGAGGGCGCGCGTGAACGAGCCGAGCGCGGCGAACTGGCATTCGGAACGATCGACAGTTTCCTGATCTGGCGGCTGACCGGTGGCAAGGTGCATGCCACCGATGCGACCAATGCGGCCCAGACGTCCCTGTTCGATATCGGCACCAACAATTGGGACAGCGAACTGCTCGATCTCTTCGCCGTGCCATCGCAAATCCTGCCCGAGGTGAAGGACAGTGCTGACGACTATGGGGCCTCCGAGGCTGACATTTTCGGCGCCCCGGTACCCATCCTGGGCGTCGTCGGCAATCAGCAGGCGGCGCTGATCGGCCAGGCCTGCTTCGCGCCCGGCATGCTCAAGGCCACCTATGACGAGCACTGCTTTGCCATGCTCAATACCGGCGACGACATCGTCAACTCGGACAATCGCCTGCTGACCACCATTGCCTACCGGCTCGACGGCAAGCCGACCTACGCCATTGAGGGCGCGGTGGTATTCGTCGGCGGCGGGCTGCAATGGCTGCATGACGACATCGCGCTGATCGACAATTGGGGCCAACTCGACGGCCTGGCTGCGTCGTCGGACCCGGCCTTGCCGATTTATATGGTCCCCGGCTTCATCGGCGGCGGCGCCGACTGGCTCGAAGTCGAAGCCCGTGGCGCCATCATCGGCCTGAGCCTTGGTACACGACCCGCCGACCTGGTGCGGGCTGCGCTCGAAGCGGCCGGCTATCAGTCGCATGACCTGTTCAAGACCATGCGCGAGGACTGGGGCAGCACCAGCGATGTCATCATCCGGGCCGATGGCGACGTGACGGCGTCGGACTGGAACATGCAATTTCTGGCCGACATTACCCTGATGCCGGTGGTGCGCACGAACTCGTCGGAAATCATTGCGATGGGCGCCGCCTGGCTCGCAGCCTGGCGCGCCGGGCTGTGGCCCGACCAGGCAGACTTCGCCAGCCGCCGTTACAAGAGCCGGGAGTTTCACCCGCGCATGGCTGAGGACCAGCGACAGGCGAAACTGGCCGGTTGGCGCGATGCGACGGGTCGCGTGGCGCCGCTGCCCCGCTAGGACATCGAGCCTTGCCCGGGATGAAGGCCGCCTGATAGAGCTCATCACGCCGCACCACCAGGAGCCGTCCATGGCGCAAAGGCTTGCCATCCTGCAGTCACTCTGGGCCATGCAGAACCTGCGCGACGAGCCGGTCCAGCCGGCGCTGGAAGCCCAGATCGAGCGGATCAAGACCGCCAGCTTCGACGGGCTGGGCGCCATGTGGGAAGACGATGCCGCGGCGCGGCTGGTCGCCAATATCGCCAGGGCCGAGGGCCTGATTGTCGAAGGCACCTGCCTGCCCGATAGCCTCGATGCGCTGCGCGATCACATCAACCGCGCCCATCGCTTTCCGATCCATCATCTCAACGTGCAGCTTCGCATGCTGCCGCCAACGGCCGACGCCGCGGTGCAACTGCTCGAAACCATCCGCCCGATCATCGCCGCCTCGGACATTCCGGTCTATCTCGAAACCCATCGCGGCCGCATTTCCAACGACCTGCTGGTCATGGTGGAACTGATCGAGCGCCTGCCTGATCTCAAGCTGCTGGCCGACCTGTCGCATTATGTGGTGGCCCGCGAGCTCGAACTGCCCATCGACGCGGACACCGCCGCCCGGATCTCGACCATTCTCGACCATGCCTGGGCCTTTCACGGTCGCGTCGCCGGCAGCGGACAGGTGCAGTTGCCGATCAGCTTCCCGCAGCATGCGCCATGGTTCGACCAGTTCGAACGCTGGTGGACGGAGGGCTTCGCCAGCTGGCGCCGCCGTGCCGCGCCTGACGCCCGCCTCACCTTCACCTGCGAACTGGGTCCGCAGCCCTATGCCATATCGGGCAGCGATGGCCGCGACCTCACCGACCGCTGGGCCGAGTCGCTGCTGCTCAAGCAGATGGCCGAGCGGGCCTGGGCGCAATCGCAGGGCTAAGCCAATCACGTCAGTGTCGGTTGCTGCGCCGCAACCTGCCGACTACGGTTTCCCCGATTCAGGGAGCACCCATGTCCAAAGCCTTGCCCATCGCCCTCGCTCTGCTGCTTGCCACACCGACTCTGGCCGAAGAGTGGCACTACGAAAACGCCAGCGTGCCGATCGCCTATTTCGACACTGGCGCCGCGCAACTGCAATTCGCCTGCCGCGGCGGCGACCTGGCGCTGGGCTTCTGGGTCCGCAAGCCCAATGCAGCGGTGGCGCAGGCGGGATCGATGAGCGTCGCCATTACCCCCGACGCTGCCGCAGACAGCCCCGTCTCGGCGACCTCGGGCACGAGCTTCGCGCAGGAAATCCCCCTCATCCACAGCGACGGCAGCTCAGTGATCGTGCGCGGCCCGGTAGCGCGGCAATGGGCGCGGATCGCGCAGCAGGCGGGGGAAACGATCCGGGTGGCCTATGTCCGGCAGAAGGCGTCGGGTGCACTGGAGGCGTTCGATGTGACCGTGTTTGGCGCAAAGGGGTCAAAATCCGCGATCGGGAAGGTGTTGGAGCGGTGTGGGTAGCCCAGGACATGCATGAACGCCGCCCGGCCTTGCGGCGTCGCGAGATCACGGCATGAAGCGGCTTTCACCCCGACGGCTTGCGCCGCCTGTTTGAGTTATTGAAGAGGCGAAAGCCGCTTCACACGACTGGGGTTTTGGGCAGGTTGGTCAGGTACGCTGATGTTGCAAGCGCAGCTGCTCGATTTCCCCTGCCTGGACCAGGCGACCCCGATCCACCCATCTCCCCGCCCGATGCTTCGTCGGCACCGCGTGAGCGGCGGGGATGGGTGGAGTATGTCAGAGCCGATTGGGGGCGGGGATAACTTTTCGGAGAAACTGGTCAAGCGGATGAGAGGGAAGCAGCCGTTACCGACCCCAATGCAGTCATTCGCGCTGTAGACGCCAGAGCACAAAAGCGGTCAGTCGTTACCAGTCTGAGGGCACTAACGTGCCAACTTCTGTGCGTTCGTCGGATAGAACCTCCTCATTGTGCCGGTGCTTCTCGATCATCCGGTTCAGCCGGCGCTTTTGCTGTGCTCGGTCATCGGCCATGATGTTCGGGAAGAGCATTCTGACCTTCTCGCGCATCTCGCCAGGGTACATGGCTTTGTCGTTGACCCCGTACCACCAAGCTTGAAACACCTGCGCCTCGACGGGCAACCGCTTGGTGATAGCCAGATAATCCCACCATCCGAGAAATAGAACAACGTCGTTGGCCTTGTCGGTAAAGCCGGCCATTACCTTTTCGTCGTCTCGGTCAGGATCAGTGCGATCCGTGCGCGTGTAATGCTTGATCGCGTTCCAGTAGATGTTCCGCTCTTTCCGAAGCGCCTTTACGTCCGGGAATGAGGTTGTGCCAATGAGATGGGTCGAAATCGTCGTGATGCCGGCCTTTTGGGCGATACGCTCGATGACTTCGCTCCCTCCGCAAGCAAGCGCCTGGACGGAGAGCGGGTCCTTGTTCCGGATAAATAGCGAAAGCGCGGTACCTAGCTGATGGCGGGCAATGCGGACGGGGATTTCGGAGCCTTCGACCATGCAGTCCTACCGTGCGAAAAGCGTCTGGTTTCTTGCACCTTCGCTCAAAAGCGCCTTTCCGCAAAATACCCCTGAATGTCCGCCGGAAAGCTGCCTCATCCAAGCAGATATTCCGAGGTCGTGAAGTAGTCAGGGGTTTCGTAATTCACTCGGGACAACGAGGCGATCAAAGCATGAGATCGCCCGGCGATCATCACGGATTGCCTTGTCATTGCCTCGTTCATCGTCCGAAGTTGCTCCCTGGTGAGCTGCTCTACGTGAACTGTCTTGGCTTGCGAGCAGTAGCCGAGCGCAACGTCACTCGCGACCGGCATGAACGAGATTTTGCCGCCAGGTGCCTCTTCAGCAGCGGGTCCGACCTTGGCCATTGCGGTGGGGTGATCTCCAAGAACGAAGGCGGCATTTCGCGGTGCCAAGTATACAGCCAGACCCCTGCTTCGCATCTCCACAAGAAGCCCCTCGGGAGGACCGGATGCTTGAGCAGCAATACGGGCGTTCCGCTTGATCCTGTCGACGTCTTCAAGGTCAGTCATCCAGGCCCTGTCGGCATCTGTCCAGCGCGGCTGATTGGCAACCTCTTCTAAAGCGGCGTTAAACTCGTCATCGCTTAGGAAACGGGAATGCCAGGCTGCAGATCGCTTGTCCGAATAGTAGCGGAAGTGGTGGAGGAACTCCCAAACTTCGTTCCCCATTCTGGGCGTCTTTCCCGCCCTGACGATGCCGAGAAGTTGGCGGAGGAATTGAGCTCCCGTAGACTCAAGTTTCGAGAAGCCATACTCCAACGAGACGTCGCGTTCACCCTCGTCGCCGATGAAGGTGTAGAGATCATCTTCCAAGAACAGGTTTTCCGGTGTGGTGACCTTTACATCACCAACGGCAAAACTTCGGCGCCAGAAATGCAGCCCTCCCATGTCATTGATGAAATTCCTTAGGATCATCCGGGGAATGTAGTGGTGTCGGCGAGGTGCTCTGTTGCTAGACATTTTCCGACTTCAGCAGATTCGAGCCGAGTCGAACAACGTTGTCGGTTCGCGCGTTACCCGAAACGTCCGATATCGGCAATGCGTCTGCCAAAAGCCGTCAGTCGCCCTCCCACCCCATGGCAGACTATCCGTGCGCTAAGATGCAACGGTTGCCGCCACCCCTTCCCTTTCCCACCCTCTTCGGCTAGACAGCCCACCTAACCACCCGGTCCAAGCCTAACCCAAGCGCAGCAACGCCCTGTTGTCGTGCGCATGCGGTGCGGGTGGTCACGAGCCGGGTGATTCTTTCTTGCCCGACCCTGCGTCCCAGACGCGAACCAGAGTTGAGCGAGCGCCATGCCAAAACGTACCGATATCAAATCGATCCTCATCATCGGTGCGGGTCCGATCATTATCGGGCAGGCCTGCGAGTTCGATTATTCCGGCACCCAGGCCTGCAAGGCGCTCAAGGAAGAGGGCTACCGGATCATCCTGGTGAACTCCAATCCGGCGACGATCATGACCGATCCGGACCTGGCCGACGCGACTTACATGGAGCCGATCACCCCTGAAGTGGTCGCCAAGATCATCGAGAAGGAACGTCCGGACGCGCTGCTGCCGACCATGGGCGGCCAGACGGCGCTGAATTGCGCGCTGAGCCTCCGCAAGATGGGCGTGCTGGAGAAGTTCGGCGTCGAGATGATCGGCGCGACGGCCGAGGCCATCGACATGGCGGAAGACCGCGAACTGTTCCGCGATGCCATGAAGCGGATCGGGCTGGAAACCCCGCGTTCCATGCTGGCGCATAACACTATCGAGGCGCTGCAGGCGCTCGAGGTCATCGGCCTGCCCTGCATCATCCGCCCGTCGTTCACCCTCGGCGGCACCGGCGGCGGCATTGCCTATAACCGCGAGGAATATCTCGCCATCGTCGAGAGCGGCGTCGATGCCAGCCCGACCAATGAAGTGCTGGTCGAGGAAAGCGTGCTCGGCTGGAAAGAGTACGAAATGGAGGTTGTCCGCGACAAGAAGGACAACTGCATCATCATCTGCTCGATCGAGAATATCGACCCGATGGGCGTGCATACCGGTGATTCCATCACCGTGGCGCCTGCTTTGACGCTGACGGACAAGGAATACCAGATCATGCGCGACGCCTCGCTGGCGGTTTTGCGCGAGATCGGCGTCGAGACCGGCGGCTCGAACGTGCAGTTCGGCATCAATCCGGCCGATGGCCGCATGGTCGTCATCGAGATGAATCCGCGCGTGTCGCGCTCGTCGGCGCTGGCGTCGAAGGCGACGGGTTTCCCCATCGCCAAGGTCGCGGCGCGGCTGGCGGTCGGCTATACGCTCGACGAGCTCGACAACGACATTACCGGCGGCATGACCCCGGCCTCGTTCGAGCCGACGATCGACTATGTCGTGGTGAAGATCCCGCGCTTCGCCTTCGAGAAATTCCCCGGCGCCGATAACCGCCTGACCACCTCGATGAAGTCGGTTGGCGAGGCCATGGCCATCGGCCGCACCTTCCAGGAATCGCTACAGAAGGCTTTGCGCTCGCTCGAAACCGGCCTCACCGGCCTCAACGAGATCGGCATTCCGGGCCTGGGCGAAGGCGAAGACAAGAACGCCATCAAGGCCGCACTCGGCACGCCGACGCCGGACCGCCTGCTGCATGTGGCCGAAGCCATGCGCAAGGGCCTGTCGCTGGAAGATATCCACGAGGCCTGCAAGATCGACCCGTGGTTCCTTGAGCAGATGCTGGGCATCGTCGAGACCGAGAACAAGGTCAAGCAATTCGGCCTGCCGCAGGATGCAGTGAACCTGCGGTCGCTCAAATCCATGGGCTTCTCGGACGCACGGCTGGCCCAGCTCGCCAACATCAAGCCATCGGACGTGCGCAAGCTGCGGCACTCGCTGGATGTGCGCCCGGCCTATAAGCGCATCGACACCTCGGCCGCCGAATTCGCCTCGCCGACCGCCTATATGTACTCGACCTACGAAGTGCCGTTCAACGGCAAGGTGGATGACGAAGCCCGCCCGTCCGACCGCAAGAAGGTGGTTATCCTCGGTGGCGGACCGAACCGCATCGGCCAAGGCATCGAGTTCGACTATTGCTGCTGCCATGCCGCCTTCGCACTGGCCGACGCCGGCTACGAGACCATCATGGTCAACTGCAACCCAGAAACCGTATCGACCGACTACGACACCTCGGATCGCCTGTATTTCGAGCCGCTGACCGAAGAAGACGTGATCGAAATCCTGTTGACCGAAAAGCAGAACGGCACCCTGCATGGCGTGATCGTGCAGTTCGGCGGCCAGACGCCGCTGAACCTGGCCGAAGCCGTGCTCAAGGCCGGCGTGCCGATCCTGGGCACCCAGCCAGACGCCATCGATCTGGCCGAAGATCGCGACCAGTTCAGCAAGCTGCTCAACAGGCTCGACCTGACCCAGCCCAAGAACGGCATTGCCTATAGCCTGGAGCAGTCCCGCCTCGTCGCCGAGCGCCTGGGCTATCCGCTGGTGATCCGCCCGAGCTACGTACTGGGTGGCCGCGCCATGGCGATCGTGCATTCGGCCAACGAATTCGAGCGCTATGTGCAGGATACGCTGACCGGCCTCGTGCCGCCCGATATCCTGCAGCGCTATCCGAACGACAAGACCGGGCAGATCAACTCGGTGCTGTCGGACAATCCACTGCTGTTCGACGCCTACCTCTCAGGCGCGACCGAAATCGACGTCGACGCCCTCTGCGACGGCAAGGACGTGTTCGTTGCCGGCATCATGGAGCATATCGAAGAGGCCGGCATTCACTCCGGCGACTCGGCCTGCTCGCTGCCGCCGCGCAACCTGTCGCCCGAGGTGCTCACCGAACTGAAGCGCCAAACGGCCGAGCTCGCTTTCGCGCTCAAGGTCGGCGGGCTGATGAACGTGCAGTATGCGCTCAAGGACGGCGTCATCTACCTACTCGAAGTCAATCCTCGCGCCTCGCGCACCGTACCCTTCGTCGCCAAGGTGATCGGGCAGCCGATCGCCAAGATCGCCAGCCGCATCATGGCCGGCGAGAGCCTTGCCAGCTTCGGCCTGGTCGAAAAGACCTTCAAGCATATCGCCGTCAAGGAAGCCGTGTTCCCGTTCAACCGCTTCCCGGGAGTCGATACGGTGCTGGGGCCGGAGATGAAGTCGACCGGCGAAGTGATCGGGCTCGATACCGATTTCGCCATGGCCTTCGCCAAGTCGCAGATGGGGGCAGGCCAGAAGGTGCCGACTTCGGGCAAGGCCTTCATCTCGGTGCGGGATGACGACAAGCAGTATATCGTCGACATGGCCCGCCACCTGGTGGAAGCCGGCTTCGAGATTTTGGCGACCGGCGGGACGCAGCGCTATCTCGTCGAGAACAGCGTGCCGGCCACCAAGATCAACAAGGTGCTCGAAGGCCGTCCGCATATCGTGGATTCGATGAAGAATGGCGGCGTGCAGCTGGTGATCAACACCACCGACGGCATGAAGTCGATCAGCGACAGCCGCGATATTCGCCGTACGGCGCTGCTCGCCAAAATCCCGTATTACACGACCATCGACGGCGCCCTCGCCGCAGTGGAGGGCATCGTCGCCCTGCGCAATGGCAGCCTCGCCGTCCGGTCGCTGCAGAGCTATTTCGCGGCCTGATTGACCCAAGGACCTACCCTGAACAGGGGTAGGTCAGCTTGCGACGAAGCCGCATGATGCAGGAGTGACACCATCACTTCTGCATCGGATAGCTCATGCGCCAGTTTGCCTTGTTCGCCATCATTGTCGGCATCACCACGCCCGTGCAAGCTGCCGAGATCACCAACATGTTCATCATGCCCGGCTTCTGCGAGCAGTTGCGCGTCGACAACAAGCCGGTGGCGGGCTGCGAAAACAAGATCATGCAGGTGGTCTATGACTCAGGGCGCGCGAGCCTGGTGGCTGTTGCGGAAGGCGATGTCTACTCGTTCTCGGGGACGGAGCAGCGTGTGCGCAACGGCAAGATTTATCAGGGGCTCGACCAGGTCACCATCGCCACGGCCAGTGGAACGCAGAACCACACGGTGACAGGGCTCTGCGAGTTCGAAGACCCGTTCGCTGGCGCGGCCAGCTTCACCTGCAAGGCCCATGGTGACGATGGTATCATCTACAACCTGGTCTTTGCCACCGACGGAACGCCGCCGGAAGACAGCATGGCCGATTAGCCGCTCGGCTTGACTTTAAGTAGGCCGGTCGCATACTTGCCCCACCATGATGATGATCCAGTCTCACAAGTTCGCGGTGTTCCTCGGCGCCTGATGGCGCCCATCGAGGGCATTCCGTTGAGCGGTACGCCGCTCTGACCGGCCGCTTCGTGCGGCCACGCGAACTCATGGATTTTTCCAATGCCTGGCACTTTGCCCGCGCTCTCGGCAGCGCAAATCGACGCATTCATCACCGACGGCTTCGTCCGCATCGACAACGCTTTCCCACAGGAACTGGCCGATCAGGGCCGCGCTATTCTATGGGCGGCGACCGGCTGCAATCCGGACGACCCGTCTACCTGGACCCAGCCGGTTGTTCGGCTCGGGAACTTCACCCAGCCGCCGTTCCGCGACGCCGCCAACACGCCGGTATTGCATGCGGCCTATGACCAGTTGGTTGGCGAAGGCCACTGGCTGCCGCAGGGCGGTCTCGGTACTTTCCCCGTCCGCTTCCCGTCCTCCGCCGATGCCGGCGATACCGGCTGGCATGTCGATGCCAGCTTCGGCTTCGACGCGCCGGATTTTCTCGACTGGCGGGCCAATGTCAGCTCGCGCGGCCGCGCGCTGCTGATGCTGTTCCTGTTCTCCGATGTCGGGGAGGACGACGCACCGACCCGCATCCGGGTCGGCTCGCATCTTGAGGTCGCACGCTATCTGGCGCCGGCAGGCGATGCGGGGCATTCGCTGCGCGACATGATCGCCGATCGCCCCGACTGGTTCGATACCGGTCGGGAAGCGCTGGCGACGGGACGAGCGGGGACGGTTTATCTCTGCCATCCGTTCCTGGTGCATGCGGCGCAGCTGCATCGCGGCACGCGGGTCAAGTTCATGGCGCAGCCGCCATTGCTGCCCAAGGTGCCGCTGCAGATCGACCGGGCCGACGGCAACTATTCGCCGGTGGAACTGGCGATCCGTGTGGCGCTCGATCAGGGGTGATGGGACTGGGCGGCCTTCTCCCGCCCTTTCACTGGCGGGAGAAGGCCGCCTCAGCGCCCAGCCGGAAAAAGCTGGCGACTTCTGCCAAAGCCCCATCGACGTCATCGTCGGTAACATCCAGATGGGTCACCCAGCGCTGCCGGCCGTAGCCCAGCGCGCCGACGCCGCGGGACTCGAGGAAATCGGCAAACCGCGTGCCCAGGCGGTCTTCGACGTCGACAAATACGATATTGGTATCTGGCATCACCACCTTGAGCGACGGAAAGGCGGCAAGACCTTCGGCGAGACGACGCGCGCGCCGATGGTCTTCGGCGAGACGCTCGATATTGTGGTCCAGCGCGTAGAGGCAAGCGGCGGCGAGAATGCCGGACTGGCGCATACCACCACCCAGCATCTTGCGATGGCGCCGGGCCTTGTCGATCAGGTCCTGACGTCCGATCAGCACCGACCCCACAGGCGCGCCCATGCCCTTGGAGAGGCAGATGGAGACGCTGTCGAATGGCGCGGTGAAGATTTTGATATCAGTGCCTAGTGCCACGCATGCGTTGAAGGCACGGGCGCCGTCGAGATGCAGGCCTAGATCGTGCCGCCGGGCGATGTCGGCCACCTGCGTCATATAGTCGACCGGCAGCACCTTGCCGCCGAAGGTATTTTCGAGGGCGATAACCGTGGTGCGGGCATAGTGATGGTCGTCCGGCTTGATGGCCTTCTCGATATCGCCCAGGTCCATTGTGCCATCTGCCTGATGGGCAATCGGTTGGGGCTGGATCGAACCGAGCACCGCTGCGCCACCCGCCTCGTGGCTATAGAGATGCGCATCCTGCCCGGCGATATACTCGTCGCCACGGCCGCAATGGCTCATCAGCGCCAGCAGATTTGACTGGGTGCCCGAGGGCACGAAGATGGCAGCATCCTTGCCCAGCATCGCCGCCATGCGCTGCTCCAGCCGCTTGACGGTCGGATCATCGCCAAATACGTCGTCGCCCACCTCGGCCTCGGCCATGGCCGCCCGCATGCCGGCGCTCGGCTTGGTGACAGTGTCGGAACGGAAATCGTAGCGGATGGTGTTCATGAGCGGGCCCCAGATAGTCGCGAGACGAGGTCTACTCAGCGCGTGGTGCTTTGTCGATCAGGCTGACTTGCGCGCGACGACCAACATGCCCCCAATCGGTGCGCCACGATCCTGCCGCAGCGTGGCCATTTCGAAGCGGAGGACCTCAAGGCCGGCATCGGCAAGCGCCTGGCAGGTTGCGGCGACGCCATGGGCATAGCGCAAGGACGCGCGCAGGAAGACGGGCTCTTCGCCGTCATGGGCTTCCAGAGAAAAAGCCAGCAGGCCACCCGGTCGGAGCGCGGGGACGACTGCCGCCAGCACCGGCGGCAGGGCGCCACAGTAGATGAACACATCCGCGGCGGTGATGAGGTCGGCGGTCGGCGCACGATCGGCGAGGAAGGCCACCAGCTCGGCCTTTTCCAGCCGGTCGTAATTGGCCCGGCGCCGGGCTTCGGCAACCATGGCGGCGGAGAGATCGATGCCTTCGAGAAAGTCCACCCGATCGCGCAGGCGAACACCCATCAGTCCCGTGCCGCAGCCTAGGTCGAGCATGTCGGCGAAGCGCTCGATGCCGAGCTTGGCCATTTCTACGGTCAGCATGGTGTCGAGCAAGGCCGGCACCTGGTAGCCGAGTTTGCCGAGCAGCGCCTCTTCGAATTGTGGGGCATATTGGTCGAACAGGGCCTCGACGTAGCTCACGGCGGTGCCCGTACCGGCCTTGCCGGCTCCGTGAGCGGCCAGCTTGAGGGCCGCGCCGAAGACGCCCTCGTCGTCGAGGGCTTCGAGATGCCGCCATGCCGAGATGGCGCCGGAGACATCACCTGACTTTTCGGCATAGCCGCCGAGCAGGTCCCAGCCTGCCGCCCAATCGGGTGCCAATTCGAGCGCCTGGTTCATGAGGTCGGCCGCGGCGCCGTGGTCGCCGCCCTCGGCAAGCATTTTGGCATAGCCAGCGCGCCGGTCGGCAATGACGTCGCCGGAGGAGTGAAACGCCTTGGTCAAGACGATGTGATCTCGGGGGTGGCCGGACCCAATCGACCGGCGCGCGGGGGTTTGACGCAAATCCCAGCGGAAAGCAAGCAGGACCGCGTCATGAAAATATGGGATGCGACGATAGTGACGGTTTGCTCGTCATAATTTTAGGCTATTCTGGGAATGTTCGGTTCGATGCTTTGGCGTCGCGTCGCAACACGACGCCATTGGGAGAGCGCAGGGTACACGCCTGCCAAACCCGCCTATCGCGCGTCAGCGTCAGGTTGTGACGACTTGGCGTAAATACTTGACGAGACTTCGCTTTATCCTGGCAGGACACTGTTTCCCGCCGGGCGTTTTGTCATGTGTAAACAGATATTGAACGCTCGATTTTTTGCGGCTAAGCTCCCGGCGTCGAATATTGCGGCCGACCGATCTGAATACGCGAACTTCCATTCGCCTCTGCTGACGCGTCACTTTCCGATATTTCGATATCACTCCGGGCTGGGACCAATTGTGGCCCTGGCTGCCTACAGCAGACTGCACGAGGGAACGCGCATCATGGCAACTGGCACCGTAAAATGGTTCAACGGTCAAAAAGGCTACGGCTTCATTCAGCCTGACGAAGGCGGGGCGGACGTTTTTGTCCACATCTCCGCTGTCCAGCGCTCAGGCCTCAATGGCCTGGATGAGGGCCAGAAGGTGAACTACGAAATCGTCAAGGACAAGCGGACCGGCAAATCCGCCGCGGACAATCTGACGGCCTCCTGAGCCACCAGGCGGCTAGAATGACGAAGGGTGCGTTTCACTTGGAGGTGACGCACCCTTTTTCTTTGCGCAGTACCGGCCGCGCGTCCTAGCCGCGCCCCAGCTCTTCGCTGCGCTTGCGGGCCGCTTCCGCTGTCGCTTCGATGAGCGGCGTCAGGCCTTCCATCAGCACGGCAAGGCCGGCGGCTGTGGTGCCATTGGGCGAAGTGACGTTCTGGCGGAGCACGGCAGGTGTCGCTGGGTCGGCTTCGAGCAAAGCAGCCGAACCGATGACGGTCTGGCGCGCCAGTTGCTCAGCGAGGGCATCGGGCAGGCCCATCTTCTTGGCAGCAGCAGCCAGGGCCTCGACGAGATGGAACACATAGGCCGGGCCGGAGCCGGAAATGGCGGTGACGATGTCGATCTTGCTCTCGTCGTCGAGCCAGACGACCGGTCCGGCTGCGGCCAGCAGGGCGTCGGCATTGGCGCGGTCGGCAGGGGTGATGTCTGGGCCCGGTACTGCACCGGTAATGCCCTTGCCGATCTGGGCGGGCGTATTGGGCATGGTGCGGACGATGCGGCCCATGCCGAGACCGCGCGACAGGCGGGCAATGTCGATGCCAGCAGCGATGGAAATGGCGAGCGTGTTCGGGCCTATGACTGGCGCCAGGTCCACCATGACCGTATCGATGATCTGCGGCTTGACTGCCAGCACCAGCACGTTGGGCTGCAAGCCTGCCGCCTCTTGGCTGAGGGTCAGGCCATAGTCTTGCGCCAGTTCACGTGCTGCGTCACCGGGATTGGGATCGACCAGCAGCAGGTTGCTCGGTGGCAGACCGGCATCGAGCCAGCCCTTGGCCATCGCCAGGCCCATCTTGCCTGCGCCGACCAGCATGACCGGGCCGATGGAACGGAGCGACGCGCTCACGCTTCGCCAACCGTTTCAAACATCACATGGCTAAGGGCATCGGCGGCGGTCTTGCCGGCCCAGACGACAAACTGGAACGCCTGGTAATAGAGGTCGCAGCTATCGGTGGCCGAGCGCAACAGCGCCTCGCATTGCTGCGGCGACACATCAGCGCCACCGGTCAGCAAGTGCGAATTGCGGAACAGCACCACGCCTTCCTTGTTCCAGATATCGAAATGGCCAATCCACAGCTGCTCGTTGATCAGCGAGATGAGCTGCTTGATCTCATTGCGACGACCTTCGGGCACCTTAAGGTCGAAGGCCGAGGCGATGTGCAGGCTTTCGAGATCTTCCATCCAGTTGAAGGAGACGTGGTAGTCGCTCCAGCCGCCGCGCACGGAAATGGAAATCTCGTCGGCATCCTGCCGTTCGAACGTCCAGTCGTTGATCGAGGCGATATGCTCGATGATGTCCACCGGATGGACGTTGCGATCGGGTTCGACCTGGATCAGTGACATTGACAATTTTCGTCCTGGCAACGCGTGGTTCTGGTCATGCAGCCCAACGGGCCGACGAGTGAGGGGTACTCAGGGAACTGGCCGCACGCACAAGGGCTTACGAATCGTCCTGATGTTTTGACCCTACACCCCGCAACTGATTCAGGGGACGCAACGCGGTCGGCGGACGGCAATCTCTTGTGGATGACGATGAGGCGGCCAGCGTTAACGCAGGGTTAACGCCGACGCGTTGTGAACAGGCTTACTGTTTCAGAACAGGCCATCCGGATCGGACCAGCCGGTCTCCAGCGCATCCTTCCAGGCCGCGAAGCCATTGGCCACAGCCTGCTCGGCAGCGGCAACGCAGTCATATTCTACCGACCTATGGTCGATCAGCCATTTCCCGTTGCGACGCTCGATCAGAGCGTATCGGGCATCGGGCGAGCCGCGCACCAATTGCAGCCCGATACTGCCCGGATTGATGATGCGGCGTCCATCGCGCAGGCGCACGGAGCGCGGGATGTGGGTGTGGCCACACAACATGATGGGATAATCGATACCCGCCGCAGCCCGCATGACGGTTTCCTCCGCCGGCAGCGTCGTGCGACGATCCTGATACCAGCCATCGATCCAGGCGGCATTGTCGCTGGCCGGCGTGCCGTGGCAGAGAAAAATCTCGCCATTGAAAACCGCCGTTGCGGGCATGGTTTCGAGCCAGGTCCGGTGCGCCGTCTTCATGCGCATCAGGGCAAAGCGATCCACCGGGTCGAGGTCCTTGCCCTCGCTGTTGCGCTCGGCCAACCAGCGATCATGGTTGCCGCGAATGACGGGACCGTCCAGGGCCATCAGGCGATCGGCGGCGCCAGCCGGGTCCATCGGCCCGCTGACATGATCGCCCAGACATAAGGTTGCATCGACGCCTTGCACGGCAATGTCGGCCAGCACCGCATCGAGCGCGACCGTGTTACCATGGACGTCGGAAATGACAGCGAAGCGCAAGGCTTTAGTTTGCTTTGGTCGCGGAGCCCTTGAGGGCGGCCAGTTCCTTGCGCAGCGCGTCGATCTCTTCGCCCTGCACCTGCACCAGCTCGCGCAGCGCGTCGAAATCTTCGCGCTTGACCAGATCCATATCGGCGACAAAACGCTGGGCCTGAGACTTCACGGCGGTCTCGACTTCGCGGCGCACGCCATCGGCAACACCCGCGGCCTCGTTCATCACGCGTCCCAGCCCGTCGAAGATTTTGCTATTCTGGCTCATCGCATCATCCGTTCAAAGCGCCCCCGCTTGCTTGATACTTAGGCCATGCCTCCCGACTTGACCAGAGCGGGCGAAGCGGCAATGGTCCGGCCGATTGCCGCAGGAGCATAATTTGCCCTTTCCCGATATCAACCCGATCGCCTTCGCCATCGGCCCCTTCGCTATCCGCTGGTACGCATTGGGCTACCTGTTCGGCGTCGGCCTTGGCGCCCTCTACGGCTATCGGCTGCTGGCCAATTCGCGCCTGTGGCACAAGGGCACGCCGCCCTTTGCCGCCAAGGATATCTGGGATTTCGCCTTTTGGACCATGCTGGCCATCGTGATCGGCGGCCGCGTCGGCTACGTGCTGTTCTACAACCTGCCCTATTACCTGGCGAACCCGACCGAGATCATCAACACGCTCGATGGCGGCATGAGCTATCACGGCGGCATGCTGGGCCTGATGCTGGCTGTGGTGCTGTTCACGCGGATCAAGGGCAACGGCAACTGGCTGAGCGGGCTGGATCTGATCGCTTCGGTTTCGACCATCGGCATCTTCCTGGTGCGCATCGCCAATTTCATCAATGCCGAGCTCTATGGTGCGCCGACCACGCTGCCCTGGGGCGTGGTCTTCCCGACCGACCCCGAGCAACTGCCGCGCCATCCGAGCCAACTCTATGAAGCAGCGCTCGAGGGCCTGCTGCTGTTCCTGGTGATCCGGCTGTTCACCCACACCTTCTATAGCCTGCGCCGTCCCGGCATGGTCGCGGGCATTTTCGGCATCGGTTATGGCCTCAGCCGCATCGCCGTAGAGTTCGTGCGCCTGCCAGATGCGCAGATCGGCTACCTCTATGGCGGCTGGCTGACCATGGGCATGGTGCTGAGCCTACCGCTGGTATTGGGTGGACTGGGACTGGTTGTGTATGCGTCAACGCGCAAGGTCAGCGCATTGCGGGCACCCAATGTCTGACACGGCCCCCACCCTGCCCGAACTGATCGACATGCAGATCCGTGCCAACGGGCCGATGTCCGTCGCCACCTATATGGGCCTGTGCCTGACGCATCCGACCAAGGGCTACTATCGCGGTGCCGACCCGCTGGGCGCTGCCGGAGACTTTGTGACGGCGCCCGAGATCAGCCAGATGTTCGGCGAGCTGATCGGCTTCTTCTTCGTCAATCTGTGGCAGCAGATGGGGAGCCCGAAGGCTTTCACCCTGCTCGAACTCGGACCCGGTCGCGGCACGCTGATGGCCGACCTGCTGCGCGTCGCCTGCCGTGCCGAAGGCTTTCGCGATGCGCTCGACCTGCGGATGTTCGAGACCAATCCGACTCTGATCGCCGAACAGAATGCCCGGCTGGAGCCCTATGGCCCGCATTGGATCGACAGTTTCGAAAAGGTCGGCGACGGCCCGCTGCTGGTGGTCGCCAACGAGTTCTTCGATGCCCTGCCGATCCGGCAATTCGTCCGCATGGCAGGTGGCTGGCATGAGCGCATGGTGGGGCTGAGCGAGGGGCGGCGCAGCTTCGGCCTCAATCCGACACCGATCCCGGTATCGGCAATGCCGGAGGCTGTTGCCGACGCCGAGATCAACGCCGTCTACGAAGTCGGGCTGGCCAATGGCGAAGTGATGAAGCGGCTAGCCGCGATCGCCTCGACGCAGGGCGGCGCCATCCTCGCCGTGGACTATGGCTATGGCCGAACCCAGACTGGCGAGACGCTGCAGGGCGTGCGCCGCCATGCCTATACCGATGTGCTGGATGCCCCCGGTGAGGTCGACCTCTCCGCCCATGTCGATTTCGAGGCGCTGGGCAATGTCGCGACGGCCGCCGGGCTGGCCGTGCAGCCGCTGGCAACGCAGGGGCAGTTCCTGACGCGACTGGGCATCACCGAGCGTTCCAAGGCGTTGAGTGTCGCCAATCCGGGTTCAGCTGACAGCATCGCAGCGGCGAAGTCACGGCTGACGGCGCCCGAGCAGATGGGCAATCTGTTCAAGGCCTTCTGCGCCCACAGTCCGGGATTGCAGCCGATGGGATTTGAGTGATGAGCATGCCCTTTGCACAGAGCTCCGGCCTCGCTGGCATCGCGACCCTACGGCATGGCTTTTTCGGTCGGCAGGGTGGTCGGTCGGACGGGGAATTTGCCAGCAACAATATGTCGATCACGGTCGGCGATACGCCACATCTGGTCGAAGCCAATCGCGCCGGTGCGGCGCTGGAATTGGGCTATCTGCGCAAGAATCTCTATCTGCTCAAGCAGGTGCATTCTGCCACCGTTCGCGTGCTGACGGATTACCCCGATATCGACGAGCCGTTCGAAGCCGATGCCATGGTCACCAACGTGCCGGCGCTGGCGCTCGGCATTCTGACGGCCGACTGCACTCCGATCCTGTTCGCTGATGCAGAAGCCGGCATCATTGGCGCTGCCCATGCCGGGTGGCGTGGCGCGGCCAGTGGCATCTGCGAGGCGACAATCATGGGGATGGTCGCCATCGGCGCCAATGTCTCTCGCATCGTCGCGGCGATCGGACCGACGATTTCGGGGCCAAACTACGAGGTCGGCCCGCAATTCGCAGCTGACCTGCTGCGGCTCTACCCGAGTGCGAGCAATCGCATTTTCGTTCCCCAAAGCGGTGTCGAGCATTTCGATCTGCCCGGCTTCGTAGACGACTGCATTCGCGGCGCCGGTGTCGCCACGGTGGATCGCGTCGGCGGCTGCACCTATGGCGAACCGGAGCGCTATTTCTCCCATCGCTACGCCACCCATCAGGGCACGCGCACCGGTCGGCAGGTCGCCATTATCGGCCTGACGTGAATCTTTACCCATCCGACGTTTGTTGCGTTGCGAGTCCGGGAGCGACTCGCTAAAGGTGCCCGCGAAACTGGTGGTCTCCTCCCGGGACCGGTTGAGACAGGATCGCGCCCCATGAAGCTGGTGACCGGCAATTCGAACCGGGCTCTTGCCCAGGCCATCGCCAGCTATCTCGAGCTCCCCCTCACCGATTGCACGGTCAAGCGTTTCGCGGACAAGGAAGTCTTCGTCGAAATCCACGAAAACGTCCGTGGCGAGGATGTGTTCATCCTGCAGTCGACCAGCTTTCCGGCCAATGACAACCTGATGGAACTGCTGATCCTGACCGACGCCCTGCGCCGGTCCTCGGCACGCCGCATCACCGCCGTGCTGCCCTATTTCGGCTATGCCAGACAGGACCGTCGTGCCACGGGCCGCACCCCGATCTCGGCCAAGCTGGTTGCCAACCTGATCACCGAGGCCGGCGTCAACCGCGTCATTACGCTTGACCTGCACGCCGCGCAAATCCAGGGATTCTTCGACATCCCGACGGACAATCTCTACGCAGCGCCGATCATCACGCGCGACATCCTGGACAACTACAAGCTCGACAACACCACCATCGTCTCGCCAGACGTCGGTGGTGTCGCCCGCGCCCGTGCGGTGGCCCAGCGCCTGGGCACCGACCTTGCCATCGTCGACAAGCGACGCCCCAAGGCTGGTGTGTCCGAGGTGATGAACATCATCGGCGATGTGTCGGGCCAGTCCTGCATCCTGATCGACGATATCGTCGACAGCGGCGGCACGCTGGTCAACGCTGCCGAGGCCCTGCTCAAGGCCGGCGCCAAGCAGGTCTCCGCCTACATCACCCATGGCGTGCTGTCCGAGGGCGCCTCGGAGCGCATCGCGGCATCCAAGCTCAAGGAGCTGGTGGTGACCGACTCCATCGAAGAAACCGAAGCCGTGCGCAAGGCAGGCAATATTCGCCGCCTGGCGATTGCGCCGCTGATCGGCGAGGCCATTGCCCGCACAGCCAGCGAGCAGAGCGTGTCGAGCCTGTTTGACTGATTGTGCCACGCCCTCGTAGTTCGAGGCGCTGAAGAAGCGCACCTCACCATCAGGGCTGTTGATATGCCGAGCTCCTAGCAGGCCTCATGGTGAGGCGGGAGCGCAGCGACCCTCGAGCCACGAGGGCGTGGCGCGGTTCTTTCCAGCTCTTGTCGAAATCCGTCTCCCTCGCGCGACATTGCCCTGAAGGGCTATGGTGCCCGTGACGAGGAGATGCGCGATGAAGTTCATGCTGATGCTGTTTGCTGACGAGAAGGTCGGCACGTCGTTTCCGCCCGAGGAAATGGCCAAGGCCATGGAGCAGATGTACGCCTACCAGCAGACGCTGGAAAAGGCCGGAGCGTTTGTTTCAACTGCTGCTCTCGCACCGACATGGGATGGCCGGACAATCACCAAGTTTGACGGTGAACTGAAGGTCCACGATGGCCCATATGCCGAGACCCGCGAGCAGTTTGGCGGCTATTTTATGATCGAGGCGCCCGACATGGAGCGAGCGATCGAACTGGCCGCACTCTGCCCGGCGGCGACCTGGGGCCCAATTGAGATACGGCCCTTTCACCCCGGCTATGAACCCGACTGAAGATTGTTTGCCGAAACGTCGAAAGCCGTCTGGGCGCGCCGACATTGTAGCATCGGAGCATGCCGCACCGACGACACAGAGGACAAAACAATGCGCTACATGATGATCATCCACCACGACGACGAAGCCCTGAGCAAGGCGCCGCAGCAGGAGCTGTGGAGTGAGTATGCCGCCTTCAACCAGGCGCTCAACAAGGCCGGCGCTGGCTTCTCGGGCGGCTTGCGGCTGAGCCCGGGCAAGGAGGGCACCATCGTCCGCAGCCGTTCCGGCAAGACCGATGTGCTCGATGGTCCCTATGCCGACACGCGCGAACAGCTCGCCGGCTACTTCTTCATCGACGTCCCCGATATCGAGCAGGCCGTGGAATGGGCCAATCGCTGCCCGAGTTCGAAATATGGGGCCATCGAAATCCGCCCGATCGTCGAGCAGAACGCGTCGTGACGATGTCCGACGAGGCGCGCCGCACCGCCGAGCGGGTTGCCCGCGACAGCTATGGCCGCCTCGTCGCCTTTCTCGCCGCCCGCACCCGCGACGTGGCGGGGGCCGAGGATGCGCTGGCGGAGGCCTTTGCCAGCGCGCTCAAATCCTGGCCAGCGGATGGCGTGCCTGACAATCCAGATGCGTGGTTGCTGACCGTCGCCCGCCGCCGCCAGACCGACGCGGCGCGCCGACGGCACACCCGTACCGCCGGGGAGGTTCATATCCAGCTCATGACCGAGGAACTCGACGAAGCCGCTGCCAATCCCGAGGTCATCCCCGATCGCCGGCTGGCGCTGATGTTTGCCTGCGCCCACCCCGATATCGAGCGTGGCATGCGGGCGCCGCTGATCCTGCAGACCATTCTCGGCCTCACCGCCATCGACATCGCGGCGGCGTTTCTCATTCCGCCGGCCACCATGGGGCAGCGACTGGTGCGGGCCAAGGCGCGGATCAAGGAGGCTGCCCTCCCCTTCGGCATTCCCGAACGCGAGCACTTGCCCGAGCGACTCGATGCGGTGCTGGAGGCCATCTACGCGGCCTATGCCAAGGGCTGGACCGAGATTGGCGATACTGCGGCCGACAGGCTGGCCGACGAGGCGATCTGGCTGGGTCGACTGGTCGTTTCCCTGATGCCTGAGGAGCCCGAGGCCAAGGGCATGCTGGCGCTGATGCTCTATGCCGAGGCCCGCCGCAATGCCCGTCGCAACATCAGCGGCGCCTATGTCCCGCTGGAAGAGCAGGATATCGAACAATGGGACGAGGCGGCCATCATGACCGCCGAGGCCCTACTGCGCGACGCCAATCGCGCGGGACCCACGGGCCGTTATCAGCTCGAGGCGGCGATCCAGTCAGCCCATGTGGCTCGCCGGGTCACGGGTCAACCAACCTGGCCCGCCATTGTGGCGCTCTATGACGTGCTGCTGGATATGACCGGATCGCCAGTGGTTGTGCTCAACCGGGCAGCCGCACTGGCCGAAACCGCCGGCCCGGAAGCCGGGCTGGCCAGCCTCGATACCATCGCCGGCGACAAGCGTATGGCCAACTACCAGCCCTATTGGGCCGCTCGCGGGCACCTGGCTGCGCGTGCCGGGCAGAAGGACGCAGCATACGAGGCACTGACCCTCGCAATCGGCCTCTCAGCTGACGAAGCCGTGCGGCAGTATCTGATCGGCCAGCGTTCCAGGTTGAGCGACGGCTAGCAGCCCATGCCGCTTGCTCCCGCCTGCCCTTTCGGCTATAGCCGCGCCATGAAGCGCTCGTCACCCCTGGAGGACGGGCGCGTATGCTGTTGTAGTGACGCATACACCAACCAGAATGGATATTTCCATGGCTGCGACTAAGGTGCTCAGTGCACAGGCGCGTGAAGGAGTAGGCAAGGGGGCCGCTCGTGAACTGCGCCGTCAGGGACTCGTTCCTGCTGTTATCTACGGTGACAAGAAGGCCCCCGTTACCGTCTCGATCCCCTACAAGGACGCTCACAAGCAGATTTATGCTGGCGGCTTCCTCAGCCACATCATCGAACTCGATGTCGATGGCACCAAGCACCGCGTGATTCCGCGCGACTACCAGCTTGATCCGGTGAAGGATTTCCCGATCCACATCGACTTCCTGCGCGTCGGCAAGGGCACCAAGCTCAACGTCCAGGTGCATGTGAACTTCATCAACGAAGAAGCCAGCCCGGGCCTGAAGCGCGGTGGTACGCTCAACATTGTGCACCACACGCTCGACCTGACTGTCGATGCTGACAATATCCCCGAGGAAGTGACCGTCGATCTGACCGGTCTCGATATCGGCGATACCATCCATATCTCGTCGGTCAAGCTGCCGTCCGGTGCTGTCGACCACAGCCACGAAGACGACGTGACCATCGCGACCATCGTTGCTCCGTCGGCCCTGAAGTCGGCCGGCGACGCTGACGAAGCCGCTGAAGGCGAAGCCACTGCTGAGTAATTTCAGCTGGTTATGCTATGAGTTCGAGGCGGCCTTCGGGTCGCCTCTTTCGTTTTGGAGCCGGAAATGAAGCTGATCGTGGGCCTGGGCAATCCGGGCGGCCAGTATGCGGGCAATCGCCACAATATCGGTTTCATGGCGCTCGATGCGATCGCCAGACAGCACAATATTACCCAGTTCCGGACCAAGCATGCTGGAAGTCTTGCTGAGGGTAGCATCGGCGGCGAGAAGGTCATCCTGCTCAAGCCGCAGACCTTCATGAACCGCTCGGGCGACAGCGTTCAGCAGGTGGCGCAATTCTACAAGATCGCACCCGCTGATATCATCGTGCTGTACGACGAACTTGATCTGGCTGAAGGCAAGGTGCGGGTCAAGGTTGGCGGCGGCAATGGCGGGCACAATGGGCTGCGCTCGATCGATCCGCAGATTGGGCTGGACTATAAGCGTGTTCGGCTTGGCATCGGCCATCCTGGCAAGGAATTCGTGACCCATCATGTGCTTGGCGACTTCGCCAAGGCCGACCAGGCCTGGCTGGAGCCGCTGCTCGATGCGGTCGCCAAGAATGTCGACATGCTGATCAAGGGCGACGATAGCGGCTTCATGAACAAGCTGGCGCTGGCGGTGAAGGGTGCTGACGAGCCTCTGGCCAAACCGGCGCCCAAGGCGCAGAGCCATATCCGGCAGGCCCGACCGGCCAAGCCGCAGGTAGCGGCGCCGACAAGCGGGCCGATGGCTGATATGCTCAAGAAGATCTTCAGAGGAGATTGAGATGGCGGGTGAGGTGGTGTTCTTCCAGGCGCTGAGCCAGGACGGGTTTGTCACCGATGCCAACGGGTCCGCGGCGTGGCAGGGGCCGTATTTCATCCCCGAACTGGGATTTCATGATTTCATCGCCGCAGTGAGCGCGGTGATCATCGCCCGCCAGACCTACGAGACGATCGCGGCGGGTGGGAAGTGGCCCTATGGCGTGCCGGGCATCGTGCCGGCGAGCCACCCCCTCACCGATATCGGCGCGCCAGTCGAGGCCGTGCGCGATGAGCCAGCCGCGCTAGTGGCGGCGGCGCGGACCAAGGGCGACGGCACCGTCTGGGTGCAGGGCGACACGCCGCTGGCGCTGCGACTGATCGCGGCGGGCGTGGTGGATCGGTTGGAGCTGTTCGTGATGCCGGTGACGCTGGGGAGCGGCACCGAGAAGATCGACGTGGCGACCCTGCCCGGCTTCGAACTCGGTGGCGAAGTGAGCTTCGCCAACGAGGTTATCCGGAAAACGTATCGCCGCGTCTAGGCCGCGCTGACGCGCCAGACGGCGTCGCCGACGTCGTCGACAGCCAGCAGCGCGCCGTCCTTGGCCACGACGACGCCAACCGGGCGGCCGTTGGATGTCTTCTCGTCGTCGGCAAGGAAGCCGGTGAGCAGGTCGATGGGCGCGCCCTGCGGCTTGCCGTTGTTGAACGGCACCAGCACGACGCGATAGCCGCTGAGCTTGCTGCGGTTCCATGAGCCATGCTGGCCGATGACCATGCCAGATGGCAGGCCCGGCAGCGTGCTTTCGGGCAGCCAGCAGAGGCCGAGCGAGGCGGTGTGGCCGCCCAGCGCATAGTCCGGAGCCGAGGCCTTGGCGACCAATGCGGCATCCTGCGGTACGCGATCGTCGACCGTCTGGCCCCAATAACTGTAGGGCCAGCCGTAGAAGCCGCCATCTTTGACCGAGGTCAGGTAATCGGGTGGGGTTTCATCGCCCAGGCCGTCGCGCTCGTTGACCACCGTCCAGAGCTTGCCGTCGGTCGGCTCCCAGGCCATGCCGACGGGATTGCGCAAGCCGCCAGCAAAGATGCGGTGCTGCTCGGTCTTGAGGTCGAGTTCGAAAATGCAGGCCCGGCCTTCTTCGACTTCGAAGCCGCTCTCGGCAATGTTGCTCTGCGAGCCCACGGCGACATAGAGCTTGGTGCCGTCCTTGGAGGCGATGATGTTGCGCGTCCAGTGGCCGCCCGGCTTCATCGACATGAGCTTGCGGCCGGGCGCGGTGATTTTGGTCTGGCCAGCCTCATAGGGGAAGGCCATGACGCTGTCGGTATTGCCGATATAGAGCGTCGAACCGACCAGGGCCATGCCGAAGGGCTGGCTGAGGCCGCTCATGAACACTTCGCGCACTTCCGGCACGCCATCGCCATCGGCGTCGCGCAGCAACGTGATCTGGTTGGCGCTTGGACGGGTGGCGCCAGCACGGCTCATCACACGGTTCATGGCATAGTCGCGGACATTCTTGACCGTGCCAGGCAGTGAGGCCGACTCGGCGATCAGCACATCACCATTGGGCAGCACATAGGCCCAGCGCGGATGCTTGAGATTGAGCGCGAAAGGCGTGACCTTGAGACCGGACTTGACGGTCGGCACCTTGCCTGGCGCCCAGCCCATGGCCGTCGGCATCTTGAGCATAGGCATGGCGCCCTGCGGCTTGGCCTCGGGAATAGCGGGCTTGGTGCCGACCGCCTGCGCGAATGAGCCCATGTGGCGACCGCGATAGTAGTACCAGGCGCCACCGGCGATCAGGGCGGCCAAAACGACCAGGGTGAGCAGAACCTCCACGAGGCGCCTCCAACTGAAAGGAACAAGACTTGAATGGTAGCCTAATAGGCCGCCGGGCGCGGAACGGCAAGACGGCCATGCCCGTCCCGCATTGACTTCTCATCCCATCCGAACGATGTGAGGGCCAACAAATTCCGGAGCTTTCCCCATGGGTTTCAAGATGGGCATCGTCGGCCTGCCGAATGTCGGCAAGTCGACCCTCTTCAATGCGGTGACCCGCACCGCCGCTGCGGCTGCGGCAAACTTCCCGTTCTGCACCATCGAGCCCAATGTGGGCGACGTCCCGGTACCGGATGCGCGGTTGCAGAAGCTGGCGACCATCGGCAAGTCGGTCAACGTGCTGCCGGCGCGCATGAGCTTTGTCGATATTGCGGGCCTGGTGAAGGGCGCATCAAAGGGTGAGGGCCTGGGCAACCAGTTCCTCGCCAATATCCGCGAATGCGACGCCATTGCTTATGTGCTGCGCTGCTTCGAGGACGGCAACATCATCCACGTCAACAACAAGGTCGACCCGCTGGCCGATGCCGAAGTGGTGGAAACCGAATTGATGCTGGCCGATCTCGAAAGCCTCGAGAAGCGCCGCACGGGCGTCGAAAAGAAGGCCAAGGGCAATGACAAGGACGCCAAGGTCACACTGGACCTGATCGACCGCGCGCTGGTGCTGCTGCGCGAGGGCAAGTCAGCCCGTTTCGTCGAGCGCTCTGCCGAAGAAGAAAAGGCGTTCCAGGAACTGCAGCTGCTGACGTCCAAGCCAGTGCTTTACGTCTGCAACGTGGACGAAGGCTCGGCCGAGCATGGCAATGACATGAGCAAGGCCGTCGAGGCCTATGCCCATGCCAATGGCGCAGGTGTGGTCATCATTTCGGCCGAGATCGAGAGCCAGCTGGCGCAGCTTCCCGATGCCGAGCAGGCCGAATACCTGGAATCGCTGGGCCTTCATGAAGCCGGCCTCAATCGCCTGATCCGCGAGGCCTATGCGCTGCTGGGCCTGCAGACCTACTTTACCGTCGGCCCCAAAGAGACGCGCGCCTGGACCATCCACAAGGGCGACAAGGCCCCAGCGGCAGCCGGCGTCATCCACTCCGACTTCGAACGCGGCTTCATCCGCGCCCAGACCATCGGCTACGAGGATTTCGTGACGCTGGGCGGCGAGGTGGCGGCCAAGGAAGCGGGCAAGGCCCGCGACGAAGGCAAGGAATATGTCGTCAAGGACGGCGACGTGATGCTGTTCAAGTTTAATACTTAGCGTCGGCGGCCTTCGGCCGCAAAATCGCTACAGTGGAGCGATTTTAGACGCTAAGGCCATGAGGGCTGTGCCCGAATGGCCCAGCTGCGCCGCAATCACGGACCTATCCGGCCCACCCAGCATCGACTTCGTCGCTAGATCTCAGGATGGATCCCGGCCTTCGCCGGGATGACATCGTGGTTGGGGGCAGCTTACGACCCCATTTCGGTCGTTCGGAGCCAACTCATGGGTTCCCGAAAGCTGCCGTTCGCTGTGGCAGACAATATCGGCTTTGCGCCAGTTGGTCCAACCGGTCGTCGCAGTAATTTTGGCGAGATCACGAAGCACCCATTCGCCTCCGCATGCCGTCGCCATGTGTTTTGACAGGAATGATACAACGGACCTGTCACGCGCGGCTGAAAGTCTCCAAAAGAGACACGAAGCTGTGCCGTTCACCTTGGCCTTCGGTGAGTTTCACCCGGCCTTCGATGTCGCCCAGGTGCGTGTCCATCAGGTCCTGGGCCTTCTTCAGATTGTTTTCTCGCAGGGCCGCAACTATCGCTCGATGATGCTCAGCACCGCAATCGTCGGCGCGTTCGTCCTCGTAGAGCGCCATCACCAGGGATAGGCGAGCGACCAGCTTTGCCAGCATTTCGGACAGCACATCGTTACCGGCGATGCGCGACAGCTCGACGTGGAACTGCCCCACCGACGCGCTCTTGGGAGCGTTGTGGTCGGCGTGATAAATGCGAAGCTCCTCGTCAGTGAGGGCTTCCAGCCGGTCGAGATCGGCGGGGGTGATGCGCTGCGTGACCAGCTCCAGCGTCGTCCGCTCCAGGGCTCGTCGTGCTTCGAAGAGCTGTTTGGCCTCTTCGATTGAGGGCTCGGCGACGAATGTGCCGCGGTTACGCTTGCGCTCAAGCAGGCGGTCGCGCTGCAGCACGCCGAGCGCGCCACGGACCACGGTCCGGCTCACGCCGAAATGCTCGGCGATGGCTTCCTCGATGATCTTGCTGCCAGGCTTCAGCGCCCCTTCACCGATAGCCGTAGCCAGGGTGGCGCAGATGCGGTCCGTCACATCCTCGGCTTCCTCGATATCGGTCACCATTTCCGCCGCTGGCGACGGCTTTTTCCTTGTCGGCTTACGCATGCTCACTCCGAATCTTTGCCTAACAATAGCGCAGCTGGCGAAATTTTGTGCATCATTTTTGCGCGAGTATATCCGAACATATATTCGCATGAAGTTTCGCAAGTTTGTTGTAGAGACAATTACGCATTGTAATTCATATGCTTGTTCGATTTCTCGGCTGACGTCATCCGACATGGCACGGCGCTTGCAATGTCGTTGGCACGACCAAGAAACACCATTGCAAGTCTCATGCCGTTGCTGACGGCCACTCCGAACCGGGAGAGACCATATGACCGAGCTCATCGCCAACGCCCTGTCCGTCCGAGGGCTGACGCATAGCTATGGCGGCGCTGCCGCTGTCGATGACGTGTCGTTCACCGTCCCGGCCGGCGAGATTGCGGCGCTGCTCGGCCCCAGCGGTTGCGGCAAGTCGACCGTGCTGCGCGCCATTGCCGGGCTCATCGCTCCGCGCAGCGGCAGCATCGAGCTGGGCGCGACCAACCTGGCCAGTCTGCCGGCACGAGAGCGTGGCATCGGCATGGTGTTCCAGAATTACGCATTGTTCCCCCATCTGACCGTCGCCGAAAACATCGCCTATCCCCTGGCCTGCCAGCATGTCCCTCGGACAGAACGCCGCGAGCGAGTCGCCGAAATGCTCGACCTGGTGCAGCTCGGCGAATACGGCAAGCGCCTGCCGCGCGAGCTGTCGGGCGGACAGCAGCAGCGCGTTGCCGTGGCCCGCGCCATCGCACCCCGGCCATCGCTGCTACTGCTCGACGAACCCTTCGGGGCGCTCGACCGGGCGCTGCGCTTCGATCTGCAGGTCGAGATGCTGCACCTGCAGAAGACACTCGGCATCACCACACTGATCGTCACCCACGACCAGGAGGAGGCGCAGAGCCTCGCCAGTTCGCTGGTGCTGATGAACAAGGGCCGCATCGAGCAGATCGATACGCCGATGGCCGTCTATGACCGGCCGCAGACCCTGTTCGTCAATAGCTTCATCGGCCAGGCCAACCAGTTCGAGGCGACGGTCGAGGCCCTTGAAACCAACGCAACGACGCTCCGCCTGCGCTCCGGCGAGGTTCTATCCCTGCCACGCAGGTTGGATTTCGCCACCGGCGCCGCCGTGGTCGCCACCTGTCGGCCTGAGCACGTGTTTCTGGTCGATGCGCCCGCCGCCAACACGATGACGGCCACCGTCGGTGTCTCGGTGCCGCTCGGCGCAATCCTCGTCCACGACCTCATCCTTCCTAACGGTGGCGAGCTGCGTGCCAGCCAGTCGCGCGGACCGGAAACCCGTATCCCGGCCTCCGGCTCCACCGTCTTTGCCAGCATCGACACCGCGCGATGCCACGTCTTTCCGGCCCAGGCCGGGATGCCTTCTGCCTGATACGTCCCTCAAACCCCATGGTGCAACATGACTGAATTCAAACTCACTCGCCGCCAGTTCGGACTTCTCGCCGCCAGCGCTGCTGCTGCCGGCCTGCTGCCAATCCCCGCCCGCGCCGCCAATGGCAGCCTGGTCGCCGCGACTTTCCCGGGCAACTGGGAAGACGCCTATCGCCGCGTCCTGACTCCGTTGGTGTCGGAAGCCGGCTATGACCTGACCATTGCTCCGGCTTTGGCGCAGGACCAGTTGGCCAAGGTGATGGCCAGCCCCGGAGCCCCCGCCTATGACACCCTGCTGATGTCGCCCGGCCAGATGGCCATCGCGCTCGAAAACGACCTGATCCAGAAGATCGACACCAGCCGCCTCTCCAACTGGAGCAAGCTCGATCCGGCGTTCCAGGGCGAATACGGCCCGACCGTCACCGTCGAAGTCAATGGCATCGCCTACAATCCCGATCTGGTGCCGGCACCCAAGGGCTATGCCGACCTGTTCGAGAACCCCGCCTATGCCGGCAAGGTGTCCTGGACCGGATTTGGCTCCAACACCGCCGTGATGGCCTATACCCAGCTCGCCAAGATCTACGGCAGCGGCCCCGAGGACATGGACGCCGTGTTCAAGTTGTTTGCCGATCATCCGGAAAACCTGGCCGGCGTGGTCGACAGCACCAACAGCCAGATGTCGCTCTACCAGCAGGGTGAGATCGCGGTGTTCATGTGCAGCACCGGCAATGTCGCCAAGCTCAAGAGTCTTGGTCTCAATGCCGAGTTCGTGCATCCTGAGACCGGTTCGCCGGCGGCCCCTGTCAATATCCACCTGACCAAGGGCTCGAACAATCTCGATGCCGCCTATGCCTATATGGACGCCGCCATCTCCCAGGCAGCTCAGGAACAGTTGACCCTTCCGCCCACCGAGATGTTCCCGACCAATATGGACGTTGCCCTCACGCCTGGCATTGAAGCCTTTGTGACGCGCGACACCATCCCTTCGCTGGTCTATCCGGATTGGGCCTTGATCAACAAGAACCGCCCCGACTGGATCCGCGCCTTCGACGCCCTGGTCATGGGCTAAGACCATGCGGGCGAGCGGCTTTCCATTCCTCGTGCCTATGCTGGCATTGTCGGTGGCCTTCTTCGCACTGCCGCTCGCTCTGCTCTTTGCCTACAGTTTTGCGGGTGAAACCGGGCCATCACTGGAGAACTACGCCAGGTTCCTCGGCGACCCCTTCAATTTCCGCGTGCTGCTCAACACCGCCCGTCTCGGCTTCGAGACGGTACTGAGCACGACGTTGCTCGGCATCCCCATCGCGCTGCTGTTCTGGCATAGCGGACAGCGCACGCGACAGGTCATCATCTTCCTGACGCTGATCCCGATGCTCACCAGCAATGTCGTGCGTACCTTCGCCTGGATCGTCATTCTCGGGCGCCAAGGCCCGATTAGCGAAACGCTTATGGCACTTGGGCTAACCGGCGCGCCGATCAGCCTGATGTTCACCGAGTTTGGTCTGATACTGGCAATGACGCAGATAGACCTGCCGCTGATCATCCTGCCGCTGGTGGCCATCCTTTCGCGGTTGCCGCGCAACCTCACCGAGGCGGCAGAGGTCTCGGGGGCTGGTCCGTGGCGCGTGATGGTGACGGTGCTGCTGCCACTGATGGTCCCGGCACTGCTGGCGGGCTGGATCCTGGTCTATGCCAGCACCAGCGCCTCCTTCGTCACCCAAGCCGTCATCGGCGGCGCCCGCAATGTCTACGTCCCGCAACTGATCTATCGCGAAGTCGGCACCCTGTTCGACTGGCCGCTAGCCTCGGCTATCGCCGTCGTCCTGCTCTTCACCACCGGCATCCTGTTGCTGGCCCTCAGCATGCTGTCCCGTCACCGGAGGCTCGTCGGTCATGGCTAGAGTTTCGTCCAATCCGCTGCCCGCACTGCTCTACAAGCTGTTCGTCTTCGGCTTCGGCACGCTGTGTCTGGCCTTCCTGGTTGCACCGATCGCACTGGCCCTCGCCACCTCCTTCACCGGTGGCCAGACGCTGAAGTTCCCGCCGGAAGGCTTCTCGCTGCGCTGGTATGAGGCGTTGCTCGATCCGGTGCGCTCATCGACGGAGCACATCGCCGCATTCAACTCGCTCAAGATCGCGGCTCTGGCAGTACTCGGGGCCCTGCTGTTCGCCGTGCCGGCCGCCATCGGTGCCAGCCGTGTCGGGCGCCGGACCGCCAATTCGGTCGAACCACTGCTGCTGTCGCCGCTGGTGTTGCCGAGCCTGGTCTACGGCCTGGCCGCGCTGATCGTCGCCAACCTGATCGGCATCCGCCCGTCGCTGTGGCTCACGGTTGCCGGGCACATCGTGGTCTTCGGACCGCTGATGTACCGCGCTGTCGCCGTGGTCGCACAGGGTCTCGACCCATCGCTCGAGGAAGCATCGACCCTGATGGGCGCGAGCTGGCTCACGACGCTCCGCCGGGTGACCCTGCCGCTGCTGTTGCCGGGCATCCTTGCAGGGGCGTTCCTGGTCTTCATCCAGTCTCTCGACAATGTCTCGATCTCGCTGTTCCTCGCCGATCCCTCGACCACCGTGCTGCCACTGCGCATGTTCGCGCTGATCGAGGAAGGGCTCGACGTCCGCGTCGCTGCCATGTCCGGCATCCTCATCGTCGTGGTGCTGATCGGCCTGCTGATCGGCCGCCGTGCCCTCGGAAAATCCCAGACCTCATAGCCATTGCGCTCCGGCGCCCAAGCAACAAGGACCATCGAAATGAACATGCATGCACCCGCCGGCACCCGCCGGATCGAAGAGCTGTTGTCCGATTTCCAGCCCGATTTCGACTTCAAGGCGCCGCTGCCGCTGCCGCTCGAAGAGTATGAGGAGCGCCTGCGCCGCATCCGCCGCGAGGCCGTACTCGCCGGTCACGACGCGCTGGTGATCCATACCGACATGGTCGGCTGGTTCCATACCTCCAACGCCTACCTGCGCTATGTCTGCGACTGGATGCGCGAAGGCGTGCTGATCATCCCGACCGACAGCGACAAGCCGATCACCCTGCTGTCCTTCTTCACCCAAGCGGTCATCCTGCCACCCGGCGGCGAGCCCATGCTGGTCGAGGATATCTGGCAGATCGGCGCCATCGGCCGCGAATATGCCGACCGTCCCGGCTCGTCGATAGCATTGACTGCCCAGCACTGCGCCAATCTGCTGGCTAAGCTGGGCCTCTCAAAGGGCCAGATCGGTCGCCTCGGCGACCGCACCTCGCTCGAATTCTGGCGCTACCTCGAACAGGGCATGCCATCAGCCAAGTTCGTCGGCGACAATGCCATCATCGACCGTATGCAGAAACTGCGTAGCCCACGCGAGGTGGAAATGTTCCGCGCCGCCGCCCAGCTCATCAGCATCGGCACCCAGGCCGCCTATCACGTTACACGTCCTGGCGTCACCGACGCCGAAATCTATGCCGCCTTCAGCTTGGCGCAGCTTGCCCGTGGCGGCGAGACCGGCGACGGCTACCAGATCGGCATCAACGAATACGGTACCCATTGCGGCAAGCCCTATGGCCATGTCGTCCGCCCCGGCGACCTGATCAATCTCTACATCTCCAACGTCACCTATCGCGGCTATACGGCCCAGACGGCACGTATGATTGCTGTCGGCGAGATCACTGCCCGGCAGGAAAAGGTGCTCGCGGCCTGTACCGAGGGCGTCAAGCGCGCCGAAAAGCTGATCAGGCCCGGTACGCTGATCAGCGAAGTGAACAACGCCGCCTTCTCGTCCTATATCGAACACGGCATGCTTGATGCCCCCGACGCCCGCACCATGCCCTACAACTGGAGCACCGCCGACGACGGCGGTCCGCGCCTGCTGCCGCGCCAGTATGTTCCGGACGCAGATTGGGAAGCGCAGGGGCGCAAGCTGATGCACGTCTATCCGGCGACGCACGGCCCGCATAACCCGAACCTTGGACACTCGGTCGGCATGGCCGGCGCACAGAACAGCTTCAACGTCTCGTCGCATAATTTCGACCGGCTGGAAGAGGGCATGATCTTCGTGCTGCATACCCAATGGCTGGAGTCCCAGTCCGCCGGCTGCAACATCGGCGACTGCTATCTCGTGACCAAGGATGGCTTCGAAAACCTCAGCCGTCATACGCCGCTCGAAGCGCATCGGATCGCCGCCTGATGGATCAACTGGCCGCCACGCACACCCATTTCGACTTTGCCGCGCTCGATGCGCGGCAAAGATACAAGCTGCTGATCGGTACCGTGATACCGCGGCCGATCGCGCTCATCACGACGCTCGGTCTCGATGGCAAGGCCAATGCCGGCCCGTTCAGCTTCTTCAATGTGCTCACGCACGACCCGGCCATCGTGGCCATCGGCGTCGAGAACTATTCGGATGCCAGCTTCAAGGACACGGCGCGCAACATCCGCGAGACGGGCGAGTTCACCGTCCACATCGTGGACCAGGCCTTGGCCGCGCAGATGGAAATTTGCGCCATCAAGTTTGGGCCAGACGTGGATGAACTGGCCGAAGCCGGCCTTGAAACCGTCCCCGGACAAATGGTCCGCAGCCCGCGGATTCTCGCCGCGCCAGCAGCGCTGGAATGCCGCCGCTACATGACTCTTGAAGTCGGCAAAGCCCGCGAGATCATCCTTGGCGAAGTCGTCGGCCTCTACGTCCGCTCCGACGCCATCGACCCGAGCAACCTGCATATCGACCAGCACGCCATGGACGCCATCGGCCGCCTCGGCGGGCATAGCTATACCCGTACGCAGGATCAGTTCGAAGCAAAGACGCCCACGGCGCTTGAGTGGGAGAGCGCCAAGCGATGTGCAGGGTGAGAGCGCAGACCGAGTACGGCGGCTTTATCGAACTCTAGGCCAAGAGCGGACAGTCGCCTTCCCACCCCATTTCACACACTACGCGCCAGCCGTTTAGTAGTGCGCCGACCATGCCGCTGGCTGTAGACGGAACTCTAATGCGGCCCCGCCGGCAAAGCCTGCACCGTGCCACAGGGCCCGCCCTCCATGTTGACCGCAATGGCCTGTTCTTGTCCGTCAAAGCTCATGGCGTCGTACCAGTGGCTGATCTCCCTGGTGCTCGCCGGCACGTAGTGGAAGATCAGCGAGCGGCGGAAGCGGTCGGCGCTGGTATTGGGCGTCGAGCCGTGGATGACGCTGCCATTGAAGAACAGCACGTCGCCGGCCTTGAGCTCCATCATCTGCGGTTCGAGTCCATCAGGCGGCTCGACATGCTCGGTAGTGAAGAACAGGGCCGGATCGGCCTGCTCCGGGCAGGCAATGTCGAGCGTCGCGGTCTGGGGCACGCACATCATGCCGCCATTGCCGGCATCGGCATCGTCGACGGCAATCCAGGCAGCCATGCAGGTGCCTGGCTTCACCCGCAGGTAGAAATTGTCCTGGTGCAGATCCTGTCCCCGCGCCCCAGGCGGCTTGAAATAGAACATGGATTGGACGGCAAACGGCTCTTCTTCGAACAGGCTGGCAAGGATCGGGCGGATACGCGCGTCGAACATGAAGCGCGTGGCCACTTGCCCCACGGCTTTGTCGGCATGCTTGTGCGGATGCATCATGCGCGGGAATTGGGCCAGCGGATCATTGCTGCTGGGCGGCGTGCCATCTCGCGCCTTGGGCACGTCGGACAGGCCCGGTACCGGACCATTGGCGGCCGCCTGCATGAATGTCTCGCGGATATGTGCGATTTCATCGGGTGCGATCAGGCCTCGGATCGCAACAAAGCCATCGCGGGCGAACTGTTCCCGCTGCTCCAAATTCAGTCCCGTCTCCGCCATTGTGTCTCCTCCTGTTGCCTGGAGGGTACGAAGGTACGCCCCGCTGCACCATGGAACGGCCTGCCAATGACATGTAATATCCTGCTATGACCGTCGCAGCCGAAACCCCCCATAGAGCCGTCCTGAGCCTGCTCACTGGACACTTCCATGAGACATCAGGCTATCGCGCCGTGCGACGGCAAGGCGTTGGCGACTGGCTGCTGATTCACACCGTCGCTGGTCGCGGTCGCTTCGGCCATGCCGGGGGCGAGCTGATTGCGGAGCCCGGCGACTGGGTGTTGCTGCGGCCGGGCACGCCGCACGACTATGGCGTCGAAACATCCCTTCAGCGCTGGGACCTCGTTTGGGCACATTTCCAGCCGCGGGCCGACTGGCTGGCCTGGCTGAACTGGCCGGAGCAAGCGGCTGGTCTGATGCGGCTGCATGTCGAGGACGAGGCGTTCGGGGCGCAGTTTCTTGCAGTGCATGGCCTGCTTGGCAGCCAGCGGCTCCGATCCGATGCGCTGGCCATGAACGCATTGGAGGCGCTGCTGCTCAGGCTCGACGAGCACAATGTCGAGGGGCGGGCCAAATCGGGCGATCCGCGAATTCACCAAGCCATGGACTTCCTTGACCGCCATCTGGCGGAAAAACTGCTGATCGACGATGTGGCCGACGGTGTCGGACTATCGCCGTCTCGGCTGGCGCATCTGTTCAAGCAGCAGACGGGGCAGACTGTGCAGGGCTACCTTGAGGCGCGGCGCATGCAGGTGGCGGCGGACCTGTTGCGCCGCACCAGCTTTCCCATCAAGCAGGTTGCGGCGGCGGCCGGCTTCGAGAGCCAGTTCTACTTCTCGCAACGCTTCAGTCGCTGGACGGGACTGTCGCCATTGGCGTTTCGCAGGGACGGCCACTAGCCCTCAATGGTGTCCTTGCGCATCTGGCTCGGAGTCATGCCATAGGCCTTGCGGAAGTGCTCGTAGAATTGGGTCTGGCTCACAAAGCCGGACTGGAATGCCACGTTGGCAATGGAGAGGCTGCCGTCGAACAGCAGCGAGCGGGCGCGGATCAGGCGCATGCGGGTGACGAACTTGACCACCGAGATATGCATCACCTTGGTGAAGAGGTTGGTGGCATAGTTGGGATGCAGGCCAACCACATCGGCGATGCTCTCGGCGCTCAGCGGCTCGGTGATGTTTTCGACGATGTGGCGCACCATGCGGACCACATAGCGGACCGGCGAGCCGGTTCGGGTGCGCGAGCCGACGTCCTCGACCCAGGCGGGCAGCAGCTCGTCCCAGCCGGTGATGGCGGCGCGCCGGAACATGGTGCCGATCTCAGCGCGGACGATGTCGGTGCGCAGGGCGTTGCCGCTGCGATAGTCCTGGTGCCAGCGATCCAGTGTTTCGAGGCCGATGCAATCGGGGTTGAGCTGGATGACGCCGCCGCCCATCAGCGTTTCGGTGAGGCGGCCAAGCTGCGGCATTTCGAGGAAGGCATCCATCGGCAGGTAGATGTTGAGCTGGCGGCCATCGGCGATGTCCGTCAGTCCTACTGTCTGGTGCGGGATACCGGCCCAGAAGGCGATCAACCGGTTCGAACCGACGGCCACCGGCCCGCCATCGAAGGCGTAATCCATCGTCCCCTGGGTCAGCCAGTTGAATTCGATATGCCCATGGCTATGTGGTTGTGGCATGATCTGGGGCGCGAAGGAGCGGATGCCGAAACGGCCGAAAGCCTTCCCGGACGAATAGAAGCTGCGGTCCGGCCGCGGCGTGGGTCGGGGTGCGCGCTCGCGCACGGAACGCGTCAGGGACACTGTCTCAACAGTCATACTTATCGGCGCACTTCTTAGAAAACCGGAATAAGTCTCTATCATTCCGGATTGCTTCATTCATTGCAAGGCGTACGTTTTAGCCGTTCAGCACGGAAAGAGATCGGCAGGGAGTGTCCGATCGCGGCATCAATGCCAGCCGTTGCTATGGGAGGTTTTATGAGAAGACACACGATTGCCCTTGGCGGGGCAGGACTGATGCTGGGCGTTTCGCTGTTGGCGATTCCGGCCCAGGAATTGACGGGCGAACTGCCCGATCCGCCGGAATTCGCCGCGCAGAGCGAACCCATTTTCGTCAGCATTTCCGACATCATGGAATACAAGGCGCTGCCGGAATACCACGAGCCCGACTGGGTCACGAGCAAGTATGTCGAGGCCGGCACCCTGCCGCCCGTCGCCGAGCGCCTGCCCAAGGAACCGCTGGTTTACAAGACTGCCAACATGCCTGACGGCGTCGGCGTCTACGGCGACGTCATGCGTCACGTGATCGGCGGCCGGCCGGAAGGCTGGAACTATATTGGCGGCCAGAGCCAGGGTTGGGGCGGCATCGATATCGGCCTCTCCGAATGCCTGACGCGCACCGGCCCGCTGTTCATGGTCAAGGCCGATGAACTCGAGCCCATGCCGAACCTAGCCAAGAGCTGGGAATGGTCTGAAGACGGCAAGACGCTGACCATGCACCTCATCGAAGGCGCGAAATGGTCCGACGGCGATGCCTTCGACTCCGAAGACGTCATGTTCTACTGGGAAGACAACATCCTCGACACCAATGTCTCCCCGCTCAACGGCGGCACGCCCGAGACCTTCGGCGTCGGCACGACGCTCGAAGCGATCGACGCCTATACGATCAAGTGGACCTTCACCGAGGCCAATCCGACGCAGTACCTCTACGCCATGGCGTATGGCACGTTCTGCCCCGGCCCGAGCCATATCCTCAAGCCGCAGCATCCCAAGTACAACGCGGACAATACGTACGAAGAGTACAAGAACGCCTTCCCGCCGGAATATATGAACATTCCGGTGATGGGCGCCTGGGTGCCGGTTGAGTATCGCGCCGACGACATCGTCGTGATGCGTCGCAACCCCTACTACTGGAAGACCGACGAGAACGGCAATCAGCTGCCTTACCTCAACGAGATGCATTATCGCCTCTCGACCTGGGCTGACCGCGACGTTCAGGCTGTTGCCGGTTCGGGCGACTTCTCCAACCTCGAACAGGCCGAAAGCTTTGTAGAGTCGCTCAAGCGTTCTGCCGAAGACTCCGCTCCGGCCCGCCTGCAGTTTGGTGCTCGCACCATCGGCTATGCCCTGCGCATGAACTTCTCGGCCAATGGCTGGGGCGAACCCGATGAACGTGCCCAGGCTATCCGCGAACTCAACCGCGAACTGGATTTCCGCAAGGCAATCTCCATGGCGATCGACCGCCAGCGCCTGGGTGACTCGCTGGTCCGTGGCCCGTTCACGGCAATCTATCCCGGCGGCCTCTATGCCGGCACCTCCTACTACGACAAGGCGTCGACCGTGTACTACCCGTACAATGTCGAGGCTGCCAACGGCCTGCTCGATGGTCTCGGCCTCGCCGATACCGATGGCAACGGCGTTCGCAACCTGCCTGATGGCGGCGGCGATCTGGAAATCACGCTGCTCGCCAATACCGACTACGGCACCGATACCAACCTGGCCGAAGGCGTGATTGCCCAGATGGAGCCCCTGGGCATCCGGGTCATCGCCAACTTCCAGACCGGTACGGCGCGTGACGATATGGCCCAGGCCGGTCAGTTCGACTGGCATGTGGAACGCCAGGGCTCTGAGATGGTCTCGGTGGTCCAAGGCACTGCAGGCCTCGCCCCGACCGGCCCCCGCACGCACTACTTCCATCGTGCAGGCACCGACGGGACCCTCGATCTGCTCCCCTTCGAGCAGGAACTTGTCGACACCGTCAACGCCTTCATCGCCACGTCTGACAATGCCGAACGTGTCGAACTGATGAAGACCTACCAACATGTTTTCACAGAAAACGTCTACTCGGTCGGTCTGACCCAGTATCCGGGTGCGCTGATCATCAACAAGCGTTTCGCCAATATCCCGGCAGGCGCCCCGATCTTCATGTTCAACTGGGCCGAAGACAACATCATCCGCGAGCGTGTCTTCGTTCCCGCCGATCAGCAGGGCGACTTCGAGCTGCACCCCGAGACGCTTCCAGGCGCTCCGGGTTCGGCCGGCCCAATGTGATCTGAAACCGGCATGAACCCTGGCAGGGGGAGCAATTCCCCTGCCCACTCACTGAAAGGCTTGCGGCCATGCTTCGATTTTTGACGATGCGCGTCCTTGGCGCCATCCCCCTGCTGTTCCTGCTCAGCATCGTGACCTTCGCCATCATCCAGGCGCCTCCAGGCGACTACGGCGACACCATCCGATCCATGCTGATCAACCAGGGTGGCGCGGCCCCGGACGTCGCCGAAGCTCAGGCAGAAATCTATCGGCAGGCCAACGGCCTTAACGACCCGATGATCGTTCAGTATTTCCGTTGGATCACTGGCATCGTCACCCGTTTCGATTTCGGGCACTCGTTCTTCTACAACAAGGATGTTGGTATCGTCGTGGCCGAGCGCCTCCCGGCGACCATTCTGCTGGCGCTGACCTGCCACCTGCTGGCCTCGGGCCTGGGCATTGGCCTCGGCATCCTGGCGGCCACCCGTCAATATTCCTGGGTCGATACCAGCCTGGGCATCCTGTCCTTTCTCGGCATGACGATCCCGCGCTTCCTCCTGGCAATCATCATCCTGTACTTCCTGGTGTTCCGCATGAATGTCAGCGAGGTCGGCATGTTCTTCTCCGCCCGCTATGGCGGTGCGCCCTGGAGCTGGGACAAGTTCGTCAACCTGATGACCCATATCTGGCCGGTCATCTTCATCGCGACGTTTGGCGGCCTCGCCTACAATATGCGCGTCATGCGGGCCAACCTGCTCGACGTGCTCAACAGCCAGTATGTCGAGACGGCCCGCGCCAAGGGCCTGCCTGAAAGCGCCGTGATCATGAAGCATGCCGTGCCCAACGCGCTGCATCCGCTGATTGCCTATCAGGGCGTCGCCCTGCCCTACATGCTGACCGGCGAAATCGAAGTGGCCATCGTGTTCGGCCTTGCCACCGTCGGCCCGGCCATTGTGGGCTCGATGGGCGTCGGCGACGTCTATGTCACCGCCACCTTCATGCTGGTGCTCGCCGCCACGCTGATCATCGGCAATATCATCTCCGACGTTCTCCTGGTCGCGCTCGACCCACGGGTTCGGCTTGGAGGAGGCAGCGAATGACCGACATCAAGCCACATTCGTCCATTCCTCTGCCGACCGATGTCGCGGGTGGTCCCATGCCGACACCCGCACAAGAGGCAGACAACCCCAAGGTGGTGCTCACCCGTTTCGGATCGGGCAATGAGGGCTATGCCACGCTGGTGTGGCGCCGCTTCAAGCGCTCGCCCATGGGCATGATCGGGCTGATCCTGGTTGCGGGCATGCTGATCGTGTCGATCTTTGCCGACTTCTTCGCGCCGATGGATCCCAAGGAGGCCAACCTCCCTTTCGCGCCGCCTGATGTGATCGCGTTCGAGGATGCTGAGGGCAATTTCAGCCTCTTGCCCTATGTCTATCCCATCGGCGACACAGGCGAATTCGACCCGATCACCTTCCAGCCGCTCACCGGCCTGGTCAAGGACAACCCGACCCCGACAGGCTTGTTCGTGCCGGGCTACAGCTACAAGTTCCTTTGGCTCATTCCGTCGAACATCCACTTCTTCGGCTCGACTGACGGGCGACCGATCCAGTTGCTGGGCACCGACAAGTTCGGCCGCGACATTCTCTCACGCGGTATCGTTGGCTCGCGTATCAGCCTGATGATCGCCCTTGCCGTGGTCAGCCTGACCACCATCGTGGGTACGCTTGTGGGCATCACCTCGGGCTATATCGGCGGTCGGCTCGACAGCTGGGTGCAGCGCTTCGTCGACTTCGTGCTCGCCTTCCCGCAACTGCCGCTCTACCTGGCGCTGACCTCGCTCATTCCGGTGACGGCGCCGTCCAATGTGTTCCTGACCTTCGTGATCTTCGTCATGGCGGTGTTGGGTTGGGCGCAACTGAGCCGTGAAGTGCGATCCAAGACCTTGTCCCTGGCGCGCATCGACTATGTCCGCGCCGCTATCGCCGTTGGTGCCACCGATAGCCGTATCATCACCCGGCATATCCTGCCCAACGTGCTGAGCCACATCATCGTGTCGATCACGCTGGCCATTCCAAGCGTCGTGCTGCTCGAGAGCTTCCTCGGCTTCCTCGGCTTCGCCGTGAAACCACCGCTGATCTCCTGGGGCTTGATGCTGCAGGATACCGGCACCTTCTCGGTGATCGGCTCCTATCCCTGGATCCTGTCGCCCGTGATCTTCGTGCTCGTCACCGTGTTTGCGTTCAACGCACTCGGCGACGGCCTGCGCGACGCCATCGACCCCTATTGAGGAGCAGGCTAATGACCGAACCAAGCTTCACGCCTGTCTCCGATATCCGTCATGACCTAGGCAGCCATGGTCGCGAACTGATCCTGGATGCGCGCAATATCGGGATCGACTTCAAGGTCGAAGGCGGCACCGTCAACGCGGTGCGTGACGTCTCCTTCCAACTGCACAAGGGCGAAACCATCGCCCTGGTGGGCGAATCCGGCTCGGGCAAATCCGTGACGGCGCGCACGCTGATGAAGCTGCTGACCAAACGCGCGACCATCCTGCCCGACACGCAGATCACACTGTCCGGCAAGAACATCGTGGCGATGAGCGACCGCGACATGCGCAAGCTGCGCGGCAATGACATCGCCATGATCTTCCAGGAGCCCATGAGCTCGCTGAACCCGGTCTACACGATCGGCCAGCAGATCTGTGAAATCCTGCATCTGCACAACAAGATGAGCCGTTCCGAGGCCATGACGAAGGCCGAGGCGCTGCTCGAAGAGGTGCAGATCCCCGAGCCCAAGGCACGCCTCAACAACTATCCGCACCAATTGTCCGGCGGCCAGCGCCAGCGCGTCATGATCGCCATGGCTCTGGCCAACCGCCCCGACGTGCTGATCGCCGATGAGCCGACGACCGCGCTCGACGTGACCGTGCAGGCCCAGATCCTCAACCTGATCAAGGACCTCAAGGACAAATACGGCATGGCGGTGATCCTGATCACCCATGACCTGACGGTCGTTCGCCAGTTCAGCGAATATGTCTATGTGATGCAGAACGGGCGTGTGCAGGAGCACAATGCCACCGAGGCGCTGTTTGCCAATCCCCAGCACGCCTATACCAAGCATCTGCTGGCCTCCGAGCCCAAGGGCACGGCGCTGCCGTTGGATGATGGCGCACATGAGACTGTGCTTGAGGGCAAGGAGGTCAAGGTCAGCTTCACGCTGAAGCGCGGCGGCTTCTTCAAGCCCGACTTCTTCGAACTCAAGGCCGTCGACAACCTCGACATCAAGCTGATGCGACATGAAACGCTTGGTATCGTGGGCGAATCCGGCTCGGGTAAGACCACCTTCGGCCAGGCGCTGATCCGCCTGATCGGCAATCAGGGCGGCGAGATCTACTTCGACGGCGAACGCATCGACACCAAGGATCGCAAGGCCATGCGTCCGCTGCGGAGCCGCATGCAGATCGTGTTCCAGGACCCGTTCTCCAGCCTCAATCCGCGCATGTCGATCCGCCAGATCATCGAGGAAGGCCTGATCGTCAATGATATCGGCGCCAACCGCGCCGAGCGCGGCGACCGCGTGCGGCAGGCCTTGCGCGATTCTGGCATGCCCGACACCATTCTCAACCGTTTCCCGCACGAGTTTTCGGGCGGACAACGCCAGCGCCTTGCGATTGCCCGCGCTATCGCGCTGGAGCCCGAATTCATTCTGCTCGACGAGCCAACCTCGGCGCTCGACCTGAGTGTGCAGGCCCAGATCATCGACCTGCTGCGCAAGCTGCAGAACGAGAAGGGCCTTTCCTACCTCTTCATCAGCCACGACCTGAAAGTCGTTCGCGCCCTCTGCCACCGCGTGATGGTGATGCAGCATGGCAAGATCGTCGAACAGGGCCCCGTGGCCGAAGTCCTTACCAACCCTCAAACCGATTATACGCGCCGCCTTGTCCGCGCCGCGTTCGAGATAGCCGCCTAGGAGCATTCATTATGGCAAATCCAAAGATTACCTTTATCGGCGCCGGCTCGGCGGTGTTCATGAAGAACATCGTCGGCGACATCCTGCAGCGCCCCGCATTGGCGGGCGCCACCATCCGGCTGATGGATATCAATCCGACGCGGCTCGAAGAGAGCGAGATCATCGCCAAGAAGCTGATCGCCACGCTTGGCGTTCCAGCGCAGGTCGAGACCTATTCCAACCAGCGCCAGGCGCTTGATGGCACCAACTTCGTCGTCGTCTGCTTCCAGATCGGCGGCTTCGAGCCCTCGACCGTGATCGATTTCGAGGTGCCCAAGAAGTACAATCTGCGCCAGACCATCGCCGATACGCTCGGCGTTGGCGGCATCATGCGCGGCCTGCGCACGGTGCCGCATCTGTGGAGCATCTGCGAGGACATGCTGCAGGTGGCGCCCGACGCCGTCATGCTGCAATACGTGAACCCGATGGCCATCAACACCTGGGCCATTTCCGAAAAATACCCCACCATCAAGCAGGTCGGCCTGTGCCACTCGGTGCAGGGCACGGCGCATGAGCTGGCCAACGACCTGGGCATTCCCTACGAGGAAATCCGCTATCGCTCGGCCGGCATCAACCACATGGCGTTCTACCTCAAGTTCGAGCATCGCCAGCCCGACGGCAGCTACCGCGATCTCTATCCGGACCTGCACCGCGCCTATGCCGAAGGCCGTGCGCCCAAGCCGACCTGGAATCCGCGCTGCCCCAACAAGGTGCGTTACGAGATGATGACCCGCCTCGGTTACTTCGTGACCGAGAGCTCGGAGCACTTCGCCGAATACACGCCCTACTTCATCAAGGAAGGCCGCGAAGACATCATCGAGAAGTTCGGCATTCCGCTTGATGAATATCCCAAGCGCTGCGTCGAGCAGATCGCCAAGTGGAAGAAGACCTCCGAGGACTACCGCACGGCCGACCGCATCGAGGTGGCCCAGTCCAAGGAATATGCCTCGTCCATCGTCAATTCGGTGTGGACCGGCGAGCCCTCGGTGATCTACGGGAACCTGCGCAATAACGGCGTCATCACCAACCTGCCGAACAACGCCGCGGTCGAAGTGCCGTGCCTGGTCGACGACAACGGCCTGCAGCCGACCTTCATCGGCGACCTGCCGCCGCAGCTGACGGCGCTGATCCGCACCAATATCAACGTGCAGGAACTGACCGTAGCAGCCCTGATGACCGAAAATCGCGAACACATCTATCATGCCGCGATGATGGACCCCCACACCGCCGCCGAGCTGGATCTGGAGCAGATCTGGAACGTCGTCGATGACCTGCTCGAGGCCCATGGCAGCATGCTGCCGGAATGGGCTCGTGGCTCCCGGAAGCAGCGCGTGGCGTAATTCGCGGCGCAGAAGTCCTCCCCTGCTTCCAAGGACGGCCCCGATGCGCAAGCGTCGGGGCCGTTTGGGTTTAGAGGGGCAGTATGCCCTGCAGTGTCTGCACCACCAGCAGCGCGGCAAACACCGCCAGCGCCACCGCGGTGATCCGCTCCACCCGCGACGAGGTCAGCAGGCCGGCGGAGGATTTGGCCGCAAGCATACCGAGCGTCATCCAGCCGACGGCCGTGGCGATGACGAGGCTGGCGAAGACGCCGAGATAGGGCAGCCGCTCGACGAAGCCGACCTGCGGGAAGATGGCGAAGGCGAAGACCAGGCCCTTGGGATTGATCAGCGTGGTGGCGAATACCCGTCCAAGCGTGATGCCACGCTGGTTGATGTCGGCATGGCCGGCATTGCGCCACAGCTTCCAGGCCGACCAGAGCAGGAATGCTGCAGCCACGAACTTGGTGATGACAGGCACCAGCGGCTGGCTCTGCCCGGCGACACCCACCAGCTCGATCCAGATGGTGATGCCGATGAAATAGCCGCCGAGTTCCCCGGCCAGGAGCGGGAGGGAGCGGGTCAGCCCGCGTTGCGCGCCAGCCGCTGCCATAAGCGTATTGGTGGGGCCGGGTGTCGCCAGCAAAGCCAATACCGCGAGCATGAAGGGCAGGAGGTCATTCATGACATGGTCGTAGCAAAGAAAAGGGGCAGGCGCACCACCGCCTGCCCCAGATCGCCTTGATTTTGCAGCAGCTTAGTGGTGGCCTCCCACCACTTCGCGCAGCTCTTCGACCGAGCGCACCTGCTTGCGGGCGGCACCCTGCCAATCGGTGGTCTTGACCGTCGACTTGGCCATGCGCTCCTTGGCGGCGGGAATGGCATCGGCATATTGCGGCAGCCACTGCGCCTGGGCGACGACCATTTCGTCGACCATGGCCCAGACTTCGTCGGGCGTGCAGATGGCGCCAACCAGCGGGTCATGCAGCACGGCCAGCTTGAGCGTATCGAGATTGCCGGTCATGGCGGCCTCGACCGACAGGCGCTGCACCGAGACCGATACCGAGCAGGTGGCGGCGCAGGCGGTCGGCAGGGTAATGCCTTCGATCATGTTGATGCCGAAGCGATCGACATAGCCGGGGCTCTCGATGATCGCGTCATCGGGCAGATTGGTGATGATGCCATTGTTGCGGCGGTTGAAATGGCCGCGATAGGGACGGCCGGTCTCCATCGCCTCGATGATGTAGCTGGCATGCTCGCTGGTGCGCTTGTGTTCGCTGAGCGGCTTGTTGGCCTCTTCCTTGAACACGGGGAAGTCCGTCTCGAACCAGTTGCGGCGCTCGGTCGAGTAGCGGAGATAGCCGCCGGTTTCGCCATGGATCCAGTGGCTCATGTCGATCCAGCGATTGATCTCGTTCGGACGCTTGCGATACCAGGGCAGGTATTCGCTGAGGTGGCCATTGGACTCGGTGGAATAGACCCCGAAGCGCTTGAGCACGTCGATGCGGACCTTCTCGGTCTTGGAATAGACCGGATGCGCCTCGAAGCCGGCGATCAGCTCGGCTGCCTCGACCTTCCGGCCCTTGGCGCGGATGTCGATATACCAGGTCTGGTGGTTGATGCCCGAGCACACATATTCCAGCTCCGCATCGGTGACGCCGAGCACTTCGGCGATCTGGTGCGCGCCGTGCTGCACGCCGTGGCAGAGGCCGACGACGTTGACGCCGCCATACATCTCGGCCGCCCAGGTGTTCATCGCCATGGGGTTGGCGTAGTTGAGGAACAGCGCGCCGGGCTCGGCGACTTCCCTGATATCCTTGCAGAAATCGAGGATGACCGGGATGTTGCGCTGGCCATAGAGAATGCCGCCGGCGCAGATGGTGTCGCCCACGCACTGGTCGACGCCATACTTGAGCGGAATGGAAATGTCGGTTGCGAAGGCTTCAAGCCCGCCGACGCGAACGCAGCTCATGATGTAGCGCGCGCCCGTGATGGCGGCGCGGCGATCGGTGGTCGCGGTCACCTTGGCGGGCAGATTGTTGACCGAGACGATCGTCTCGATGACCTGCTTCACCATATCGAGGTTATGCGGGTTGATATCGGTCAGCGCGAACTCGCAGCCGACGAATTCCGGCACCTTGAGCAGGTCCGATATCAGGGTCTTGGTGAAGCCGATCGAGCCGGCGCCGATGACGGTGACTTTGAATGACATGAATGTCCTCCCGAAGCAGCATTCACTGCAAATTGGTGGACATATTGCTAGCCGCCACGACCGCAGGAGTGGTAGAGAAAGCTTGTGCGATTGCGGGTAATTTTGTGCTTTCTCAGCTTCTCGATCATGGCCACGAAGTCCGCCGGCTGACGCTGCCCAAAAGCACCGTGCCGCTCCATTGCATGGCCATCAGTGCCGGCTATGAGCAGCGCCGGAACGAAGTCTATTCCTGGGACGGCCTGCAACGCGGTTCTTCGCCGTTTCTCGTCATCCAGCATACGGTGGTCGGAGAAGGACGGCTCGACTTTGCCGGGGTGCAGCATCGGCTCACGCCGGGGCAGACGATGGTCCTCTCCATGCCGCATGCGCACCGCTACTGGCTGGAGCGTGGCGGGCACTGGGAATATTTCTGGATGGTGCTCAATGGGCGTGAGGCCTTGCGGCTGGCGCGGGAGATCATTGATGCGTCCGGCCCGGTCGTGACGTTGCCGGCGACGGTGATCGATCGGTTGGCGGCGGCATGTCTGACGTTGATCGATAAGCCGGAGATAACGCCGGGCGAAGCGTCCAGCGCAGCTTATGCCACGATGGCGGCCTTGCATGACGGCGTGTTCAGTGCCGACACGACGCCCGAGCGCAGCTTGCCGGCCGCGATCGCGCGGGTGGTGGCGCATGTGGAGGCCAACTTGGGACGGTCGCTGCAGGTGGAGCGGCTGGCCGGTATCGCCGAGATGAGCCGTGGCCACTTCGTGCGCCAGTTCACCGCCGCGACGGGCATGGCACCATCGGACTTCGTGCTGGAACGGCGGATCGAGCGGATCGAGCGGCTGCTGCTGGCAACTGATATGAGCGTGGTGGCCATCGCGGCGGCGGTGGGCTTTGCCGATGCCAACTATCTGGGCAAGGCGTTTCGGCGCAAGCGGGGCGTGGCGCCGCTGGAATATCGTGCAGCGGGAAGGTTGGCGGCGGGGACTTGACCCACGGCACCGTGTCATCCCGGCGAAGGCCGGGATCCATATCCGCATATCACCCCGAGAACAGTGTTTGTGGCCGTTGCCGGACATGGATTCCGGCCTTCGCCAGAATGACCCGGTCGATGGATGAAACATCTCAACCGCGCTTGCCAACCCACCTCAAAAAGCGCAAAACGCCTCCGTTGACGTATAGGGCAAGCAAATGACCAATCCTGTCACTGGAGATCGGCGCCATTTCGAGGATCTGGCGGTTGGCGAGGTTATCGACCTGGGCCACACCACCGTCAGCAAAGAGATGATCACCACCTTTGCCCGCGAGTTCGACCCCTTTCCCTTCCATCTCGATGAAGCGGCGGCCAAGGCCAGCCTGCTCGGTGGCCTTGCCTCGAGCGGCTGGCAGACTGGGGCACTGAGCCTGCGCATGCTGGTGGATAGCTTTCTGTCGAAGATCGCTTCGGCGGGCGGCTTGGGCTTTTCCGATCTCAAATGGAAGAACCCGGTGATGGTGGGCGACACCATTGGCGGCACAGTGACCATTGCCGAGCTGCGCCGCTCGGGCAGCCACCCGCAATGGGGCATCATGACCCTTGATTTCGATGTCCGGAACCAGAAGAACGCGCCCGTGCTGAGCATGCGGTTGGCCAACCTGATCGAGACAAGGGACGCAGCATGACACGCTGGTTCGAGGATATCGTCATCGACGAAGTGTTTCCGCTCGGTAGCCACACGTTTGGCGCCGAGGAAATCATCCGCTTCGCCACGCTTTACGATCCGCAGTATTTCCACCTCGATGCCGAGGCGGCCAAGCACAGCCATTTTGGCGGGCTGGTGGCCAGCGGCTGGCACACTGTGAGCGTGGGGCACCGCAAGATGGTGGATGCGCTGTTTGCCGAGGAAGAGCGCCTGCGCGGGCTGGGCAAGGAGCCCGGCGTGTCCGGCCCCTCCCCGGGCGTCAATTCGATGGATTTCAAGGTGCCCGTCCGGCCCGGCGATACGGTGACCTATGAGCTGGTGGTGACTGGCAAGCGGGCATCCAATTCCATTCCCGGCTGGGGGCTGCTGTTCAACAAGCTGACGGCGGTCAACCAGCGCGGCGAGCTGGTCTATCTTGCCGATCTGGTCGGTTTTTCCAAACTGCGCGACTACCGCATGCCAATCAGGCTGAAACTGATGCTGGCCCTCATCAAAGTTCCGTTGATCGGGCCTTTGCTCAAACGCGGCTCTTGAAAGGGTTCGGGCGCAGCGGCACTGTGCTGCCATGCGCCGAATCGCCCTCATAGCCGCCCTTGCTGTCCTGTCCGCCACCCCGGCATTCGCCCAGAGTTTCGAGGGCAACTGGGGCTGCCGCGATGCGACCACCAACAAGTCGGGCATCCTGACCATTTATGGCTCGGTCTATGGCTTCGCCTCGACCACCGCCAATGATGGCAGCTCGGGCACCGGCACGATCACCGGCTACCAGGATGGCGTTGGCTTCAACGATGGCGGGCTGAAGACAGCCAAGAACATCCAGGCCGGGCGGATTGTTGCCGATCCGAATTATGGCGTGGCGATCCAGCTTGAGACTTCGGACGCTATTGTGATGTTGTGCACCCCGCGAGGGTAGTGGTTGCGCCATCGCTCTTCCCGAACCCTTTCCACCACCGCGCGTCACCCTCGGGCTTGACCCGAGGGCTCTTCACTGGCGGAACGTTCAGTAAGTGCAGTGCCCTCGGGTCAAGCCCGAGGGTGACGATCGAGTATGGGGTTGCGCCGGTGGTTTGCCGCTCGACCGGCCCCAAAAAGCGACATTCCGCCGCTCCCCGCTTGAACTTTTCGCGCGATCAGGCATTTTAGTTTCGTAGCGCCGGGCCCCTCTGGCGAGGATGACGTATGTCCTCGTGATGTCGGAGCTACTCCAAACTTCATGGAGAAAGGTCCGGCGATGGAATCGCTTCTTGGCGCCCTTATGGGCGATTTTCTCGGTACTCCCGTCTATTTCTGGGTCGCGTTCATCGCGATCGTTATCGCTCTGCTCGTCTTCGACCTCGGCATCCTGCACAAGGATGAACACGAGATCGAAGCCAAGGAGAGCCTGTTGCTCTATGGCTTCTACGTCGCCATTGCGATGGCATTCGGCGCCTGGGTTTGGTGGCAGCGCGGCGCTGAGGCCGGGCTCGAATTCTATACCGGCTACCTGCTCGAACAGAGCCTGGCGATGGACAACATGTTCGTCATCGCCACCATCTTCGGGTTCTTGGCGATCCCCCGCATCTACCAGCACCGGGTGCTGTTCTGGGGCATTCTGGGCGTCATCCTGTTCCGCGCGGTGCTGATTGGCCTGGGCGCTGCCCTGGTCAACGAGTTCAACTGGATCCTGTTCGGTTTCGGCGCCTTCCTGGTCTTCACCGGCATCCGCATGTTCAGCCACAAGGACGAGGAGCCGCATCTGGAGGACAACAAGGTCTTCCAGTTCATCTCACGCCGCTTCCGCGTCACCAAGGAGCTGCATGGCCGCGCCTTTACGGTCAAGCAACCCGACCCCAAGACCGGCAAGATCGTCACCTGGCTGACGCCGCTGGCCGTGGCGCTGATCATGGTGGAAGTGGTCGATCTGGTGTTCGCCGTGGACTCGGTGCCTGCGGTCTTCGCGGTGACGCAGGACACGTTTATCGTCTATACGTCCAACATCTTCGCCATTCTTGGCCTGCGCTCGCTCTACTTCGCGCTGGCAGCGGCAATGAACCGCTTCCGCTACCTGCAGGTCTCGCTGGCCATCATCCTGGTGCTGGTTGGCATCAAGATCTTCCTCGTGCCGCTGCATATCCATATCGACACGCTGCTGAGCCTGTTGGTCACGCTGTCTATCCTGGCCGGCGGCATCATCTTCTCGTTGTACAAGACGCGCAACGAGCCCGATATCAGTGCCGAACAGCAGCCGAAAACAGGGCAGCTCGAACCCTGATCTGATCGCAATTCGGGCCGGCGGTTGACGCCGGCCCGATGATTTTTTATGTTTCGCCTCGTTTCCAAGATGAGGTCCGCGCCGAAATGAACTGAGAACTTGCCCCGGATGTCCGAGAATTTGCCGTTCCGCGCCTGCGCGTGACCGGGAGATTGTGGATGTCGCTGAGAGCAAGATCAGGTTCAGTTGCGCCCCTGCCCTAGTGGCAGCCCGACTCGTCTCCCCTTAGCGACATCCCCGGCAGCCAACCAAACCACGCTTCATCGCGCGGCGCTTTGCGCTGCGCCGTTTTCAGAACCCCGCCGTTGCGTTGAAAGCGTCGGACGGGGGTAGCGAAAGGCTTTGCCTATGCCCAGAAACACATTCCGTCGCCCACAACCGGTCGCCCGCGCCCATGATGTTCCACGCCATGGCGCACCGATCCCCATGCGCAAGATCGAGACCAAGAAGGTCGTCCAACCGAGGCCGGAGGCCACGATATCACTGCCGGCATTGGACGCTCTGCTAAGGCCGACGCGGCCCTAAGACCAGGGGCCGGGCGCCAACAACACCGACGCCCGGCCTCGACGCCTGCGCCAGTCTTGCCGCAATTGCGGTCTAGCGACTGTGACAACGACAAGAAGGAGACGACTATGGGGAAGATCCACGAGATCGTATTCGACTGCGACAAGCCCAGCAAACTGGCGGCCTTCTGGGTCGGGCTGCTCGATGGCTATGCTATCCGCGCCTATGACGAAGCGGAGATCGCGCGCCTGGCGGCACTGGGCTTCACGCCTGAGACCGACCCAACCGTGATGGTTGACGGCCCCGGGCCTTCGGTCTGCTTCCAGAATGTCGAGGGTCGCCGCTACGACAATAACCGCGTGCATTTCGATATTGAGGTCAGCGACCGCGCCGGTGAAGTCGAGCGGCTGAAGGAGGCCGGCGCCGAGACAGTGCGCGTGCTGCCGACCTATACCGTGATGCGCGACCCTGAAGGCAACCAATTTTGCCTCGTTGACCGGCGCGAGGCGATGGCGGCGTAAGCCGAACCTGCTGACATCATCTGTCGGGGCCCGCGCCTAGGTTGCCCGCATCACCTGTACGGAGCTTCGCCATGACCCTCGTTGCCAGTTGCCACTGCGGCGCCACCAAGATTGAGCTGCCGCATCTGCCGCTTGCCGCCAAGGAGTGCAATTGCAGCTATTGCAGCCGCACCGGCGCCGTCTGGGGCTATTACAAGCCCGGCGAGATGCAGTTTCTCCAGCAGGACGGCGAGAGGACCTATTCGGCGAGCGACGGCATGAACCAGCACCATTTCTGCGGCAATTGCGGCATGCAGACCTGGGGCGATTCGCTGGACTGGGGGTCGATCTACAATGTGGATGGGACGCCCAAGGATGGCTACACGCCGGGGAGCTTGCCGACGGAACGCAGCTATGCGGTGAACCTGCGGCTGGTGGATGATCTGGACTGGAGCCAGGTGGCGGTGGAGAAGGTCGACGGGCGGGCGAGCTGGTAGGGGCTGACGCAAAGAGTCCTTTGCTGGATACCCCCACCTAACCTCCCCCTGATAGGGGGAGGGACAGATCGAGTATCTGGCACGATGTTGCCACAAGCGCTACGCAGTCCCTCCCCCTTCAGGGGGAGGTTAGGTGGGGGTACTCCGATGTCGGAGCGACCTCACTCAGTGCCCCTCGAACCCGATTAGCGCCGTCACCGCAACCCCCTCGGCCTTGAGCTTGTCCGCGCCGCCCAAATCGGGCAGATCGATCACGAAAGCGGCGTCCTCGACCCTGGCGCCGGTGCGGCGGAGCAGACCGACTGCGGCGATGGCGGTGCCGCCGGTGGCGATCAGGTCGTCGACCAACAGAACGGTATCGCCGCTGTCGAGCACGTCGGCATGGATCTCGATCGTGTCGACACCATATTCGAGCGCGTAGTTCTGCCCGATTGTTTCGCCCGGCAGCTTGCCTTTCTTGCGGATGGGGATGAAGCCCACGCCGAGCGCGATGGCAACGCCTGCCCCGAAGATGAAGCCGCGCGCTTCGATACCGGCGACATGGGTGATGCCCCTGCCGCGATACTGGCTGGCGATGCGCTCGATGCTTTCCTTGAAACCCTCGGGGTGCTCGATCAGCGTGGTGATGTCACGGAACAGAATACCCTTCTTGGGATAGTCCGGAATCGTGCGCACGAGGGCCTTGAGGTCGAGCGACATGGGCAAACCTGGAATGACGTGGATCAGGGAAGGCGGCGGCCAACGATGTGCCGGGCAATGACGCCGGCATTATAGGCAGCCGTGCGGGTGACGTTGATCGCAGTCTCGCGGGCCTTGGGATTGGCGGCCACGGCGATGATGCCGGCCCGCACCACCGGATGGCGGGCCATGGTCACGGCGGCGCCGACAACGGTCACGGCAATGCGGATGGCGGACATGTCGGCTCCCTCGGCACCTGATTTGCGTATCACCCCATATTGCGGTCTGGGGCGGGAATGGCAAGGGGCTGGAGCCGTTGTGATGGCCCAGAAAAAGCGAAGGGCCCGCAAGGGCCCTTCATTCATTTTCGATATCAGGTCGATCAGTGCTCAATACCAGCCCAGATGCGGCGCTTGGTCAGGTACATGAGACCCGCGAAGCCGATGAGGAATAACAGCACGACGAAGCCGGTCTGCTTGCGACCTGCCAGGTGCGGCTCGGCCATCCACATCATGAAGGCCGCGACGTCCTTGGAATACTGGTCGACCGTTTCCGGCACGGGGGTCTGGCCCTCGAGCACTTCATAGGTCACCTGGCCATCCTGCAGCGGCGGCGCCATGCCGATGGCGTGGCCGGGGAAGACGTCGTTGTAATACTTGCCTTCGGCCAGCTCGAAATCGTGCGGTGCTTCTTCGTGGTAGCCGGTCAGCAGCGCGTGGATGTAATCCGGGCCGCCTTCCGAATAGCCGGTGAAGTAGTTGAAGATCCAGAACGGGAAGGCATCGGTCACGCCGCGGGCCTTGGCCAGAACCGAGAAATCGGGTGGCACAGCACCGCCATTGGCGTCGCGTGCATCCTGGTCGGTGGCGAAAGGCTTGGGGAAGCGATCGGCGGCAACCGCCGGGCGCGTGCCGGTGTCGGTCGTCGCGTCGGGGATCTCGTACTCGGCAGCCAGTGCCTTGACCTGCTCTTCGGAGAAGTGGGGACCACCCTCTTCGGACAGGTTGCGGAAGGCGATCAGCCGGGCGCTGTGGCAGCTAGAACAGACCTCGCGGAAGATCTGGTAGCCGCGCTGCAGCTGGTTCTCGTCATAGGTGCCGAAGATACCGGCAAACGACCAGCTCTGCTTCTGGATTTGCGGCGTCGAGTGATCCTGGGCCATCGCGGGCGCGGCAAAGCCAGCCACAAGCGCTACGGCAGCAAGGATAGTCTTGGTATTGAACATGGTCACTATCCCCCTCACGCGTGCGACTTGCCGAGAACACTCTCGGAGATACTGGTCGGCAGCGGCTTCGGGGTCTCGATGCGGCCGAGAACCGGCAGGATCAGCACGAAGTGCAGGAAGTAGTAGGCGGTGCAGATCTTGGACAGGATCACGTAGATGCCATCCGCCGGCTGCGCACCGAGGTAAGTAAGGCCGATGAAGTTGACCACGAAAATCCAGTAGAACCACTTGAACATCGGGCGGAAGTTGCCCGAGCGCACCTTGGACGTGTCCAGCCATGGCAGCAGGAACAGGATCAGGATCGAGCCACCGAAGAAGATGACGCCGAGCAGGCCGGAGTTGATGAACAGCAGGTTGAAGTCGATGGCGCGCAGGATCGCGTAGAACGGCAGGAAGTACCATTCGGGCACGATGTGAGCCGGGGTGACCTGGCTGTTGTACTGGATGTAGTTATCCGGGTGACCCAGGATGTCGGGCGCAAAGAAGGCGAACCAGGCAAACGGGATCAGGAAGACCACCATGCCGAAAGCGTCCTTCATCGTGTAGTATGGATGGAAGGGCAGCGTATCGCGGTCCTTGTCCTTCACGTCGATACCGACCGGGTTGTTGTTGCCCGGCACGTGCAGCGCCCAGATATGGAGCGCCACGACGGCGGCAATGACGAACGGCAGCAGGTAATGCAGCGAGAAGAAGCGGTTCAGCGTGGGATTGTCCACGGTGAAGCCACCGCGCAGCAGTTCCAGCAGCGGCGTACCGACCACGGGGATGAAGCTGAAGATATTGGTGATCACCTGCGCGGCCCAGCCAGACATCTGGCCCCAGGGCAGCACGTAGCCCATGAAGGCGGTCGCCATCATCAGCAGGAAGATCAGCACGCCGAGGATCCACAGGATTTCACGCGGCGCCTTGTAAGAGCCGAAATACATGCCACGGAAGATGTGGATGTAAACGGCGGCGAAGAACATCGAGGCGCCCACGGCGTGGAACGACTGGATCATGCGGCCGCCATTGACGTCGCGGCGGATGTGCTCGACCGAGTCGAAGGCCATCGAGACCTGCGGCGTGTAGTGCATGGCCAGTATGATACCGGTGACGATCTGGATACCCAGGCACATCACCAGGATCGCGCCGAAGGTCCACCAGTAGTTGAGGTTCTTCGGCGTGGGGAAATCCATCAGGTGCTCTTTGGAGAACCGGATGATCGGCAGGCGCTCATCGAGCCACTTCTCGACGGCATTCCCGGGCGTGTAAGTCGAATGTTCTGACATCGGAAAAGCCCCCACTAACCGATCTGGACCAGCGTATCGCTGACAAATTCATACGGCGGAATGACCAGATTGGTCGGCGCGGGCCCCTTGCGGATGCGGCCAGCCGTATCGAACTGCGAACCGTGGCATGGGCAAGCCCAGCCATCGAACTCACCGGCTTCCCCAATCGGGATGCAGCCAAGATGCGTGCAGTTGGCCAGCATGATCAGCCACTGCTCATGGCCTTCCTTGGTGCGCGACTCGTCGGTGGCAGGATCCTTGAGATCGCTCATCGGCACGGCGCGTGCCTCGTCGATCTCGGCCTGGGTGCGGTGACGCACGAAGACCGGCAGACCGCGCCAGAGAATGGTCACCGACTGACCAACCTCAATGGCGCCGACGTCGAACTCGATACTGGCCAGGGCCAGGGTCGAGGCGTCGGGGTTCATCTGGTTGACCAGGGGCCAGACCGTGGCGGCAGCGCCGACAGCGGCCACCGCGCCCGTTGCGACGAAGATGAAATCCCGCCGGTTCGTTGAAGAGTGAGCTTGCGTGGCCAAGGTCCGTATCCCCGTACAATGCACATCCGACGCGGCCGGTAGCGGCAAACCATTTCACGCATACGCAGAATCGGCCGCCGGCCACCCTCAAGCGACCCGTCAGTTAGGGCTCTTTTTGCACTGTCCCATGCGCTTGTCCAGTGATCCACGCGGTGACATGGAGCAACTGCGACACTATACCCGTGCCGGCCCCGAAAACCCGTTGGAAAACCCCATGCCAGTCGATCTCGCCCTCTATCAGCCCGACATCGCCAACAATACCGGCACGCTGATCCGGCTGGGGGCCTGCCTGGGCACGACGATCCACATCATCCATCCGACGGGGTTTGCCTTTTCCGCCAAATCCCTGGCCCGGGCGGGCCTCGATTATGTGGACCATGCAGCGGTGCGCGAGCATGTCAGTTGGTCGGCCTTCGACGACTGGCGAAAGGCGAAAGGACGGCGGCTGGTGTTGCTGACCACCAAGACGCAGACATCGGCTTATGCGGTGACCTACGAGGCCGACGACATCCTGATGGTGGGCCGCGAAAGTGCTGGAGTACCTGACGCCGTGGCCGATGCGGCCGACCTGCGCATCCGCATTCCGATGCGCGATGGTTTGCGCTCGATCAACGTCGCGCTGGCCGCAACGCTTATCCTGGGCGAAGCAAAAAGGCAGACCGACGGGTTTACAGGGCTGAAATGACCGCTATCTCTGACACCATGACACTTCCAGACGATATCGCGGCCAAGCAGGCCACAGCCCAGGCCTGGTTCCGCACGCTGCGCAACCGCATATTCGCGGCTTTCGAGCAGATTGAGGTCGACGTGCAGGGACCGCACGTCGATCGTCCGGCTGGCAAGTTCGAAGTGACGCCGTGGGATCGCGCCGCCGGTGGTGGCGGCGAGATGGGGATGCTGCATGGCCGCGTGTTCGAGAAGGCGGGCGTGCATATCTCGACCGTCCATGGCGAATTCTCTGCCGATTTCGCCAAGCAGATGCCGGGCACCGAGGAAGGCGCCAAGTTCTGGAGCTCGGGCATTTCGCTGATCGTGCATCCATGGAACCCGCATGTGCCGGCGGTGCATATGAACACGCGGATGATCGTGACCGGCAAGCAGTGGTTCGGCGGCGGCGCGGACCTGACGCCGGTGCTGGATCGGCGGCGGGTGGCGGATGATCGCGACACAATCGACTTCCACACGGCGATGAAGGCGGCTTGCGACGGGCGGCCTGGCGTCGATTACGAGCGCTATCGCAAATGGTGCGACGATTATTTCTTCCTGCCGCATCGCAACGAGCATCGCGGCGTGGGCGGCATTTTCTACGACCACCACAATTCCGGCGACTGGAAAGCCGACTTCGATTTCACCAAGGCGGTGGGCGAAGCCTTCCTTGGGATTTATCCCGATTTGGTGCGGCGCAACTTCGAGACAGAGTGGACCGAAGCGGACCGGCACGAGCAACTGGTACGGCGCGGGCGCTATGTGGAGTTCAACCTGCTCTATGATCGTGGCACCACATTCGGGCTCAAGACCGGGGGCAATGTGAACTCGATCCTGTCCTCGATGCCGCCGGAAGTGCGCTGGCCGTGACATGACGCTGTCAGCCGTCGAGATCGTTGGCTATCGCTCGGTCCGCAAGATCCGGTTCCCGTTGCGGCAGCTGACGGTGCTGGTCGGTGGCAATGGCGTTGGCAAGACCAACCTCTATCGCTCGCTGGAACTTCTGCAGGCGGCGGCACGGGGCACGCTGGCTGACGAGATCGCCCGAGAGGGCGGTCTCGGCTCGATCTTCTGGGCGGGCGGCAAGGACCTTTCGCCGGACGGCAGTTTCGATCCGATGTACCGCGCCAACGGCTATCGCAAGGGCGAGGGCAACAGCCTGCGCCTCGCGGCGCGCTTCGGCGACCTGGGCGATGGCAGCTTCGACCCCACCTACCAGATCGAAGTAGGCTTCCCACCCAGGGAGGCAGCAGCCGCCTTTCCCAACGAAGCGCAGGTCAAGACCGAGAGCCTCGACTGGCAGCAGCGCGGTAAGACGGTCAACCTGATGGACCGCAAGGGCGGGGTGGCGTGGGCACGCGACGCGAACGGGCGCCGCGAGCTTGCCAATGACGACCTGCTCGCCAGCGAGACGGCTCTGGCGGCTTTGTCCGGCCGCACGGAAATCGCTCTCGTGCGGGATAGCCTGGTTGCCTGGCGCTTCTTCCACGGGTTTCGCACCGACGCAGAATCGGCATTGCGCCGACCGTCGCGGGCCGTTACTGCGCCATCGCTCACCTCGGACGGTAGCAATCTGGGGGCGGTGCTGGCGACGCTGCACCACATCCGCGGTGATCGGATCGATCTGGACAGAGCCATCGAGGACGCGTTTCCCGGTGCCGAACTGGTGATTCCCGAGGTCGGCGAGTTCGCGAGCTTCGGCATGCGCTACCCGGAAATGCCCAAGCGGGTATTCGAGCCGCATGAACTGTCGGACGGCACCCTGCAGTTCCTGGCGCTGGCGGGCGCCCTGCTCTCCTACCGCCTGCCGCCCTTCATCGCCCTCAACGAGCCCGAGAATAGCCTCCATCCCAAGCTGCTGCCGATGCTGGCGCGGCTGATCGTCAAAGCAGCGGAGCGGAGCCAGGTCTGGGTGGTGACGCATGCCCGCGAACTGGCCGACGCCATCGCCGCCGAAAGTGGCGTACTGCCCCGCGAAGTGGTGCGCGACGATGATGGGACGTGGCTCGAAGGTTTGGGTCAAATGGGGGAGTTTGTGGACGATTGACGGCCACAAATCCTGGAACCCTACCCTATCCCAAACGTTTCTTCCTGACGCAACAACGAGGGAGATTCGACATGAAACGCTTTGATTCCGGCTCGCTGATCCCCGGCGCCACCTGGCATGCCGAGGCTGAGACTGAAGCCGAAGTGGTTCGCCGTGCGGTGGAAAATCTCCGCAATATCCACGGTGAAACCGAGGTGCGGCCCGACATGATCGAGCGCATCAAGGAGCGCATCGTCGATAGCGACGGTGCGAGGACGACCAAGCACTAGCGCTCGACAAGCGCCAGCAGGTCGTCTCTTGCGAGAGTAAAATCGCTCTCGATCCAGGCCTCTTCCAGACGGGCCAATTGCTGACCCAGGGCCGGTCCCGGCGCCAAGCCGAGGCCGGTGAGGTCGTGTCCGGAGACGGGCAGTTCTGGAATGCGCAGCCGGGCCATTTCGCGGGCGGCCTCGGCGAGATGATCGCGACTCCAGCGGTCGCTGGCTGCGGCGACGGCCAGGCCATCCACAGCGGCTTCGCCATAGCGATAGGCGGCTTCGCCGATCTTGTCGCGGACCAGTAAGTCGGCGGATAGGGCGATGGCGCGAGCGCCCTTCACCACGTCCTTAGACAGCCGCCAGCGCTCTTGCACGGTCTCGGGCTGACCGGAGGCAAGGATAGCGAGGCGACCAAGCGGGGCCCGACCGCCGATGGCTTCGTAGGCCAGCAGTTGCCTAAGCACCGGCTCGGACGCTTCGAGCAGCCCGATCTCGCTCATCACCGCGAGCGTGCCCGCCACGGCTGGCAAGGCAAGCATACGCATGAGTTCTGAGCCGACGCGCTCGGCCGAAAGGTGATCGAGACGGTGTACGGCGTCGCGGGAGGCCGCGAGGCCGTCCGGATCGTATTGCTGGCCACCATGGCTCGCTGAGAAGCGGAAGAACCGATAGACGCGCAGGCCATCTTCGGCGATGCGCTGGCTGGCATCGCCGATGAAGCGGACGCGGCCGTTGAGAGCGTCTTCGATGCCGGCAAGCGGATCGTAGAGCGTGCCGTCGTCGGCGCAATAGAGCGCGTTCAGGGTGAAGTCGCGGCGGCTGGCATCCATGCGCCAATCGGTGCCGAAAGCGACGACGGCGTGGCGACCGTCCGTTTCAATATCCTGCCGCAGGGTGGTGACTTCGGCCAGGGTATCGCCGAGCTTGAGCGTCACGGTGCCGTGGTCGATCCCGGTGGGATAAGTGGCGATTCCGGCGGCACTGGCGCGCGCGATGACGTCAGCGGGCAGCAGTTCAGTGGCCAGGTCGATGTCGGTGCTGTCGCGAAGGCGTTCGAGGATGCTATCGCGCACCACGCCACCCACCGCGCGGGTCCGGCGCTTGTGCCCGTCCAGCGCGGCAAAGATCGCCTGCGTTTCCGGTCGGTTGAGCCATTCGGCCGATTGCAGCGCGGCGACTCTCACGGCACGGGCTCAGTCATGGCCAGGTCGCGGAAGCGCCGGGTCAGGTTGGCGGTAATGCCCCAGATGCGGTGGCCGTCATGGTCGATCTGCCAGGTGCGATGCTCCTTGCCGTCGCGCTTGATGCGGAATTCTCCATAGGTGTCGGAGCTCAGGATGCGCTGCAGCGGCACTTCGAACACGGAATGCACTTCGCCCGGATTGGGCACGAAGGGGCCGCTGGGTTCGATGGTCGCGACCACGGGCGTGATGAGATAATTGGTGCCGGTGAAATAGGTCGGCATGAAGCCGATAACGGTGGCGTCCTGACGCTCCATGCCGACCTCCTCGAAGGCCTCGCGCAAAGCGGCGGCGGCTACGTCGGCATCGGTGGCGTCGACTTTGCCGCCGGGGAAAGCTACCTGTCCGGAATGCGCCCGCAGGTCGGGGGAGCGCTCGGTATAGAGCACGGTATAGCCCTCGGGGCGGCGAATCAGGGCGATCAGCACGGCGGCAGGCACGGGCGGCCGGCTGAACGGTCGCTCGGGCGCCCAGTCAGGCACAAGCGTATCGACCGCCGGCAAGGGCGGCGGCACGGTTAACAGGCGCGTGGCCAAACGGTCGATGATGGCGTCGTCGGACGACAAGGGCATACCGGATTGTGGTTCGGAGGCGGGAGCTTAGTGCAGTGAAGTGTGTTGGGTCCACCCAAGTTTCACACCCCGCCGGCCGTCACCCTCGGGGTTGACCCGAGGGCACTACACTTACGGAGTTCGACAAGTGTAACGCCCTCGGGTCAAGCCCGAGGGTGACGATCGAGTATGTGGGGCGTAGCGCTCAGCCCTGCTGCCAGGCGGCGATGGGGCCGCTGAGGGTCTCAGCCAGGGTCTTGTCCTCGGCGAACAGCAGGACGCGGGTTGGGTCGACCGGGCCGGGGAACTGGATATTGCCCAGGGTCGTCGGCTCCCAGCCCAGCGGGCAGTAATAGTCGCGGTCGCCGACCAGCATGACGAATTCGCCATCGCCGCGCGCCAGCGCATTCCGGGTGACTTCGCGGGCCAGCAGCTTGCCGGCGCCGAGCTTGCGGAAATTGGGGTGGGTCGCCAGCGGACCGAGCATCCAGCCGTTGCGGCCGCCGATGGAGATCGGGGTCATCCAGACCGAACCACAGGCCGTGCCGTCGACTTCGGCAACCAGGCTCAGGCTGGGATCGATCTTGAAGCGCTCGCGGATGCGATAGGCCGTCTTGGCGAAGCGGCCGGGACCGAAGGCGATGGCCTGCAACTCGTCGATGAAGGCATCATCGGCCTGCGTGGCAGGGCGCACGGTGGGGACGTGAAGCGAAGCGGCGGAGACAGCAGCAGTTGCGGCCGAAGGCGCAGACGAGAGGGTCATGACAATGATCCAGAATGGGGATGCGTAGGACAAACCCGGCGCTTGAAAAAGCACCGCTTCGAAAGACCAATTACGGTCGTCGTGTCACCAGCAAAACCTTCACCATCCTGGGCGCCTCCAGACGCCTGAAAATCGCATTAGCACCATGGGGCCTTCGCGTAAAATGAAAATCATGGATCACCAGGCAAAATACAAGATGCGCAGAGCTTCTGTGTCCGAAATGCACAACGGTTCGTTGCTTTGAAAACGCCTTATCGCTCGCATCGCCCAAGCCTATGTGTCACCCAACGCAACCGACGGCGGCACTAGAGGCTGCCAACGAGTCGATAACATGACGGAAAGGGTTCGATCTTGGGACAATTGATCGACGGCAAATGGTCCACCCAATGGTACGACACCAAGAAAACCGGTGGTGAATTCAAGCGCACGCAGGCCGGCTTTCGCAATTGGGTGACGGCGGACGGCAGCGCCGGCCCATCGGGCGAAGGCGGCTTCAAGGCCGAAGCCGGTCGCTACCACCTCTATGTGTCGCTGGCCTGCCCCTGGGCGCATCGCACGCTGATCTTCCGCAAGCTCAAGGACCTGGAGTCGCTGATCTCGGTGTCGGTGGTGTCGCCCAAGATGCCGGACGAAACCGGCTGGAGCTTCGACAAGACGACTGGCTCGACTGGCGATGCGCTGCTGGGCAAGGACACGCTGTGGCAGGTCTATACCCAGGCCAAGCCGGACTATACCGGTCGCGTCACCGTGCCGGTGCTGTGGGACAAGCAGACCAGGCAGATCGTCTCGAACGAGAGCTCGGAAATCATCCGGATGCTCAACTCGGCATTTGACGAGCTGACCGGCAACACGGAGGATTTCTATCCGGAGGCGTTGCGCGGCAAGATCGATCCGATCAATGCCCGCGTCTATGACGACATCAACAACGGCGTCTACAAGGCCGGCTTTGCCACGACGCAGGAGGCCTATGACGGTGCGGTGACCAAGCTGTTCGAGGCCCTGGATTGGGTCGAGGGCCTATTGGGCGAGACGGCCTACCTCACCGGCGACAGCATCACTGAGGCCGATTGGCGGCTGTTCACCACACTGGTGCGGTTCGATGCGGTCTATGTCGGGCACTTCAAGTGCAACCGGCAGCGCATCGCCGACTACAAGAACATCTCGCATTACCTCAAGGCGCTGTACGAGGTGCCCGGGGTGAAGGAGACGGTCGATCTCGACCATATCCGCACGCACTATTACTGGAGCCACATCACAATCAATCCAACGCGGATTGTTCCGATCGGGCCGGACCTGCCGTTTTTGAAGTAGGTGCGGTTCCAAACGCTCAGACGCAATCCCTCCCACCCACAATCGCCTCTCGCGGACTTGATCCGCGGGTCACTCTCAACACGGCACACGCGGCGAGAGGCCCGCGGATCAAGTCCGCGGGAAGCGGCTGTGGGTGGGGAATGCTCTTGGATAACCTTAGTATCCCCAGACATCCCGCTTCGGCACGCCGTCGAAATATTCGTCGATGCGCTGGCTGGTGGCGGGGGTTACTTTTTCCGGCAAAGCGTGGCGGTCGAACCAGGCGACTTCTGATATTTCGTGGTCGGGCTTGCGCTCGAATGCCTTTTCGAAGCTCTTGGCCACGTAGAACGCTACGTGGTCACGGTTCGTGACCGGACTCGAATTGTGATAGATGCCGAACAGCTCCATCGGGCCGACGACGCGGTAGCCGGTTTCCTCAAGTGTCTCGCGGGCGCCGGCATACTCCATGGTTTCCCCAGGACTGACGCCTCCACCGGGGAACTGCCAGCCAGGCACATAGGTGTGGCGGATCAGCAGGACCTTGTCGCCATCCACCACCATGACCCGGGAGCCCAGCGTCATGCGATGCCATAACCCCTTGAGGGTGAGGAAGACCTTGGCACGCCAGCGCTGGAATCCATTCATCTGCATCAGGGAACACTCCTTGGGAGGCCATCGTTAGCAGAGACTGGATCACGACAAAATTGACCCTGGAGGCCGATTGACCGTTTTCTTGCCCCGCCCCATCTGGCATTACGCGTCGCAATGATCACCCTGGCCCACATCTCCGACATTCACCTGTCTCCCATGCCCGCAGTGTCCTGGCGCGATCTGCTGGGCAAGCGCATCACCGGCTACATGAACTGGAAGCTGCGCCGGCATGGCGAGCTGAACAGCGAGACGCTGGCCAATCTGGTGCTCCACCTGCAAGCGCAGAATGCCGACTTCACCGCGGTCACTGGCGACCTGGTGAATCTGGCCCTGCGGTTCGAGGTCGAACGGGCCGGCGAGTGGCTAAAGGCGCTCGGCCAGCCCGACAAGGTCGCAGTCTGCCCCGGCAATCATGACGCCTATGTCCCCGGCGCGCTCGAATCGGCGCAGGAGCTGTGGGGCGACTACATGAAGGGCGAAACGCTCGACAACGAGGTGTTTCCCTTCGTTCGGCGGGTTGGCGAGGTGGCGGTGATCTCTTGCTCGAGTGCCGTGCCGACGCGACCCTTCCTGGCGATCGGGCGCTTCGACCTCAAGCAGGCAGATAGGCTGGGCCGCATCCTCAAGATCATGGGCGAGGCTGGTTATTTCCGCACCGTGCTGATCCATCACCCGCCCAATCCGGAACTGCAGCATCCCTCATTCGGCCTCAAGGGACACAAGCTGTTCCGCCAGGTGGTCGCCGAGCATGGCGCCGAGCTGATCCTGCACGGCCATACGCACCGCTCATCGATCCACTCGATTCCCGGCAAGGGTCACGAAGTGCCGGTGGTCGGTGTCGCCGCCGCAAGCGCAGCGCAGGGCGGCACTCTGGACGATCCTGCCCGCTACAACCTGTTCCGCATCGAACGCTCTGGCGACGACTGGAGCTGCACGATGCGCGAATACGGCTATCAACGCCTTGGCAGCGAAATCGTGATGCGGCTGCAGATGCGGATCAGGTGAGAGCTGGCCGCTTCGCTACTCCTCCAATTTGTCGCGGACGCGTCCGTGAACTTCCTCGGCTTCCGGGGTCATGATCTCGGCAAAATCGCTCATCTCAAAAACAGGACGAATCTCGATCTCGCTTCGGCCCGGCATTGGATTGGGGCAACGCTTGACCCACTCAACGGCATGGTCCATGTCGCGCACCTCCCAGATCCAGTAGCCGGAAACCAGCTCCTTGGTTTCAGCGAAAGGCCCGTCGATCACCATGCGGCTGGCACCGTCGAAGGCGATGCGCTTGGCCTGGGAGCTCGCCTTGAGACCATCGCCGCCGAGCATGATGCCGGCGTCGACCAGTTCCTCGTTGTATTTGCCCATGGCGACCAGCAGCTCGGACCCTGGCATGATGCCTGCCTCGCTGTCGGTGGTGGCTTTGACGAAAACGACGACTCGCATGGTGTTCTCTCCTGAGGTTTGGGGCCGACGCGGCTCCTACCCACTCGACGAACGAGGCTAGCTGATTTCGACATCGAGAAAAGTGCCCCACTCCCGCCATGCCCGCAAATCACCTATATGGGTGACATAGAGCGAGTGACCCCAGCCTTGACCGACCAATTCCTCATCGAGCGCCCGACCTTTGATCCGACGACGGGCGAGGCCCGCTTCATCTACGGCCTGGACGGTCTGCGCTTCGTCGAAGTGCTCGGCCTGCCCTTGGGCGCCGATGCGGCTGCGGCCGACAGCGCTGCGTTTCACAAGCTGCTCGACCTGACGGCGGTCGTGCTCGGTGTGAGCTATTTCAAGCTCAAGGCGCCGTTCGAGATTGCTGCGCCCGATATCGCGCTGACCGAGGCCGAGCGGGCCTTCGCCATCGATGTCTACGAAAACGGGCTGGGCGAGTTTTATGCCCGCAACAACCTGCAGCGCTTCGGCAAGCTGACCATAAGCGCACCTCAGGACGCCGAGGCGGTCAAGCCCGCCGTCACGCTGCCCAACCGCACGCTGCTGCCTATCGGCGGCGGCAAGGATTCGCTGGTCAGCGTCGATCTGCTCAGCCATACCGGCGTTGACTTCACGCCCTTTGCGGTCAATCCCAAGGGGCCGATCATCACCTCGGTCGACAAGATCGGCGCCAAGCCGGTCTATGTGACCCGCACGCTCGATGCCGAGATGATCCGGCTGGGCAAGGAGCCCGGCTTCTATAACGGTCATGTGCCGTCGACCGCCATCAATTCGATGATCGCCTCGCTGTGCTGCCTGCTCTACGGCTACAACCAGATCGTGCTGAGCAACGAGCGCTCGGCCAGCGAGGGCAATGTCGAGTTCGACGGGCGCGAGACCAATCATCAATATTCCAAGTCGCTCGGCTTCGAGCTGCTGATCGCCGCCATTCTCAGCGATGCGACCGGCGGGGCACTCAAGTATTTCTCGCTGCTGCGGCCCTATTCAGAGGCGCGCATCGCCTCGCTCTTCACGCACGAGACCAAGTTCGACCATGTGTTTTCGAGCTGCAACCGCAACTTCCGGCTGGCCGGCCACCAGGGCGACCTGTGGTGTGGCGAATGCCCCAAATGCCACTTCGTCTTTCTGATCTTCGCCCCCTTCATGGCCAAGGACCGGCTGCTATCGATCTTTGGCAAGGACCTGCTCGACAATCCTGCCAATGAGGGCTCGTTCCGCGAGCTGGCGGGCCTTGCCGGCCAGAAGCCGTGGGAATGCGTTGGCGAAATCCTCGAAGCCGCAGCCTGCCTCTATACCCTGACCCGGCATGCCGACTGGCACGAGGCGGCGGTGGTGAAGGCGGTGAAGGCCGATCTGTTCGCGCAATATGGCGAGCCCAAGCTGCAGGCGGCGATGGCAGAATGCCTGACTGACAGCCACGACCACCACATCCCGCCCGCGCTTGCCGCCAAGGTGGCCGCCTATGCGGTTTGAGGAGCCCATCCTGCTCTATGGCGCCGGTCGCGAGGCCGTCTCCACGCGGGCTTTCCTCAAGGCGCGCCAGCCTGAGCTGAAGGTGTTCGTGACGGTCGATAGCGGCACGGCCGATATCGAGGACGTCGAGGCGATTGCGCCAGCCGATCTGCCTGCTGCCATCCGGGCGCATCGCTTTGGGCTGATCGTCAAAAGCCCCGGCGTTTCGCGCTACAAGGACGTCTTCGACATTGCCCGCGATGCGGGCATTCCGGTGACGTCCAACCTCAATCTGTGGGGCGGCGCCTACCGGGCCGACCGCACAGTGATCGCCATTACCGGCACCAAGGGCAAGTCGACAACAGCGACGCTGGTGCACCTGATGCTGACGCGGTCGCGTATCGATGCCGGACTGGCGGGCAATGTGGGCGTGGCGCCGCTCGATATTGCCGACAAGCATGCCGTGGTGATCTTCGAGCTATCGAGCTACCAGACTTCGGACATGAGCTTCCTGCCCGACATCGCCGCCGTGACCAACCTTTACCCCGAACATGTCGACTGGCATGGATCGGTGGAGCGCTACTACGCCGACAAGCTGCACCTGATCGATCGCGATGGCGGCTATCCGGTGGCACTGGGCGCAGGAGCCCGTGGCAATGCCATCGTGGCCAAGGCCGTGCGCGACCATCGTCGCCTGATCCGCGACCTGACATCGGACGAACTGGCGGCGGTCGACGCCGCCGCAGCGCGCTCGCGGCTGAAGGGCAGCCACAATCTCGACAATGCCCGGCTGGCGGCACAGATCGCACTGGCAGCCGGAGGCACCATTGATGGCGTGATCCGCGGCATCGCCGCCTTCGTTCCCTTGCCCCATCGGCTGGAGGAACACCAGTTCGGCGGCACCATCTTCGTCGATGACTCCATCTCGACCACACCCGAGGCCACCAAGGCCGCGCTATCGGCTTATCGTGGCTATCGCCTGGCGCTGATCGCGGGCGGGCATGAGCGCGAACAGGACTATACCGAGCTGGGTGGCCTGTTGGCCGGCTATGGCGTGACCACACTCGCCTGCCTGCCGGTGACGGGCGCAAGGCTGGCCGCTGCTGCTCAGGCCGCCGCGCCTCACATCACCGTTCTGACGCCACCCGATCTCGAAACCGCGATGCACGAGCTACATGCCAAACGCCGCGACTTCGATGCGGTCATCCTGTCGCCGGGGGCGCCGTCCTACAACCAGTTCAAGAATTTCGAAGAACGCGGCGCACGATTTATCGCGCTGGCGCAAGCCATCTTCGGTTAGCTGCCTGCCGAAATTGGCAGTTTCCGGCAAAGCGCCGGCAGCGTACATCAGCGCCTGAACCCCGCGTTCAGGAGCCACCATGTCCGGCCTGATCTATCTCGGCATCGCCATTGTCGGCGAAGTGATTGCGACGTCGTTCCTGCGCGCTTCGGCGGGATTCACCCAGCTGATCCCGACACTGGTGGTGATCGTGGGCTACGGCTTCACGTTCTATTTCTTCTCGCTGGCACTGCAGACCATTCCGGTCGGCATCGGCTATGCCATCTGGTCGGGCACCGGCATCGTGCTGATCTCGATCATCGCCTATTTCGCCCACGGCCAGACCCTGGATCTGCCGGCGATGATCGGCATCGGCCTCATCCTGGCGGGCGTCCTGGTGATCAACCTGTTCTCGCAGTCATCGGCGCACTAGAAGCCGTTGATGAGGGCGCTCGGCGGCACGCCCGCAGCGACCAAGCCGCCACGGATCTGTTCCATCAGCGCATCGTCCTGAATGCGGTCGCGTAGGGTCGTCAGGACACCACGCATGCGAAAGCTGGGCACATCGAGTACCTGTGGCAGGTAGCGGTTGACAACGGCTCCCTCCCCGGCGCTCTGCGCGGCCAGAATGGCCAGGATCGGCCCCAGTTCGCGGTCTGCCTGGGCATAACGCTCGGCGCGAACGATGGCCTGTTCGTAATTGCCGTCGCGCAGCGCCAGCAATGCCGGGACACCCTGATACCAGGCCGGGGCGTCCGGCGTACCATCCGCCGCGTCGCGTGCCATCTGCTCGGCGTCGGCCAGATTGCCGCCAAAGGCCAGCAGGCGCGCATAGGCGGCCAGCGCATCGGCACTAGCCGGATTGAGCTGGATGGACGAACCATAATCGGTTCGTGCGGCAACCAGATCTCCCATCGCCTCGCGCAGCCTCGCATGCTGTTCCCAGACGAACCCGCTAACCGGCGAGAGGGCAATTGCGCGATCAAGGTCGACCTCGGCGAGGCGGAACCGATCCGCGCGGCTACCAGCTGTATCCGCAGTGCCAACATGGTCGGCGGTAAGACTGGCCTTGATGGCAAGGCCGATGCTTGCCTCTCGGTCCGCTTCTGGCAGCGATGCGATGCAGGCTTCCGTTCGCGCTGCTTCGGCAGCCATGCTCGTTTCGCGATAGAGGGAGAACAACATGCGGCAAAGATACAGGCTGACGCCCCCTTCGGTCGGCACGCCACTCGTCAAGACCTGCCGCGCCACCTGATGCAACGGTCCGCGCGGACTGCCCAGGACCAGGCTCAGCAAGCGCGAAACATGATCCAGGACATCAGGCCTGACCGCGGCCTCAGCCGAGACGGGGACTGTGTGGTTCCACACCACGCTGCCGGTGGCACTGTCGGTGAGGATGGCGCTGTACTGCACGACAAGACCATCGGGCCGAACGATACCGGTCAACACATAGTCGCTGGTTGGGAGATCGGTGACCGATATATTGCCATCGCCACCACCGCCGTAGCGGACCTTTATATCCTCGAACTGCTCGAGATCTGTCACCAGTTCGATGGCAAGTCCGGCGACCATTGGCCCGCCATTCGTCGGACCGGCCAGGTTCTGGAACTCGACGATGGTAACGCTTGGCTGCTGTGAGACGCCAGTGGCTGCCGGCGCGTCGCGCCCGCCTGGTCCCCAGGTTCCGATGGCAAGTGCCGCTACGACAATGCCGGCTGCGATGACTATCAGAGCAAACCACGAGACATTGACGCCGCCGCGACGAATACCGCCGGCAACACGGGCCGATGATTCCGGCGTTTCGGCCACGCCCATTTCCAGCGGAACCGGTACATCCGCCAAAGAAAAGACCGGTACGTAGCGCCCGACGGGAAGTCTGATTCGCGTGGCTTCACCACTGCCCTGCCCACTATAATAGTCGTCGAGCAGGCTGCGCAGCCGCCGCGCCTGCACGCGCACGATCGGGTCGGATTGCGGATCGAAGTCCGCCCCTCTTCCGAGTACGTCGACAGCTATGGAATAGGCCTTGATCGACTGCTCGTCGCCATCAAGGGTGCGCCGCACGATGTAATCGAGAAACCTGGCGAGTTGCGGTGAGCGTGAAATTTCTGACCACTCGAGCAGCCGCTTGAGTGCCTGCAGGACCAAGTCTCGCTGCAGTGCAGGATCAGGCACGAAAACCTCCGGATCGGGCGATGCCAATTGGCGCGCTTTACATGTAAAACGCAAGTCCTCGTAACACCGGCTTTACGTCAGTTTGCCTTCACGCCCGTGAACGTTTCCATCATATGCGGGGTGTCGCCGTTGACGACGCGACATAGACTTCGGACGGTTCATCCCCTCCGAAGCGTTTTGACCACCCAGATTCGAACACGACGGCGACCGCAACACAATGCGTGACCTGGCGTAGATTCATCGGTTTTGGCTTGGCCTGCAGCTTGTGGGACAGGGAGGCATGTATTGAACGTTTATGTGGATAACACGCCTTTCCTGGCGCTCATCGACGATGATCAGCATTCAGCCCACCTGCTGACGCGGATGCTCGTTGCGCATGGTTCGCCCGACATTGCCTGGTATGGCGATGCGTCGGACGGCGCCGCACGCCTGCACGCCGTACTCGCCGACATCAACGCGAATTGGCCGAGCCTGCTGATTGTCGATCTGAAGTCGCATAGCGGTGCCAATCTGGACTTTCTATCGTCCATCCAGCACCTGGCGCGCCAGAAGGGCGTGCCGGTGGTTGTGATGGCGGCTGCCACGGATCGCCAGGGCCGCCAGGCGTTGCTTGATGCCGGCGCTTCCGCAGTTTTCTTCCGCCAGGCCGAACTCGACGCTTATAGGCGCGAGGCGGCGGGCATTGTCAGTTTCTGGGCGCGCAGTCAGCGCCTTGATGCGGTTGGCATGTAACTCCTGCGTCCACAGGTTACGTGCCTAGGTCGGGAGGAGCGCTGCATAGACGGTTTTCGGACCGTCCCTGCATTCCCAAGCGCTCCTCCGGCCACTCCATTCCTCTTCAGTCGGTTTGCACCGTAACTGAAGGGGGCGCCGGCCCTACTCCAAGGGGGTACGGCGCAGGGGCGCGGTCGCAACACCTCCCGGTTGCGCCCGCACGGGGGGAGAAGCAGTTCAGCGTCGCGCTCGTCCCTCAGCGCCGACGCAGAAGAATCCTGCTTCTCCCCGCGGCCCGTCCGACAGCTAGTCCACTTTGACCGAAGTCTGCGCGTCTCGTCCAACGACACGATGCGCAAAGGCTCGCAAGGCCGCCAGCACCAGTACGGCGAGCAGGGCGACGCCGAAGGCGATGATGTAGTAGCCCAGCGCGGTGGCGACACCGACCGCGCCTGCCAGCCACATGCCGGCACCAGTGGTAATCCCTTGGATTGTAGCGCCACTCTTGAAGATGGCGCCCGCCCCCAGAAACGCAATTCCGGCCGTCACAGCTTCCACCGCGCGGATCGGGTCGGCCTGCGCGCCATTGGGACCAACTTCGATCGTATGAAAAATCTCGAAGGTCAGGATCGTGAAAAGGGCTGCCGCGACGCACACCAGTATATGGGTGCGTAGGCCTGCCTCGGCCGTATTCCTCTCGCGCTCGAAGCCAATCATCGCGCCTAGAATGGCCGCGATCAGCAGTCGTATGGCAATGATATGCTGAGGAAGATAGGTCTGGACGAAACCGAATTCATTGCCGACATCCATGGCAGAGTTCCGAGTTGTGACGCTAGGGTGACAACCCGGATTCCGGGGCTTGGTTCCAGCGCTCGACGAGTGACACCGCCCACGCCGCAATGAATGCGGGCGGCGGCAGGATGATCCAGCCGTCAAGGTCACCGACAGCGGTATAGTCATTGCTGGCCACCCCCAGCGCCGTGATAGCGCAGACCAGCGCGGCGCGATCATCATGGTTGGTGACAGTTGCGAGGCCGAACGCCAATGTGCGGCCCGGAAGGTGATGTTCAAGCAACCGCTCCAGCGTTCCGTCAGCGACCAGCGCCTCATAGTAGCGATCCGATCGCTTCTGGCGCGGGCCCTTTTGGGGATCGCTGTGCAAGAGGCCCAGAAAGCCGGTCGGGAATGCCTCTGCCAATGCCACCTTGTGAATGGCATGGGGATGGGATGCCTCCGCGATCATGCCACGCTCCAGAAGTAGGCGCGCAAACTCGTTGGTGTGGTGATTGAGCAGCCTGCCGACCGGACTGCGTGATGACCCCGGCTGGCTGATCCGGCTGGCAATCGCCTTGTTGCTGAGCGCCCGCTCGGCAAGACGGAAGCGATCGATGACGGCCAGATCTCCCCGCAGCGGCCCGTCCAATGCCGCCGCCAACAGATGCTGAGCACCGCACACTTCCATCACCATGTCCCGACGAGTATCGGCATGCCCGGTGAAATGCCGAATGGTCCAGGTGACAGTCGCGCCATCCCAATCCAACCGGCAGATGCCGCTGGACGCATTCCTCAGCGACCAACCCACATCAATCCCAAGCACCGAGCCAGTCTCGGGCAGCATCAGACCGTCTTCAGCCAGCCGCCATCGACGAAATAGGTGCTGCCGGTGGAATAGCTGGCTTTGTCGGAACACATGAAGACGAAGAAGTTGGCCAGCTCGGCCGGCGTGGCGAAGCGCTTCATGCCGCCGGCTTCGTCAGCCACGCCCTGCAGGTGGGCCTGCCAGCCGTCTTCGCCTGCAATCTGCTTGGCGGTCTTGATCCAGTCCGGCGTCAGCACCAGTCCTGGATTGACGGTGTTGACGCGAATATTGTCGCCGACGACCTCGTTTGCGAGGGTCTTGGAGAACATCATCAGGGCGGCTTTGGTGGTGTTGTAGATCGGCTCGTACCAGAGCGGTTGTACGGCGCAGATGGAAGCATTGTGAAGGATGACGCCGCCGCCACGTGTCTTCATGCCCGGTACCAGTCCGCGCGCAAGCCGGACGGCCGCCATGACGTGCAGGTCCCAGTAATACTGCCACTTAACGTCGTCGGCTTCCGCGATGGTCTCGTTGGAGCCGGTGCCGGCATTGTTGATCAGGATGTCGGCAGCGCCGAAGGCCTTCTTGGTCCCGGATATGACCGCATCGCAACCCTCTGCTGTGGCAACGTCAGCGGCAATTGCGGTTACGATGATGCCAAATTTGTCGGCTATCCGCGCCGCTTCGTCATCGCCGCGCTCCTTGTTACGGCCGACCAGCACGAGGTTCGCGCCCTCTGCGGCGAGCCCCTCGGCCACGGCCAGTCCAATACCCACCGTGCCACCGGTGATGACGGCGACCTTGTCGCGTAGGTTCAAATCCATACGAGCCTCCCTGCCACGCCCTCGTGGTTCGAGGGTCGCTTCGCTCCCGCCTCACCATGAGGACTGTTGGAGCACCGAGTTCAAGTAGCCCTCGTGGTGCGGGCTCTTCGCGAGCCTCGAACCACCAGGGCGTGGCAGCCTACCCCGCCACCCTGATCTGCAGCTTAACATCGGTCGGGCGCGCCTCGACCGCACGATCAAAGGCTGCCTTAGAATCCTCAAATGCAAAGGTCTCCGAGATCAGTGGCTTCAGGTCCACCTTGCCCGACGCAATTAACGCGATGGCGCGGTCGTATTGGTGGGCGTAGCGGAACACGTTCTCGATCCGCAGTTCCTTGACCGAAGCGCCGGCAATGTCGACCGCGACCGGCTCGACGGGAAGGCCAACCACGACGATGCAGCCACCGGGCCGCGGCAATTGCATGATGGTCTTCCAGGCGTGCGGAGAACCAGAGCACTCGAACACCACATCGACGCCCCAGCCATCGGTCAGGCGGGCGACTTCGTCGACGATACTGTTGTCGCGAATATTGACCGGGATAATGCCCTGGTATTGTGCGGCGATGTCGAGCTTGGGCTGCGCCAGATCAGCGACGACCACCCGCGCACAACCACCCGCCAGCGCCGCCAGCGCGACCATGGTGCCTATGGGGCCAGCGCCGAGCACCAAAGCCGTGTCACCGGGTGTGATCCTGGCCTTGGTGGCCGCCTGCATGCCGACCGCGAAGGGTTCCACCATCGCACCCTCGGCAAAGCTCACGTGATCGGGCAGCTTGAACGTATAGTTGGCTGGATGGACCACTTCTGGCGTCAGCACGCCATGAACAGGAGGCGTGGCCCAGAAGGCTACGGCTGGATCGACATTGTACATGCCCAACCGGCTGGCGCGGGAATTGGGGTCGGGAATACCCGGCTCCATGCAGACACGGTCGCCGACTTTGAGATGCGTCACGCCGGCGCCGACTTCGGTGACCGTACCGGCAGCCTCGTGGCCGAGCACCATGGGCGCATTGACCACGAACGGGCCGATCTTGCCGTGGGTGTAGTAGTGGACGTCCGACCCACAGACACCCACCGTGTGGATGGCGATCTTGACCATGCCCGGGCCAACCTCAAGCGGCAGATCGATGTCGCGCAAAGCCAGCTCGTGCTGACGTTCGAGGACGAGGGCGCGGACTTTGGTCATGACGAGTTCCTGGACGCTGGGGTGTCGGGCATTTGCCCAACGCATGAGCCATTTCTAACTCAGACAGTCGCTGCCGCGAAGACGCCAATCTGAATTTCGGTCCAGCCGCCGCAGTTGTGATTTCCGCCGGGTTTTGCCCATTTCCGGTATGGATTCGGCTTGCGCGGTAACCAGTCCGCAATTCTGCATAGGCTAAGCTTGAAATCCTTACGCACTGACCCGGTTGTGATGCAGCCCAAGACTCTCGAACGCTGGCAGTTCTCCGCTTCTGTGTTGCTGCCCGTCATCCTGGCGCTGGTCATCACTGCAGCGGCCGTGCTCGGCTTCGTCTTCTGGTCAACTGCCAATATCGACCAGCGGGCGCTCGAGCGGCAGAGCTCAATGGTCGCGCAGGTCATCGAGGCGCGTCGCGCGCAGGTGCAGCACGATCTCGAAAGCGTCGCCATCTGGGACGACGCCGTGGTCAATGCCAAGTTGTATTTCAACTTCGACTGGGTGGACAGCAACCTGGGCGCCTGGATGTACGAATTCTTCGGCCACAACCGCTCGGTCATTATCGGCGCCGATGGAACGCCGATCTACGCCATGGAAGGCGGCGCCGCTGCCGCCTCGGAAGACCTGGCGGATATGGCCGCATCCGTTCGGCCCATAGTCGAGCGCGTCCGCGCCATAAGGCCGGCAGAGGTCGCGGCGGGCGAGGTTCCGCCACCCGCGGCGGCCTCAGACTTCATGCTGCTGGACGGCAGGCCAGCCATTGTGAGCGCCATGGCCATCGTCACCGATAGTGGCGAGCTGATGCAGTCGCCTGGGAGCGAGGCCATTATGGTCGGCGTGCTCTTTCTGGACGAGGCCGCTGCCGAGCGGCTCAACAGAGAATACCTGTTCGAAGCAGGGCGGTTTGTGCTTACCGAAAGCCGCGACCCCGCCCGCGCCGTCTACCCAATTCTCAGCTCGACTGGTCGGTTCATCGCCTTTTTCGAATGGGACCGCGACAGACCCGGCCTCCTGATGCTGCGGCAAACCGGTCCGGCGCTGGTCGCCGCCTTCATCGTCGCCGCCATCCTGGTATTCCTGCTGCTGCGCCAGCTGCGGCGCTCGTCATCGGAGCTGGAAAACGGCCGTCGCCTTGCCGAACACCAAGCCGCGCACGACAAGCTGACCGGCCTACCCAACCGCGTGAGCTTCGACACCCATCTGGCCGACACCCTGACGAACGGAAAATTCGCTGGCGCCCATATAGCCCTGCTGATGCTCGATCTCGACCGCTTCAAGCAGGTCAATGACACCCTCGGCCACCAGGCGGGCGACGATCTGATCCGCGCCGTGGGGGACCGCATTCGCGCCGTAGTGGGCCACGACATGATGATCGCCCGCCTGGGCGGCGATGAGTTCGGCATTCTCGCCGTCGGGCAGCACGGGCCAGTCGACGTGGTGAGCATTTCGACGCGCATTATCGATTCGATCGGTCAGTCGTTCACCCTCAACCACTTCAAGGCCCATGTCGGGGCCAGCATAGGCATCGTACTGGCCGAAGGCGGCAGTGCCGAGCCGCGCGAGCTGGTGCGAAAGGCCGATATTGCGCTTTACGAAGCCAAGGCGGGCGGTCGCAATCGCGCCGTGGTCTATGAGGAGCACATGAACGAGCTGCTGCAGCTGCAGCACACGATCGAAGGGGAGCTGCGTGAGGCCCTGCGCCGCGATGACCAACTCTCAGTGGTGTTCCAGCCGCTGGTGGACCAGCACAGCCGCAAGGTCATCGGCGCCGAGGCGCTAGCGCGCTGGCATCATCCGAAGTACGGACAAATCTCACCGGCCCGCTTCATCCCGATCGCCGAGAATACCGGCCTCATCGAAGCCCTCGGCGACTTTGTCTTGCGCCGGGCCTGCGAACTGGGCGCTACTGCACCGGGTCGCACCATCGCGGTGAACATCTCGCCGACGCAGTTGCGCAATCCGCGCTTCTCGCACCAGGTTTTCGACATCCTGCGCGAGACCGGCATGCGCCCGCTCGACCTGGAACTCGAAATCACCGAATCCATCCTGCTCGACGACGAGCATATATCGAGCCAGAACCTGCGGACCTTCCGTACGGCGGGCGTGCATATCGCGCTCGACGATTTCGGTACGGGCTATTCGTCGCTGAGCTACCTCAAGCGCTATCCGGTCGATCGCATCAAGATCGACCGCTCCTTCGTCAGCCAACTGGCAGAGGGGCATGTCTCGGTCGCCATTACCCAGGCCATCGTCACGCTGGCGCACGCCATGGACATCGAGGTAACCGCCGAGGGCGTCGAGACTGAAGGCCAGGCCGCCATCCTGGGCAAGCTCGGCTGCAATACGCTTCAGGGCTTCCTGTTCTCCGGCGGCGTCGTACCGGGGCGTATCGCAGAGATATTTGCCGACCCCGCCAACGCCGTCACACGCCGCCGCCGCAAATCGGCAGCGTGAGCGGCTGAGTTTCAACCGACCGCAGCCAGCACGGCGCCCAGCCGCTTCTCCCGGGTCAATAGGCCCGCCCGCCCCTTTCCGGCAGCATCCCACATCGCCTTGAGCTTGCCGTCGTCGAACAGCTTGAACAGGCATGGCGCGATATAGGACTTGCGCGAGATGGCCGGCGTGTTGCGCAGCACATCGGCGACCTCGCGCGCTACCTGCATCATCTGCCTGCGACGCGCGGTAGGCGATGCGCCGACCTCCATCTGGGCCAGGGCCTCGCCCGCCATTGCGCTGGCATGGAGCGTGCGGAAGTCCTTGGCCGAAATCTCGACACCGCTCAATTCGCGTAGATACTCATTGATCGACTCGGTCTTGATCGGCCTGACCTTGCCGGTTTCGTCGCGCCAGACCAACAGTCGCTTGCCTGGGAGCGTCTTTATGCGGGTGACTGCATCGGCGAGCCGGGCATCCATCAGGCAATATTCCGCGCGTTTGCCGCCCTTGGCGTCGAACGCCATACAGACCTCATCGCCGTCGACCCGCACATCACGCGCATAGAGCGTCCCGGCACCGCGGGTGCCGCTGGTTTCGAGGTATTTTTCGCGGCCAACGCGCATCGCTGTCTTGTCGATCAGCGTCACAGCAATGGCTAGGGCTAGATCGCGCGTGCCCGTCTCGGCATCGAGTGCCGCTGCAACCTTCCCGCGCAGCTTCGGCAGAACGGACGTGAGCACGGCAAGTCGCTGCTGCTTCTTGCCGTCGCGACGCAGCTCCCATTCTGGATGGTAGATATACTGATCGCGTCCCGCCTCATCGACGCCAAGCACCTGGATATGGGCTTTGGGATTTGGCGCAATGCGCACCTGCTGCCAGGCCGGCGGAATGCCCAACGCCTTGATGCGCGCCTTGTCAGGCGCGTCGCACACAACTGCACCGCGGGCATCGACATAGCAAAACCCCTTGCCGCGCCGCTGGCGCAGCACGGTCAGGTCCTCACGCCCCACCTTGACCAGCCGCATGGGTGTCAGGTCGGGTTCGACTGGGTGAGGGTATAGATCAGATAGATGATCGCGAAGGCGACCACTATGCCGATCAGCGAGGTCACCAGCACGCGGGCATTCATCTTGCGCGGATTGGCCTGACGGACATCGGTCGCGCTTTTCTTCGGATCGTAGGTTTCCATGACGCTCTCCTTGGTTGTGGTGCCAACGTGCGCCAAGCCGTCGCGGTTCCGCAGCGCCCCTTGACGCGGCGCAGCGGCAAGCCGACCTTTGGCCATGACCAAATCCCGAGACCACCTGATGACCGCCCAAACCCTCACCCGCATGATCATGGCCGGCCAGGGAAAGGTGCCTGCCGACCTCGTGATCAAGAATGTGCGACTGCTCGATGTGATCACGGGCGCGGTGACGGAAACCGACATTGCCATCGTCGGCGACCGCATCGTCGGCACGCATGCGCGCTACGAGGGAGAGACGGTCATCGACGGCGCAGGACGCTTTGCCGTTCCGGGCTTCATCGATACGCACCTGCATATCGAATCCTCGCTGGTCACCCCGTTCGAATTCGACCGTTGCGTGCTGCCGCATGGCGTCACGACCGTCATCTGCGATCCACACGAGATCGCCAATGTGCTCGGCGCCGAGGGCATCCGCTATTTCCTCGACTGCGCCGAGCAGACGGTGATGGATATCAGGGTGAACCTCTCGTCCTGTGTACCCGCCACGGCGTTCGAGACCTCGGGCGCGGCGCTGGAGATTGGTGATCTCGAGCCGTTCCGATCCCACCCCAAGGTCATCGGCCTGGCCGAAATGATGAACTTTCCGGGCGTGCTCAATGGCGACCCGGGCATTATCGCCAAGCTGGTGGCGTTTCAGGATGGTCATATCGACGGTCACGCGCCATTGGTGCTGGGCAATGCGCTCAACGGCTATCTCGCCGCCGGCATTCGCACCGATCACGAGGCCACCAGCGCCGCCGAGGCGCGCGAGAAGCTGGCCAAGGGTATGGCGATCCTCATCCGCGAAGGGTCCGTGTCGAAGGATCTCAACGCCCTCGCCGAGGTGCTGGACGAGAACTCGTCGAGCTTTGTCGCGCTCTGCACCGACGATCGCAACCCGCTCGACATCGCCGAGGAGGGTCATCTCGACAGTTCGATCCGCCGTCTGATCGCCATGGGCCGTCCGCTGCACCACGTGTACCGGGCCGCCAGCCATTCGGCCGCCCGTATCTTCGGGCTGAGGGATCGTGGGCTCGTGGCCCCGGGCTGGCGCGCCGATATCGCGCTGCTCGATAGCCTCGAGGATTGCCGCGTTTCCGATGTCGTGACCGGTGGTCGCCTGATGGTGCCGGAGCTGTTCGCAGCGCGGCAGCCGGTGGAGCCGGTCGGCCTGACCTCGATGAAGGCAAAGCCGGTCACTGCGGACGACTTCATCGTCCCCGTGCGGGCTGATCGCAACCAGACGCCAGTGATCGGGGTCAAACCCGGGCTGATCCTGACGTTTCGGGAGTCGGCGACCCTCGCCACCAGCGACAAGGGCACCCTGCCCGATCTCAATGCCGACGTGCTCAAGGTCACCGTCATCGAGAGGCATGGTCGAAACGGCAATATTGGGCGCGGTTTCGTCAAGGGTTTTGGTCTCAAGCGCGGCGCCATCGCCTCTTCGGTCGGACATGACAGCCACAACATCACCGTGATCGGCGCGACCGACGAGGACATGGCCGTGGCGGTGAACCGCTTGATCGAGTTGCAGGGCGGCTTCGTCGTGTCCGAGGGCGGCAAGGTGACCGCCGAGCTGGCGCTGCCGATTGCCGGACTGATGAGCGACAAGCCGTTCGAAGAGGTGACCCACGACCTCCATGCGCTGCGCGAGGCCGCCTATGCGCTCGACTGCGTACTGCCGGAGCCATTCCTGCAGGTGGCTTTCCTGGCGCTGCCTGTGATCCCGCATCTCAAGATGACGGATCGCGGGCTGTTCGACGTCGACAAGTTTGGATTTGTGGATTGATCCCGGTGAGCCTGCGTACAATGATCCTGAGCTGGTTGGACAAGCTCCCGCCAAGGCTCAACCGCGTCACCAAGCACCGCAACATCCCGCTTGAAATGGCTGATGGCGTGGTGCTGATGACCGACCATTTCGAGCCCCGCAGCAAGGGCCCGCACCCGACCATCCTGATGCGCCTGCCCTATGGCCGCTCGGGCTTTGCTGGCGTCGCCGGTGCTTATGCGGAACGTGGCTTCAACGTTGTTCTGCAGGCGTGCCGGGGTACCGAGAAGTCCGGTGGTGAGTTCGATCCATTGGTCAATGAGCGAGCCGATGGCCTGGCCACGCTCGACTGGATCAAGGCGCAGCCCTGGTTCGATGGCCGGTTGGGACTCTCCGGCCCCAGCTATCTGGGCTATGCGCAATGGGCGATTTCCGACGCCCTGCCCGAAATTTCGGCCATGGCCACCAAGGTGACGACGGCCGACTTCCGTTCGGTGGTGTTTCCCTCCGGCGCCTTCCATCTTGGTCTGTGGCTAAGCTGGCTGCAGGTGGTCGACGGCCTTCGTGAGCGACCGCTCAAGATGGTCGGCACCATGTTTTCCGGCGGTATCGAGCGAACGACGGCCAAGGCATCGATGGTGCTGCCGCTGGTCGAGGCTGATGTGGCTGCGGTGGGCCGACCGATCCCGTTCTGGCGCCACTGGTTCAAGGAATCCATCGGCAATGACGCATTCTGGGACGCGATCGACCATCGCCATCGCCTGAGCGCGACGACGCCGCCGGTGCATTTCATGTCGGGCTGGTACGACTTCATGGTCGACCAGCTGCTGAGCGACTATCAGCGTCTGGTGGCCCTGGGCCATCAGCCCTATCTCACGGTCGGCACCTGGACCCACATCGCGGAGGAGCTGCAGCGTGACAACCTGCGCGAGACGCTGATCTGGATGCGCGCCAAACTGATGGGCGACGCGACCGGGCTGCGCGACAAGCCGGTGCGTATCCACATCTCGGGGCTTAACGAGTGGCTGGAATTCGACAGCTTTCCACCCGGGCCTGCCACACCGAAAAACTTATTGATTGGCGCCAATGGCAGTCTGTCCAGCACTGTGCCCACCGATTCTGGTCGCGACGGCTATCGCTACGACCCGGCGGACCCGACGCCTAATGTCGGCGGCGCGATATTCGCCTTTACAGGCGCCGGCCCGGTCGACAATGCCAGCCGCGAGAGCCGGTCGGATGTGCTGTGCTTCACGTCCGAACCACTCAGCGACGCCTTGACCATCATCGGTCAGACGCAGGTAGCGCTGCGAGCCAAGGCGGCCCGTCCTCATGTCGATTTCTTTCTAAGGCTTTGCGATGTTGGACCAGATGGGATTTCGATCAACATCTGCGACGGATTGATCCGCGTAACGCCGGAAACGCCGGCCGAGCCGGATGGCAGCTGGAGATTGGCGTTCACACTGCACGCGACGGCGCATCGGTTCCTGGCTGGACATCGGCTGCGGCTGCAGGTGTCATCGGGCGCGCATCCGCGCTATGCCCGCAATCTGGGCACCGACGAGCCCGTGGGTGAGGCGACGACACTGGTAGCCAATGACGTGGAGATATTCCACGAGGGCACAGGGATCACGCTGGCGAGCTACGAGATTTAGCCGCCCACCGCGCTTTCCCACCTACAATCGCCTCCCGCGGACTTGATCCGCGGGTCTCTGGTCGCTTGTGCCGTGTTTAGAGTGGCCCGCGGATCAAGTCCGCGGGAAGCGACTGTGATGGGGCAACCTATGGCCACACCTCATGGTGAGGTGCGCTCCTTCAGCGCCTCGAACCACGAGGGCGTGCGCTTACTTCCCGTCCCTTGCCTTCACCTTGCGCCGCGCCGCATGCAGCAGCGGTTCGGTGTAGCCGCTCGGCTGGTCGGCGCCGTGCAAAGCCAGGTCGAGCGCGGCTTGGAAGGACAGCGAGTGGAAGTTGTCGGCCATCGGGCGATAGAGCGGATCGCCCTCGTTCTGGGCATCGACCACTGCGGCCATGCGCTCGAAGGTGGCGGTGATGTCGTCGCGGGTGACGAGGCCGTGGCGCAGCCAGTTTGCCACCGCCTGCGATGAGATGCGGCAGGTGGCGCGATCCTCCATCAGGCCGACATTGTTGATATCCGGGACCTTGGAACAGCCGACACCCTGCTGCACCCAGCGTACGACATAGCCCAGGATGCCCTGTGCATTGTTCTCGAGCTCGCGCGTGATCTCGTCGCGGCTGAGCGAATAGGGCAATTGGACCGGCATCGAGAACAGCTCGCCCAGCGACGGCACCGACTGATTGTGACGCCGCTTCTGCGCCTCGAACACGTCGATCTGGTGATAGTGCAGTGCGTGCAGCGTGGCGGCAGTCGGGCTCGGCACCCAGGCCGTGTTGGCGCCGGCATTGGGATGGGCGGCCTTGGCCGCCATCATCGCTGCCATGTCGTCGGGCCGGGCCCACATGCCCTTGCCGATCTGCGCGCGACCGCTGAGGCCACAGGCGAGGCCAATCAGCACGTTGCGATCCTCATACGAACTGATCCAGCGCTCGGACTTGATCTCGTCCTTGCGCAGAACCGCTCCGGCTTCCATCGCGGTGTGGATTTCGTCGCCGGTGCGATCAAGGAAGCCGGTATTGATGAAGAACACCCGGGCGCGCGCTTCGTAGATCGCGGCCTTGAGATTGGCCGAGGTGCGACGCTCCTCGTCCATGATGCCGATCTTGATGGTATTGGGCGCAAGGCCCAGCATCGTCTCGACCGAGGCGAAGATCGCGCAGGCGAAGGCCACTTCCTCAGGCCCATGCATCTTGGGCTTGACGATGTAGATGGCGCCGGTGGTGCTGTTGACCTTGTCCTGCATGGCGCAGAGCACGGTCACCACCGCATCCATCAGCCCCTCGCCGATCGGCTGGCCATTCCACAGCACGGCATCCGTCGTCATCAGGTGACCGACATTGCGCACCAGCAGCAGCGAGCGGCCCTTTAGGATCAGCGGTGCGCCGTTGATATCCTTGTAGGTCCGGTCGGCATTGAGCTTGCGGGTGACGGTCTTGCCGCCCTTCTCGAATGTATCCTCGAGCGTGCCATTCATCAGGCCAAGCCAGTTGCGATAGACGCCGACCTTGTCTTCGGCATCCACGGCGGCGACGGAATCCTCGCAATCCTGGATGGTGGTCAGGGCGGATTCGACGATGACGTCGCTGAGGCCCGCCTTGTGCGTGGCGCCGATGACGCTGCCCGGCTCGATCACCAGAATGACGTGCAGGCCGTGATGGCGCAGGACCAGTTCGCCCTTGGCCTCGGTGCCGCCATAGCCGACAAAGGCACCGGGATCGCGCAGACCGGTACGGCCGGCTGACGTATCGACTTCGAGATGACGGACCTCGCCGTCCTTGATCACGTGGTAGCCGGTAACGTCGCGATGGCTGCCTGATGCCAGCGGGAAGTTCTCGTCGAGGAAAGTGGCCGCTTTGTCCACCACCGCGGCGCCACGGGCCGGATTGTAACCCTTGCCCGGCGCCAGATCGCCGTCGCGGGCTATGACGTCGGTGCCGTAGTAGGCGTCGTATAGGCTGCCCCAGCGCGCATTGGCGGCGTTGAGCGCATAGCGGGCATTGGAGACGGGTACGACCAGTTGCGGACCACACAGCGTGGTGATCTCGGGGTCGAGGCCGGCGGTTTCGATCGTGAAGTCCGCTGGTTCGGGCACCAGATAGCCGATTTCGCGAAGGAAGAACTCGTAGCCCTGAGGATTGTTGGAAACCGGCCCGTACTTGCGGTGCCAATCGTCGATCTTGGCCTGAATGTCGTCGCGCTTGGTCAGCAGCGCCGCATTGGTCGGCGCATGCTTGGCGACAACAGCGGCAAAGCCGCTCCAGAACTGCTCAGCCGTTACGGACAGGCCAGGGAGTGCTTCTTTCTCGACGAAATCGGCCAGCAGGGCATGAACTGAAAGGCCCGACTTCGTCTGATACGCGCTCATCATTGCTTCCTTCTGGTGCAGACTGACGAGACTTAAGTCATGCCGCCTAGGCTGCCAACCCGCCTAAAGTAGACTTTGCCGCTGAACCTGCCACATAGACTTCGGAAATGGACCTATCGTCGCCCAATGTCTGGAGCAGAAAGAGCTCTTCGGCGAGCGTCTGCACAGTGGCCATCCGCAAGGCCATGGCGGGTGTGGCCGAAGCGTTCAGCACCACCAGATCGGCAGCATTGCCCGGCTGGATGGCCCCTATCGTGCCGTCTAGCGACAGCGAACGGGCATTGCCCAGCGTCGCCATGTAGAACGACGCAAACGGATTGAGCCGCTGGCCGCGCAATTGCAGGATCTTGTAGCCCTCGTCGAGGGTCCGCAGCATGGAATAGCTGGTGCCGCCGCCGATATCGGTGGCGATGCCGATCCGCACGCCATGCTTGAGCAGGCGCTCGCGATCGAACAGGCCTGAGCCGAGGAACAGGTTCGACGTGGGGCAGAACACCGCAACGGACCCGGTGTCGGCCAGTACCGCAGTTTCGCGGTGGTTGAGGTGGATGCAATGGCCCAGCAGGGTCTTGGGACCGAGCAGGCCATAATCCTCATAGATGCCCGTGTAATCCGGCGAGCCAGGGTATAGCTCCATCGAATAGGTGATCTCGGCGTCGTTCTCGCTGAGATGGGTCTGTACGTAGCAATCTGGATGTTCGGCAACGAGGGCGCGCGACGCTTCGAGCTGCTCCGGGGTCGAGGTGATGGCGAAGCGCGGCGAGATGGCGTAGAGGCCACGGCCGCGGCCATGCCAGCGCTCGATCAGCAGCTTGGTGTCGTTGTAGCCTGACTTGGCGGTGTCGCAGAGCGCTTCAGGCGCATTGCGATCCATCATCACCTTGCCGCCGACCATGAGCATGTTGCGCTTCTCGGCCTCGGCGAAATAGGCATCCACCGAGCGCGGATGGCTGGAGCAATAGGCGACGGCTGACGTCGTGCCGTTGCGGATCAGCTCGTCATAGAACGCAGCCGAGACAGCGCTGGCATGGCCCTGCTGGCTAAACTTCTGTTCTTCCACAAAGGTGTAGGTATTGAGCCATTCGAGCAGCGAGCCGGCATAGGAGGCGATCATCTGGCTCTGCACATAATGCAGATGCATGTCGATGAAGCCGGGCAGGATCAGATGCGGGCGATGGTCAATGACCTCTGCACCGCCGATGGCGGCTGCATCGTAGTCGCCCAGCGATACCACCTTGCCGTCGACGATCTCGATCGCGCCGTCCTCAAAGTAGCGATAGCTCGATGTGTCATCGATGCTCGTCGGCTCGCTGACAAAGGTCAGCACCCGACCACGCAGGATGGTCCGCTTCATTGCCCAGAGCCCTCGCGGAACCATTCGACAATCAGCGCCCGCTCCTCATCGGTCATTTCGCTCACATTGCCCGGGGGCATGGCATGCGCGTAGCCGGCCTGCATGGCGATATCCCTGGCGTGGTTGGCGACGGCGATGTCGTTGTCGAGGATGACGTTCTTGGGCGCCTCGTAGATGCCCGGCCAGGCCGGTACAGCCGTATGGCACATGGCGCAGCGGGTCTGTACGGCTAGGCTGGCAGCCTCGAAATGCTCGGCGCTGAGAAAGCTCTCGGCCGCCCGAGACGCCACCTCCTCTCCTGCCGAGCCCGGCAGCTTTGGCGCGGTCGACAGCCAGGCGATGATGATGAACAGCACCACAGCAACCAGCCACGTCCAGTGCGGATTGCCCTTTCGGGCATGACGCGTGTTGAAATAGTGCCGAATGACCACGCCGACCAAAAAGATCAGGCTGGCGATGATCCAGTTCCACTGCGTGGCAAAGGCCAGTGGGTAGTGGCTCGAGAGCATGAAGAAGATGACGGGCAGAGTCAGGTAGTTGTTATGCAGCGAGCGCTGCTTGGCGATCTTGCCATACTTGGCATCGGGCACCCGGCCGGCCTTGAGATCGCCGACCACGATCTTCTGGTTGGGGATGATGATCATGGCCACGTTGGCAGCCATGATGGTCGCGGTGAACGCGCCCATATGCAGCATGGCGGCACGGCCGGTGAACAGCTGCGTATAGCCCCAGCTGGCCGCCACGAGGATGGCGAACAGCACCAGCATCAGCCCGGTGGTCGAGTTGCCGATCGGCGACTTGCAGAGCGCGTCGTACAGCACCCAGCCCAGCACGATCGAGCCCATCGAGAGCAGGATGGCGCCCCAGCTGGGGATGTCGAGCACGTTGCGATCGACCAGGTAGATATCTGCGCCGACATAGTAGACCAGGGCCATGAGCATGAAGCCGGAGAACCAGGTCCAGTAGCTTTCCCATTTGAACCAGGTCAGGTGCTCGGGCAAAAACTCGGGCGCCACCAGATATTTCTGGATGTGATAGAAGCCCCCGCCATGCACCTGCCACTCCTCGCCATGCGCCAGCGGCGGCAGGCTCGGCGTCTTGCGCAGGCCCAGGTCGAGCGCGATGAAATAAAAGGACGAGCCGATCCAGGCGATAGCCGTGATGACGTGCAGCCAGCGCACGGCAAACATCAGCCACTCATAGAAAATCGCATAATCGGGCATCGTCTCAGTCCCCTGGTCGTGAAAAGGGGGCGGGCGTCGGCCCGCCCCCTCGAGTCGTGCGAACCAAGCCCTATGCGGGCGGGTTCACGCCTTCGACATACCAGTCCATGCTCAGCAGTTCGCCATCGGTCATAGTGACGCCTGCAGCGACGCGCTCGGCGCCGGTGTGGTCGTTGATTGGGCCGGTGAAGATGTTGAATGTGCCATCGATCTGGCCGTTCTTGACGGCTTCGGCGGCGGCGACGACGTCGGCGGGAATGGACTCGTTATAGGGGCCCATTTTGACTTCGCCTTCCTTGAGACCCGGCCAGCGGTCGGCGCTGGCCCAGGTGCCGTCGATTACGGCCTGGGCAGAACCGACATAGGTCGGGCCCCACCAGTCGATGATCGAGGTCAGCTGAGCCTTGGGGGCGAAGGCCGACATGTCGGCACCCTGGCCGAAACCACCGACAATGCCGCGCTCTTCGGCAACCTGCAGGGCGGCCGGGCCGTCGGTATGCTGGGCGATCACATCGATGCCCTGGTCGATCATGGCGCGGGCGGCGTCGGCTTCCTTGGCCGGGTCGTTCCAGGTCGAGATATAGACCGGGGTGATGGTGAATTCGGGGTTCACCTTGCGCGCAGCCAGCACGAAGGAGTTGATGCCCATCACGACTTCCGGGATCGGGAACGAGCCGATATAGCCCGCCTTGCCGGTCTTGGAGAGGTGGCCGGCAATGGTGCCGCAAACCGCACGGCCTTCATGGAAGCGGGCATTGTAGGTCGCCACGTTGTCAGAGCGCTGGTAGCCGGTGGCATGCTCGAACTTCACGTCCGGGAACTGCTGGGCAACCTTGATGACATAGTCGCCATAGCCGAAGCTGGTGGCGAAGATCAGCTTGTGGCCGGACTGGGCCAGTTCGCGCAGCACGCGCTCGCAGTCCGGGCCTTCGGGGACGTTTTCGACGATGGTCGGCTCGGCGACCAGATCACCCAGCGTGTCCTTCATGAACTTGGCACCGGTGGCATGGCCGAAATTCCAGCCATTGTCGTTGGGCGTGCCGATCAGCATGAAGCCGACCTTCAGAGGTTCGGTCTGGGCGAAGGCCTTGGTGCCGAGCAGCGGCAGGGCAGCCGCAGCCGCACCGGCCTTTAGCATAGTACGACGTGATAGGGTCATTTCGTTTCTCCTGGGAATGACTTTTCGTTGATGATCGAGACGGTCATTTCGCGCCGCCTCAATTGGAGGGCAAGAACGGCTTGCCGAGGCAGGCCGGAGCATTGGTGGAAGCATCGCGCCGGATCGAAATCAGCACAAGCACGACGATGGTGCCGAGATAGGGCAAAGCCGCCCACAGCTCGGAGGGAATGGCGCTGAGCGGCCCGCCGCCGGCCTTGGCATAAAGCTCCATGGTCATGACGAGGCCGAAGAGGTAGGCGCCGGCCAAGAGGCGGAACGGCTTCCAGCTGGCGAAGACCACGAGCGCCACGGCAATCCAGCCGCGCCCGGCCGTCATCCGCTCGGCCCATTGCGGGGTGAGCAGCAGCGGGAAGCAGGCGCCAGCGATGCCGGCCATGGCGCCGCCGAACATGACCGCCAAGTAGCGCACGCCAACGACAGAATAGCCGATGGAATGGGCCGAGAGATCGTTCTCACCGACCGCGCGCAGGATCAGCCCGGCGCGGGTTTTCTTGAGGAACCACCAGATGGCGACGACCATGATCAGCGCAAAATAGACCAGCGCCGAATAGCCGAACAGCACGCGCCAGACCGAGTCTGCAGCACCGCTCGGGAACAGGGGCCCGAGCAACGTCACCGGCTTGGCGCTATAGCCCTGCCCCGCCAGTGCCGAGAAGCCGGTCCCGAAGATGGTCAGGGCGAGACCGGTGGCGGTCTGGTTGGCGGAGAGGCTCAGCGTCAGGAAGCCGAAGATCAGCGACGTCGCCACCCCGGCGGCGGCGGCCAACAGGATCGCCAGATAGTGGTTGCCGGTGACGAAGACGATGACGAAGGCGGTGATGGCGCCGACCAGCATCATGCCCTCGACGCCCAGATTGAGCACACCGGCCTTTTCGACCACCAGTTCGCCCAGCGCGGCGATCAGGATGGGCGTCGAGGCGCCGACCACCGTGACGATGATGGCAATGATCAGTTCGGGGGTCATGCGCGTGCCTCCGCCGTCGGGACGACACGCTTGATGCGGTAGCGGACAAGAATGTCGAAGGCCAACAGGAAGAACAACATCATCGCCTGGAACACACCCGTCGCAGAACTGGAGAGCCCGATCGTGGTCTGCGCGACCTCGCCGCCGACAAAGGTGATGGCCATGACGATGCCGGCGAAGATCACGCCCAGCGGGTTCAAGCGGCCGAGGAAGGCGACAATTATGGCGGTGAAGCCGTAATTGGTGGGAAAGCCCGGCACCATGCGCTGGAACGGGCCGGACACTTCGAGCGCCCCGGCAAAGCCGGCCAGCCCGCCGCTGACCAGCAACGCCAGCCAGATGGTCTTGTTCTCGCTGAAACCGCCATAGCGCGCCGCATGCGGCGCAGCGCCGACCACCTTCATCTGGTAGCCGAACACCGAGCGCGACATGATGAACCAGGCCACCAGGGCGACGATAATGGCAATGGGCACGCCCAGATGCAGGATCGTGCCTGGCACGATATTGGGCAGCAGCGCATCGGCCGCAAAGCGCCGCGTCTGCGGAAAGCCCATGCCCATCGGGTCCTTCCAGGGGGCACGGACGAGGTAGTAGATCAGCTGCACCGAGGCGTAGGTCAGCATCAGGCTGGTGAGGATTTCATTCACGCCAAGGCGCGTCTTGAGGAAGGCCGGGATTGCGGCATAGGCTGCGCCGCCGGCTAGGCCGGCCAGCATCATCAGCGGCAAGATCCACCAGCCCGTCATGGTGTAGGTCGCCAACGCCACGCCGGTCGCCGCCAGCCCGCCCATCACATACTGGCCCTCGGCGCCGATGTTCCAAACGTTAGCGCGATAGGCGATCGACAGCCCCACGCCGATGATGATCAGTGGCGCCGCCTTGACCCCAAGGTCCTGCCACTTGAACGAATTGGTCAGCGGCGTGAGGAAGATTTCGCGCACGGCGCCAATGCCGTCGTAGCCGATCAGCGAGAAGATGATGGCGCCCACCACCATGGTCAGCACCACTGCCGCAACCGGCGTCGCGTAAATCATGAACTGGGACGGTTCGCGGCGCTTCTCAAGCCGGAATTGCATCGCGCGCCTCCGCCGTTCCATGCACGCCGCCCATCAGCAGGCCAATTTCCTCGACCGTGACTTCGCCGGTCGGCCGCGCGGGCGATAGATGGCCCATATTGATCACCGCCAGCGTGTCGCACAACGCCCGCAACTCGTCCAAGTCCTGGCTGATGACAACGATGGCCGAACCGGCAGCCGCCAGATCGACCAAGGCCTGGTGAATGGCTGCAGCCGCGCCGGCATCGACGCCCCAGGTCGGCTGGCTGACCACGAGCACACTGGGCTTCTGCAGGATTTCGCGGCCCATGATGTATTTCTGCAGGTTCCCGCCCGACAGCGACCCTGCGGTGGAGGCAGGCCCCAGCGCCTTGACGGCGAACTCGGCGATCACCTTGCCGGTATAGGTTTTCGCTGCGCCCGAATTGATCAGGCCCAGCATGACCATGCCGAGGCGATCGCGGGCGGTCAGCACCGAATTGTCGCTGAGGGTGAACTCACCCACAGCAGCGTGACCGTTGCGTTCCTCCGGCACGGCGCAGAGACCGTGCTTGCGTCGACCAGTGGTATCAAGCAGGCCGAGCGGGAAGCCATCGATGGTGATGGCATCCTTGTCGTTACTGCGAATTTCGCCGGACAATGCATCGAGCAAGGCGTTCTGACCGTTGCCGGCCACCCCGGCAATGCCGAAGATCTCGCCAGCCCGCACGGTAAAGCTCACATCGTCGACCGGCACCTCGAAATGCCCAGTCTTCTGGGTCGACAGGCGCGAGACCACCAGCTTGGGCTGGCCCATGCTACGGCCAGCCGCACGCACGATGTCCTTGAGGCCGGCGCCGATCATCTTCTCGGCCATCGAGCGCGAGGTTTCCTGCCTAGGGTCACAGGTGTCGACCAGCTTGCCGCCGCGCAGGATGGTCGCGGTGTCGCATAGAGCTTTGATCTCGTGCAGCTTGTGGGAAATGTAGAGAATGGAACACCCCTCGGCCGCCAGCTTGCGCAGCACGCCGAACAGCTGCTCGACCTCCTGCGGGGTCAGCACCGACGTGGGCTCGTCCATGATCAACAGCTTGGGTTCGAGCAGCAGCGCCCGCACGATTTCGATGCGTTGGCGCTCGCCGACCGATAGCGTCGCCACAGTGCGGTGCGGGTCGAGCAGCAGTCCGTATTGCGTCATGACGGCCCGGATACGCGCCTCGAGTTCCCGCGAGGGAATCTTGGCATCCATGCCCAACGCGATGTTCTCCAGCACAGTCAGCGCCTCGAACAGCGAGAAATGCTGGAACACCATGCCGATACCCAGCTTGCGGGCGGCCTTGGGGTTCGGGACGACTACCGGCGCGCCATCCCAGCGGATCTCGCCGGCATCGGGCTGCATGATGCCGTAGATCATTTTCACGAGGGTCGATTTGCCGGCGCCATTCTCGCCCAATAGCGCGTGGATTTCACCCGGCTTGACGGCAAAGGTGACGTTGTCATTGGCCAGAACGCCGGGAAAGCGCTTGGTGATACCGGTCAATTCGAGCCGATACGGCATACTAGCGTCCAATCACCACCCCCAATGACTTGGGGGCGCATGCCCGCGCGATTTCAGCTTCCCGTTGCCCAATGTGGACCATAATTTCGGCAGCCGCCAGTGCCGCGATGACCGCAGGCCGCTTATCCCCAAGGCCCATCTGGCCGATAGGAAGAACGAGCCGTTCCAAAGCCTTGGCGTCGCCGCCTTCAGTGCGAAACCAGCTCGAAAACTTTGCCCGCTTGGTCTGCGAGCCCACCATACCGACATAGGGTGCATCGGTGCGGGCAAGGGCCTCCTGCGCAATCAGGAAATCGAGGGCATGGTCGTGGGTGAGGATGACATAGGAGCTACCCTCTGGGGCAGAACGAACCACGGCTTCAGGCATGGCCACAACGCGGGATTTGATGGCGGGCGGCAGCAGATCCAGTTCCTCACGCCGCGTGTCGATAACCTCCAACTGCACCGGCAGCAGCGCCAGGATCTGCGCCAGCGCCCGCCCGACATGGCCGGCGCCGAAGACGAAGACATGCGGCAGGACGGCGTCCTCGGCGGCTACTTGGGCCGCTAGGCGATCGCGGATGGCTTGATCGGCATAGCGCAGCGAAACCTCGACACGGCCGCCGCAGCACTGGCCGATCTCCGGCCCAAGCGGCACATCCATCGCCGCTTCGGCCTGCCCAATGGCGATCAGCCGGCGCGCATGCTCGATCACCATATATTCCAGCGCACCGCCACCGATCGTGCCGAACAGGTCGACCCGTCCGACCAGCATGAAGGTGCCCTGCTCGCGCGGCGAGGAGCCACGAACAGAGGCGAGGGTGCAAGCGATGGCATGGGGATTGGTGGCGAGGAAGGCAGTCAGTTCGGCGCTGCGGTAGGTCATAGCTTGACCGCCAGATCGTGCCCAAACGTCACCCCCTCCCCGCCTCCCCCATCAAGGGGGAGGTGGAGCGCAGTGGATAGGGCGCGAAGGTGCCACACGAGTGGAGCGGCACCTCCCCCTTGATGGGGGAGGCTGGGAGGGGGTGGGGCAACGCGCACAAAGCTCACCCCCGAGCCCCTTTCATCCGCTGCACGCCCATCAGCACCCGCTCCGGCGTCACCGGCGTATCCAGCCTCGGCGCGATCCGATAATCCGCGACCGAAGCCACCGCCATGCCCAGCGCCTCCACCACGCTCATCGCCAGCATGAACGGTGGTTCACCCACCGCCTTGGAGCGCCCGATCGTGGGCTCGGCATTGACCGACCATTCGGCCAGCTTGACGTTGAAGATCGGCGGTACGTCGCTGGCGAGCGGGATCTTGTAGGTCGACGGCGCCTTGGTGCGCAGCTGACCCTTGTCATCCCACACCAGTTCTTCTGTGGTGAGCCAGCCCATGCCCTGGATAAAGCCGCCCTCGATCTGGCCGATATCAATGGCCGGATTGAGCGACTTGCCGACGTCATGCAGGATGTCGACGCGATCGACGGTGTATTCACCGGTTAGCGTGTCGATGGTCACCTCGCTGACCGAGGCGCCATAGGCGAAATAGTAGAACGGGTGCCCACGGCCAGTAGCGCGGTCCCAATGGATTTTCGGTGTTTCATAGAAGCCGGCGGCCGACAGCTGCACGCGGTTAAGATAGGCCGAGGCTACCAGTTCGGCGAAGGGCACGAACTTGGCGCCAGCCTGAATGCCACCCTGCACCCAGGCAATGTCCGCCTCGGCGGTCTGGTGCAGCTTTGCAGCATGCTTGACCAATCGCTCCTTGATCTGCTGCGCCGCATCATAGGCCGCCATACCGTTGAGATCGGAGCCGGACGATGCCGCAGTAGCCGAGGTGTTCGGGACCTTGCCCGTCGTCGTCGCCATGATCTTGACGCTGTCGAGCCCAACGCCAAAGGCATCTGCCAGCACCTGCGCGACCTTGATATAGAGCCCCTGCCCCATCTCAGTGCCGCCATGGCTGAGATGGATGGAGCCATCCTTGTAGACATGCACCAGGGCGCCGGCCTGATTGTACCAGGTCGCCGTGAAACTAATGCCGAATTTGACCGGCGTCAGCGCAATGCCCTTTTTGAGGATCGGGCTGCCTTCATTGTATTTGAGGATCGCCGCGCGCCGGGCCTGATAGTCGGAGCTGGCCTCGACCTCGTCGACCACGCGGTGGATGATATTGTCCGTAACCGTCTGGTGGTAGGGCGTTACATTGTCGGTGTCGGTGCCATAGAAATTGGCCTTGCGGATATCGAGCGGGTCCTTGCCCAGCGCATAGGCAATGTCTTCCACCCAGCGCTCGCAGGCCATCATGCCCTGCGGGCCGCCGAAGCCGCGGAAGGCGGTGTTGGAAACCGTATTGGTATAGAGCGGCTCGCTGCGCACCCGCACCGCCGGATACCAATAGGCATTGTCGGCATGGAACAGCGCGCGGTCGGTGACCGGGCCGGAAAGGTCCGACGAGAAGCCTGCGCGGGCGCCGTAGACGGCGTCGACTGCGAGAATTTTGCCTGTGTCGTCATAACCAACGTCGTAATCGACGACGAAATCATGCCGCTTGCCGGTGGCGGTCATGTCGTCGTCGCGGTCGGGCCTGATCTTGCAGGCGCGGTTCCATTTCTTGGCCGCTAAAGCCGCCACGGCTGCGAACAAGTTGCCTTGCGTTTCCTTGCCGCCGAAGCCACCACCCATTCGGCGTATTTGCACCGTCACCGCGTGATGACGGATGCCGAGCACAGCAGCGACCATGAGCTGGACTTCGCTCGGATGCTGCGTCGATGCGTAGACCGTCACGTCCTCGTCTTCGCCCGGCACCGCCAGAGATATCTGGCCTTCGAGATAAAAGTGGTCCTGGCCGCCAATCTCGATGCTGCCCTTGACCCGGTTTTTGGCCCCGGCCATTCCAGCCGCTACGTCCCCGCGCTCAAGCTTGAGCGGCTCGGTCACAAGCTTGCCGCCAGCCGCCTGCGCGGCACGAACGTTGGTGTGATGCGGCAGGTCGCGATATTCGATCCTTACGGCATGCGCCGCGCGCCGGGCCTGATCGCGGGTTTCAGCGATGACAGCGAAGATCGGCTGGCCCCAGAAATGTACTTTGCCGATCGCGAAAACCGGTTCGTCATGCTTGTGGCTGGGCGAGACATCGTTCTCGCCCGGAATATCGTCGGCGGTGAGGATGCCGACGACGCCGGGCGAGGCGCGCACCGGGTCGAAATCAATCGAGACGATTTCGGCATGCGCCCGCGTCGACAGCGCCAGATAGGCATGCATCGTACCCGCTGGCTCGATCATGTCGTCGATGTATTCCGCCGTGCCGGTAACGTGCTTGGGTCCGCTGTCGTGGCGCGTCGAGGTGTGCAGGCTGGCGATTGCGATGGGCGCTTCGTGCTTGTTCATGCCACCTCCCGCCGAAGGCGTTGCCCATGGCCCGAGGTTTCGAGGAAGAAGCGTTGCAGCAGGTTCTTCGCCGTCAGCAGACGGTAGTCGGCGCTGGCGCGCATATCGGAGATTGGCTGGTAGTCTTCACCGAACGCGGCCATGGCGGCGTCGATGGTTGCCTGTGTCCAGGGCTTACCGACGAGGGCTGCTTCGACCGCCCTGGCCCGCTTGGGCGTAGCGGCCATGCCACCGAAAGCGATGCGAGCCATGCCCACCGTACCAGTGTCGCTGACAAACACCCGGAAGGCGCCGCACAGCGTCGAGATGTCTTCCTCGCGACGCTTGGAAATCTTGTAGACGGCGAACTTCTCGCCATCCGGCAGCAGCGGAATGGTCACGCTCTCGACGAACTCGCCGGGCTGGCGGTCCTGCTTGCCGTAGGCGACGAAGAAATCCTCAAGCTTGATCTCGCGGCGATGCTCACCCTTGCGCAGATGCAGCTTTGCGCCCAGCGCAATGAACGGTGGCGGCGTGTCGCCGATGGGCGATCCATTGGCGATATTGCCGCCGATTGTACCCATATTGCGGATCTGCTCGCCGGCAATGCGATGCCACAACTCGCCGAGATCGGGGAACGTCGCAGCGATGACCGGCAGCGCTTCCGAATAAGAAACGCCGGCATAGAAGCGCACTTCGCTGGCATTCTCGGCGATGCGCTTGAGTTCCTGCAGGTGGTTGATGAAGATCACTGGCCCGATGGGGCGCATGAACTTGGTGACCCACAGTCCCACATCGGTTGAGCCGTTGACGATGGTTGCCGTCGGGTTGGCTTCATAGAATGTCGCGAAATCGTCGAGGCTCGCGGGCACGATGATGTGCTCGGCGCCCTCGCCGATCTCGACGCGCGTGCCGTCCGTAATCGCCTTGATCTTGCCCTTGAGCGCAATGCGCTCGGCCCAGAGTGGATCGCCCTGTGGCAGGCCATAAGTGGAGATCGCCTTGCCGGCTCGGATGATCGGCGCATAGCCGGTGCAGCGGCAGAGATTGCCCTGAAGGGCCTTCTCGATGGCGGTCTGGCTCGGGTCGGGGTCGCGCATCCACAGACCATAGAGCGACATGACGAAGCCCGGCGTACAGAAGCCGCACTGGCTGCCGTGGTGATCAACCATAGCCTGCTGCACGGGATGGAGATTCCCCTCCTTTCCGCGCAGGTGCTCGATGGTCACGACATGCGTACCGTGCAGGCTACCTACGAAGCGGATGCAGGCTGTGACTGAGTCGTAGATGATCTCGTCGCCCATCAACCGGCCGACCAGCACCGTGCAGGCCCCGCAATCGCCCTCGGCGCAGCCTTCCTTGGAGCCGCGCAGGCGACGGTCCAGCCGCAGCCAATCGAGTAGCGTGGTGTCGGGCTTCACATCGGTGAGGCTGATTTCGGTATCGTTGAGGATGAACCGGATGGCGCCCGAAATCTCGGTCATCCCTCAGCTCCCCCGATAGGTCGAATAGGCGAAAGGGCTGACCAGCAGCGGCACATGATAGTGCTTGTCTTCGGAGATCGTGAAACGGATCGGCACCACATTGAGGAACGGCGTTTCGAGCTCGACGCCAAGCCGCTCGAAATATTGCCCCACATGGAAATGGATTTCGAACTCGCCATGCTGGAACTGCTGCTCATCAAGCAGCGGTGCATCCACCCGCCCATCTGCATTGGTGTAGCTGTCAGCGATATGGTGATTATGGTCGCCATGGACGAACAGCAATTCGATGCGCATGCCACGCGCCGGCTTGCCGTGCATGGTGTCCAAGACATGCGTCGTGAGGCGTCCACTACCCGCCATTTGCTGCTCCGTCCAACGTCCCCGGACAATGAGACTATCGCATCACGCCCGATGCGCAATGCTCATTTTTTACCATCTGGTCCATTTTTGTGCACCTTGTCACAGCCGGCACGATTCATAGTATTGCGGCATCAGCAGACGAGAAGAGACCCCATGCGCTACCCCCGCGACATGCACGGCTACGGCCCCAATCCGCCACATGCCAACTGGCCCGGCGGCGCCCATGTGGCCGTTCAGTTCGTGCTCAATTACGAAGAGGGCGGCGAGAACAATATCCTGCACGGCGATGCAGCATCGGAGGCCTTTCTCGTCGATGTGCTCGGTGCGGCACCCTGGCCGGGGCAGCGCCACGCCAACGTCGAGTCGATGTATGAATATGGCGCCCGCGCCGGCTTCTGGCGCTTGCACCGGCTGTTCACCGAGGCCAGCCTGCCGGTCACCATCTACGGCGTCGCCACAGCACTAATGCGCGCCCCGGCCCAATTGGCGGCCATGCAGGAGGCCGGCTGGGAGATTGCCAGCCACGGCTACAAGTGGGTGCAGCATAAGGACATGCCGCCCGACGAAGAGCGGCAACAGATTGCGGAGGCCATCCGCATCCATACTATCGCCACCGGCGAGCGGCCCCGGGGCTGGTACACTGGTCGCTCATCGCTGCAGACGGTTGATCTCGTCTCCGAAGCCGGCGGCTTTGCTTATATCTCAGACACTTATGACGACGACCTGCCCTATTGGCGCGTACATCAGGGCAAACCGCACCTCATCATCCCCTATTCGCTTTCCACCAACGACATGCGCTTCGTCACCGGGCCGGGCTTCGACAATGGCGAGGAGTATTTCCAGTTCCTCAAGGACAGTTTTGACTGCCTTTATGCCGAAGGTCAGGCCGGATCACCCAAGATGATGTCGCTGGGCCTACATTGCCGCCTGGTCGGCCAGCCCGGCCGTTTCCAAGGCCTCAAAAAGTTCGTCGACTATATCAAGGGCTTCGACAAGGTCTGGGTGCCGACACGACTTGCCATTGCTGAGCACTGGGCCCGAGAACATCCCTATGTGGCGCCCGAGGTCATCCCCTCCCAGCTCGACAAGTCCGACTTCGTTAGCCGTTACGGTTCGATCTTCGAGCACTCCCATTGGATTGCCGAACGAGCTTGGGAGGGCGAACTCGCGCCCGCCAACGACACGGCGGTGGGCCTCCACTTCGCGCTGCGCACCCAGTTCCGCATGGCGACGCCCGAGGAGCGCCTCGCCGTGCTGCGCGCCCATCCCGACCTGGCTGGCAAGCTCGCTGCCGCCAAACGCCTGACGGACGCGTCTACATCAGAACAGGCCTCGGCGGGTCTCGACGCCCTGACCGACGACGAGCGCGAGCGCTTTACGGCGCTAAACACTCATTATGTCGAGAAGTTCGGATTCCCCTTCATCATCGCGGTGCGCGACAATACCAAGGCTACAATCCTTGAGGCGTTCGAGAAGCGCATCAACAACAGTGCTGAACAGGAATTTGCGACGGCTTGTGCCCAGGTGGAACGCATCGCGATGCTGCGCCTGCAGGCGATGCTGGATTAGCCGTTCAAGTCATCCGGGTCGAAACCAATCACTGGCTCGTCCCGGAACAGGCTCATCACCAGCGTGAATAGTGCCAGCCAGGGCAGGTGGTGCTGCAGCCAGGCGTGGGGCGCGACCCCATTATGGGCGGTGAAATGTTCCATCCCCCATAGCATCGCGCGAATGTTTGAAGAATTAGTAACCCTAACAGGCTGTTAGGACCATTTGTTGGGTCAGCGCTGAAGTCCGAACGGCACCCATATCGTTTGACCCTTGGCCTTTGCCCGCTCGACACTCTAGTGTCGGGACGAGATTCCAGGACCAGGACCCAATGGCCAATACCACCTATGCCACGCCCGCAGCCGGCCTGCCGCCGCAAAGCGCCATCCATACCGGTCGCGCCGTGTTTACCGAGGCCTATGCCGTCATTCCGCGCGGTGTAATGACCGACATCGTGACCAGCTATCTGCCGCATTGGCGCGACGAACGCTGCTGGGTGATCGCCCGCCCGCTGTCTGGCTTCTCCGAGACGTTCTCGCAATACATCATGGAAGTGATGCCCGGCGGCGGCAGCGACCAGCCCGAACCCGATCCGACGGCGGAAGGCGTGCTATTCGTGGTGGAGGGGTTGGCAACGGTCACCATCGAGGGCAAATCGCATCTGCTCAAGCCGGGTGGCTATGCTTTCCTGCCGCCAGCCTGCAAATGGACCTTCGTCAACAAGGGCACGGCTCCCGTACGCTTTCATTGGATTCGAAAACGCTACGAGGCCGTCCAGGGCATTGAGATCCCATCCGCCTTCGTCGCCAACGAGCAAGACGAGCCAATCATCTGGATGAACGGCACCAAGAATACCTGGGGCACGACCCGCTTCGTCAAACCGTCCGACGTCCGCCACGATATGCACGTCAACATTGTCACCCTCGAACCCGGCGCGGTCATTCCCTTCGAGGAGACCCATGTCATGGAGCACGGACTTTATGTGCTCGAGGGCAAAGCGGTCTATCGGCTCAATCGCGACTGGGTCGAGGTCGAGGCCGGCGACTTCATGTGGCTGCGCGCCTTCTGCCCGCAGGCCTGCTATGCCGGGCCCGCTCGTTTCCGCTATCTGCTCTACAAGGACGTCAATCGTCACATGAAGCTGGGCGGCGTCCTCAAGTGAGCACGGTTGTCATCGAGCCGCTGACAGCAGCGGCCTTTGCGCCGTTCGGGCAGGTGATCGAGCTCGATGGCGCGCATCACTACCCCATCAATAACGGCATGACCGAACGCTACCACGACCTGGCGAAGGTCGAGCTGGGCGGCGTTCACGCCCGCCCGCTAATCTCCATCTTCCGCGGCAAGCCCTACACCCTGCCGTTGGAACTCAGGCTCGTCGAACGCCACCCGCTGGGCAGCCAGGCCTTCTATCCGCTGTCGGATAGTCCATGGCTGGTCATCGTCGCGACCGACGAAGGCGGCAGCCCCACCGGCTTGCGCGCCTTTCGCCCAGCGCCCGATCAGGGCGTCAATATCGCCATGAACACTTGGCACGGCGTGCTGACACCGCTTGAACGTGAGGCCGCTTTTCTGGTGGTTGATCGGGGTGGCGATGGCAACAATCTGGAGGAACATCATTTCGATGTTCCTCACACTATCCGCCTGCCCTAAACCATCAGCAAAACTCCCCCTCGAAACTGTCACGTCCCTGCGCTAGTCTTGCCGCCGCGGCGATCGGGAGGACGATATGTTTGTTTCAAGACTGTTGCGCACGGGGTTGGCACTACTGACACTGCTGACGCTTGTTTCCGCTGCCGCCGCCGATGATGTGACCTTCACGGGCGAAGTCACCTATCGCGAACGCATGCTGCTGCCGCCTGACTCAGCGCTGACAATTACTTTGGTGAGCCTGCCCGATCAGAGCCCGATCACCAGCGCCACCGCAGTCCTGGCCGACAGGGCGGCCTCGCCTATCCAGTTTACCCTTAACGTGCGCAGCACTGTATTGGCGAGCGGCGGGCAATACGGCCTTGTGGCGCAGATCATGTTGGCTGGCGGCGGCAGCTTCACCAATGTGGAACCGCTGCTGGTTGATCCCGCCGATCCGGAACGCAACCTTATCGAGGTCGCATTCCTCGCTCCACCGCCACACGACCCGCCTGTCGAAATCCTGCCCGTCGAACCGATCGAACCCTTGAGCCCGCTGCTTGACACCGCCTGGCGCGTCATCGGCATCGGCGGCGATCCGGTTCTGGCCGATACCGAGGTTACCCTGTCCATTGCCGGCGACCGCCGCGCTGGTGGCAACGGGGGGTGCAACAACTATTTCACCGAAGCCAGCTTCGACCTGACGCCGCTCTCCTTCGGCCCCGTCGCCGGCACCAGGATGGCCTGCACGCCCGCAACTATGGAACAAGAGGCAGCCTATTTCGCTGCACTTAGGACCACGACCGGCTACGAGCTGTCGGGCAATTCGCTGTCACTGGTCGATGCCATCGGCGTGCCGATCGTCGAGCTCGTCCGCCTGCAGTGACGCCCTTCCCATTGGTCGGGTGGCTGGCTAGGCTGGCCACCTGATTTTCTTGGGGCCACCATGGATAGCGCTGTACTCGTCACCCGCCTGCTCGACGTCATCGAAATCGACGTCGCCGCCAAGACGCAAAGGGGCGTGGCCGGTGGCAACAAGCTGTTCGGAGCAGCAATCCTGCGCAAGTCCGATCTGTCGCTGGTGATTGCCGAAACCAACAACGAGACCGAAAACCCGCTCTGGCACGGCGAAATGCACGCCATCAAGCGGTTCTTCGAACTGCCGGCCGATCAGCGTCCGGCGACTAAGGACTGCATCTTCCTCGCCACGCACGAGCCATGCTCGCTCTGCCTGTCCGGCATCACCTGGTCGGGCTTCGACAATTTCTATTATCTGTTCAGCTACGAGGACACCCGCGACAGCTTCGGCATTCCGCACGACATCGCCATTCTCAAGGAAGTCTACGCCGTGCCCGATCCGGAAAACGGCACGGTGTCCCCCGATCGTCCGCTCTATAACCGGATCAACAAGTTCTGGCAGAGCCACAGCATCATCCAGATGATTGCCGGGCTCGACCGCAGCAGCCGCGAGGCGCTGCTATCCCGGCTGGACGACATCAACGCCTTCTACAACGATGTGTCCGCCGCCTATCAGAAGACCAAGGGCAGCAAGGGCATCCCGCTGGCTTAGTGAGCGTAGACTATTCGTGGCTTGCGATGGCCACGGTCGTCACGAACTCGCTGCGCGGCGCTTCGGCAAAGGAAGCCGCAAAGGTCAGGAAGCTGATGGCAACGGCGAAGAGGGCGGTGAGCAGGATCTGGGTCATTTTGTTGGGTCCGGAAATGGCGTGATGCTTAGTTGACGGTGGCTTCGATACGCACAGCGCCATCGAGCTTGGTCAGACCGGCATGGTGAGTGGGCAGCACACCTGCGAAGAACAGGTTGAACAGCATTCCCACAAGGGCGGTGAACAGCATCGGAGGCATGGTCGTTTCGGCTTTCTTGTCAGTGTGACCCTCCTCTAGCGGGCACGCGTTGAACCGCTCACGAATGCGTCATTAATGTTCCGTTCAGATTGTCGGCCTCTGCATGTCAGCCATGTGAAGCGAACCAAACCGGCAGCCGCGCGTTGGGTCTACCGAACCAATCCGAGTGAGGCCTGCCATGTCGCAGATCGATAACATCGACCCTAACGCCATTCCGCACCTGGCGATCTTCACCGACTTCGACGGAACCCTGGTCGAGCTGGCGGAAACACCCGACGAGATCGATGTGCCGGTTTCCCTTGCGCACCAGCTGGAACGCGCTGCGCGCGAGTTCGACAGCGCCTTTGCCGTTCTGACGGGCCGCGAAATCGCCGATATCGACAAGTTCCTGTCGCCGCTGCTGCTGCCTATTGCCGGTGCCCACGGTACGCAGCGTCGTCGTGCCGATGGCTTTGTCGAAACGGTCGACCCGGCTTCGATACTGGGCGCTGAAGAAATCGCGCACGCAGTGCAGCCCTTGCTCATCGCTCATCCAAGCCTGCTCATGGAAACCAAAGAGGGCGCAGTGGCCCTGCACTACCGCCAGGCGCCGGAGCTGGAGACAGCCGTGCGCATTGCCATGGAAGAGGCGCTGCACAGCGTCACCGACTTCGAACTGGTTCCCGGCAAGATGGTGCTTGAGGCCCGGCCACGCGGCGTCAGTAAGGGCGAGGCGTTGCGCGCCTTCATGCGCGAAGAGCCCTTTGTCGGTCGTACCCCGATCTTCATCGGCGACGACACCACTGACGAAGACGCCTTCATCGCCGCCCAGGAACTGGGTGGCGTGGGCATCAAGCTGGGTGAGGGCGACACCGCTGCACGCATGAGGATTGCCAATGTCGCGTCCGTTCACGCCCTGATCCAGGGGCTCGGCGATATCGCCGCCCGCGATCGCGAGTATGCGCTGACGCACTGATTTGATGGACTGAAGGGGCACTGCATGAGCCGATTAATCGTTGTATCGAACCGCACGCCGGGCAAGGGCCCGGCGGCGGGCGGCTTGGCTGTTGCCCTGCGCAAGACGCTGGCTGAACGCGAGGGATTTTGGTTCGGTTGGTCTGGTGATCTTGTCGAGACACCGTCAAGCGAAGCCAGGTTTCAGGACATTGACGGCCTCTCAGTCGCCCAGATCGACCTGACGCGCGACGATCACCACGCCTACTATGCCGGCTTTTCCAACTCGATCCTCTGGCCCAGCTTCCATCTGCGGCTCGACCTCGCCACCATCGAGGCGCATTGGTACGAAGGCTATCGCTCCGTCAATGTGCAGTTCGCCCGCGCGCTGCTGCCGCTGCTGAGGCCCGACGACGTCATCTGGGTGCACGACTACCACCTGATTCCACTGGCGACGGAGCTTCGCAATCTGGGGGCGAGAAACCGCATCGGCTTCTATCTCCACATCCCCTTCCCCACGCCCGACGCGCTCTACGCCATCCCGCACCATCAGGAACTGATGCGCGACCTGTCGCGCTACGATCTGGTCGGCATGCAGGCGAACCGAGACGTCAGCGCCTTTACTGAATTCTCCGAGCACCAGTCGCCGTCGAGCCTGTCGGGCAGTCCGCTCAAGTCGGTCGATTTCAGTCGCACCGAGGTCGCGGCCTTCCCCATCGGCTCGGACCCGGACGCCTTTGCGCGCCTTTCCGTCAGCGCTGCCGCCACCAAGATGGTCAAGCGCATGGAGCGATCGCTGCATGGCCAGAACCTGATCCTGGGTGTCGATCGTCTGGACTATTCAAAGGGCCTGCCGCAGCGCGTGGAGGCCTATGAAAAGCTTCTTGCCAATGACGGCCGCTTCCGCCGGCAGGTACATCTGCTGCAGGTGGCGCCGCCGTCACGCGACACGATCAAGGAATATCAGGAAACCAGCGACACCCTCGACGCAATCTGCGGCCGCGTCATGGGTCGCTTCGCCGAACCGGACTGGCAGCCGCTCACCTACGTCAAGCGCGCCTATGGCCAACCCAGCCTCGCCGGGCTCTATCGCCTCGCCCGGGTGGGCCTCGTGACCCCGCTGCGTGACGGCATGAACCTGGTCGCGCACGAATATGTTGGCTCGCAGAACCCAGCCGATCCCGGTGTACTGGTCTTGTCGCGTTTCGCCGGTGCGGCCGAGATTTTCGAAGACGCGGTCCTGGTCAATCCCTTCGACACCGACGAAACCGGCGAAGCGCTGCGCATGGCGCTCGATATGCCGCTCGACGAGCGTATCGCCCGCTGGCAGAGCCTGATGGCCGCGGCGAGACGGCACAATGTCGACGACTGGAGCAGGAGCTTCATCGACCGCCTGGCGCCGAGCACATCGGGTGACGGCACATCGACGCGGGATATTCTCTATCTGGCGTCCGTCGCCTAGCGCGACGCCCAGGGACTGCCCGCCGCGCCGAGCAAAGTCACCAACATCTTGTTCACCGGCGTTGGAATGCCATGCTTGGTCCCCAGGCGAACGATGACGCCATTGCGGGCATCGATCTCCATCTGGTTCCCCGCAAGACGATCGGCGTGGAGAGATCCACCGACTGCGCCCTCGGGCATACCGCGCGAACTGGCGATCGTGTTGACGATCACGCTGTCCGGAATCGTGGCACCCTCGGCGCGACCGACCGCCACGCATTCCTCGACCAGCCCGCGCACGATCGCCGCCAGATCGTCGCTCCAGACGGGGCCGGTCGCGCGCAGGGTCAGCGCCGGAACGACGGCCCCGCAATTGCCCGCCAGCTTGATCCACGCCTGCGACAGAAAATCGGCATGCGCCGCCGCCTCGATCTCGGAATGGGCGAACAGCGCAGCAAAATCCTCGCCATTGCGTCCAGCCGGCACGGCGATGATACCGTGGCGGCTTTGCACGATCCGCCCCGGCGCATTGCGCGCCGCCGGCAGGTTGATCATAACGGGCACCAGGCGTTCCGCCGGCACGAGATGCTCGAACAGGCGGACATGCTCCACCCCGTTCTGGATGATGGCCACGCGCGTTTCGGGTCCAACCAGCCGGTCCAGCCAGCGTTTGGTCGAATCCACATCATAGGTCTTGGTCGCCACGAGCACCCAATCGACGGTTTCTGCCAGGGCGGGATCGGTGATCACTCTCGGCCTTGCCGTGATCATCCCGCTTGGCGTTTCGACCCGCAGATCGTCCAGCGGCGTGCGAGCACAGAGCGTGATGGCAAAATCGGGGTTCTGCGCCAGCCATGCGGCGACGGTGCCGCCGATGGCGCCGGGTCCGATAAGGGCAATCGTGGTCATGGCGCACTCCAACGAAAAAGGGCGGCCACATGGGCCGCCCTTCTCATAACCGATTCCGTGTGAGGTTTATGCGCGACCGCGCTGGCGATCGGCATTGGAGCGACCGCCGGTGCGGACAGCGTCCTTCTGCGTCTTGCCCCAGCGCTGCTTGGTCTTGTCGCCGGCCGGCTTGTTGTTGGCCATTGGCTTGCCTGTTTCCATATCGCGACGCACGGCCCGAGCCGGCGCGGCGGCACCGTCAACCGGACGCGTGCGCGGTGCGCTTTCCGGACGGGTGCGTGGCGCACTATCCGGGCGCGTACGAGCCGCTTCGGTTGCCGGACGGGCACGCGGGGTGTCCGAAGGCTGATGATGCGGCTGCGGCCGACCGCCGGTCTCCTTGGAGAACTCGGCGAAGGGACGGCGCTCTGCCGGCGAACGACGATCAGCCTGAGGCGCGCGCGGGTTCTTGGACGAACGCGGACCAGGACGGCCACCGGATGGCTTCTTGTAGGCCGAACGGGGCGCTTCGATCACACCGGTCTCGTTGGCAAGATGCAGGTTGCCGCTCTGCGGCAGCGTGCGGCGGATCAGGCGCTCGACATCGCGCAGCTTGTCGCGCTCGGTACCATCGCACAGGGTGATGGCAATGCCCGAGGCGCCGTTGCGGCCAGTGCGGCCGATACGGTGAACGTAGTTCTCCGGATCGTCTGGCAGCTCGTAGTTCACCACATGGGTGATGCCGGGCACGTCGATACCGCGCGCTGCGATATCGGTTGCAACGAGGATACGCACGTCACCCGAGGAAAAGCCCTTGAGGGCCGCCTGGCGGGCATTCTGGCTCTTGTTGCCGTGGATCGCCGCAGCCTTGTGACCATCGATCTCGAGGTTCTTCGCCACGCGATCGGCGCCATGCTTGGTGCGCGCGAAGATGATCACGCGTTCCATGGCTTCTTCTTCGTTGGCCAGCAGCTCATTGAGCACGCCGCGCTTGGCCTTGGAACCGGAAAGGATCACGCGCTGGTCGATCTTGATCACGGTAGAACCGGCAACCGACGCATCGACACGCACCGGCTCATTGAGCAGGGTCTTGGCGAGATCGGCGACTTCGGGGGCCATGGTGGCCGAGAACATCATGGTCTGGCGCTTGACGCCGATCGCCTTGGCGACAGCGCGGACCGGAGCGATGAAGCCCATGTCGAGCATACGGTCGGCCTCGTCGAGCACGAACCAGCGGGTTTCGTTGAGCTTGATCTTGCCGTCGTCCATCAGGTCCTTGAGGCGACCAGGAGTGGCGACCGTGATATCGACGCCGCGCTCGAGGCGCTTGACCTGATGGTAGCGCGACACGCCGCCCAGCAGCAGAACGGTATCAAGCTTCATCTTGCTGCCGGCAAACTTGCGGATGGCTTCGTCGATCTGGACGGCCAGTTCGCGCGTCGGGGCAAGAATGAGGGCGCGGGTGGTCATCGGCCGCGGACGGCCGGTGAGGGTGAGAAGGCCAGCCAAGATCGGCAGGCCGAAGGCCGCCGTCTTGCCCGAACCGGTCTGGGCAATGCCCATCATGTCCCGGCCTTCGAGAAGCTTCGGGATGGCCTGGAGCTGGATCTTGGTGGGCTCGGTAAAGCCTCCGGCAGTCAGGCTGTCGGTAATCAGGGTCGGCAGGCCGAGGGAAATAAAGTCGTTCAAGTGAACACGTCTTTCTGCGCCACATGGCGCTTGGGGCGCGCAGAACAATGCAGCGCGCAAATCGCCATTCCACATGGGAACAGCGGATCAACAGGTGCAATCGGGCGATAAGAGGGAGATATCGCGCGGGTGCTGGCTCGAACCCGGACAAACTGTTTCCGGGCTGACTTCGCCGCTCACCGCAGGGGATAAGAAGTGAAGTCCGTCACCAAAGTTCTGGCGCCAGCGGATCCAACAAAGGTCCATGCGCCGGTGACGATCGCGGTGATATGGGGCAAGGCGCCTGAAATAGCAAGGAAATTCGGGCTTGCAGGACGCATGGCGGAGTTGCGTTCCTCCACTTCCCCTTACCCAAAGGGCAGTTGAGGGGGCAAAAATCTCACTCGCCCACCAGACAGCACCTCCCCCTTGATGGGGGAGGCTGGGAGGGGGTGATGGCAGCCCCGATACCGGCTAAACACCCCCACCCTTGATCCCTCCCCACAAGGGGGAGGGTGTCGACTGGATCATCGAAGCTCACTTAATCCAAAAAGCGAGAAACCCTCAAATCCCCGCATACCAGTCATAGCCAGTATCTTCCCAATACCCGCCCCTGCCCTTGCCGAAGCTAGACAGGTCATCCACCAGTTCGATCGTGTGCAGGTATTTCGGTTGCTTGTAGCCCAGCGCCCGCTCAATCCGCAGGCGTACCGGCGCGCCGTTGCTCACCGGCAGCACCTGGTCGTTAAGGCCGTAGCTCAGGATCGACTGCGGGTGATAGGCGTCGATCAGGTCCGAGCTGGTATAGTACAAAATATCGCCCGACAGCGTCCGCTGGATATTGTCGAAGCAGTGATAGACGCAGAACTTCGCTGTCGGCTTGACGCGCGCCATGTCGAGGATCGGCCCCAGCGGCGTGCCGGTCCATTTGGCAATGCAGCTCCAGCCTTCGACGCAGTCGTGCCGGGTGATCTGACTGCGCGCCGGCATATTGCGCAGCTCGTCGAGCGAGAATTCCAGCGGCTGCTCGACCATGCCAATGACCTTGAGCTTGTAGCTGGCGAAGTTCTCCGCCTTGAGGAACATATATTCCGGCGTCGTCGGATCGGTGGAGCCGTTGGGCCGCTGCCCCTGGCGGATTTCGCTCGGGGCATATTCGCGCGCCAGCGTCTGGCTGCCGATGATGGCCCGCTGCGCCTGGTAGGTCAGCACATTGGCTCGTTCCATGATCTGCCGGGCGGGCCCGCTCTTGTCGGCCAGGAAATCGAATTGGTCGCAACCTGCCAGGACTAGGCCTGAGCCCGCCAGCACCGAGCTGCGCAGAAAATTGCGGCGCGTGAGAATGGCGCTCATGGCTTGTCTCCTTCGACGGTGGGTGTGCCGGGGCTGGCGCGATACCAGCCTGTGATCATCGAGCGCAGCTCGTTGATCGGCCCCGCTGCAAGCACCATGATGATGTGGATAATGAAGAAGCCGACCAGCAACAGCATGACGATGAAATGGATCGTCCGCGCCGTCTGCCGCCCGCCGAAAATGTCGAGCATCCACGGCGCGATCGCGTTGATGCCAGGGCTCATGGTCAGGCCAGTGGCTACGATCAGGGGGAACAGTACGAAGAACACACCGAAATAAGCGATGCGCTGCAATGGTCCATAAGTCCGGCCATGATGAAAGCGCAGCGTGGCGTGGTCCACCACATCCTTTGGCACTCCGGCCACGTCCTTGGGCCGCACAATAATGTCGCGGCGGATATGGCCGTTGATGAAGCTGGCGAGGAACCAGATGAACATCGTGCCGACGAAAATCCAACCAAAGAAGAAATGCACCACGCGGCCAGTGCCGAGGTCCCGATAGGACGGGATGGTCACCGAGCCCGGAAACGCGGTGAAGGTCGGTCGCTCGGCCGACCCGCTCATACCCAGGCCGATGGCCGTGGTGTCGATCGTCTGGCCGAAGATCGTGGTCTGAGCACGCGGCCCGGCATCGGTATTGATGGCGCCGATCTCGAGGATTGCATTCTCGAACTCGAAGCCCGATTGCTGGCCGATATAGAGCGCTGGATGGGCGTTGAAGATTTGCAGGCCCGTCAGCAGCAGGAAGAACAGGCAGATCGCCCAGATCCAGTGCGTCACCCGCGTCCAGATCGATTGACGATAGATCAGCGGCCCTTTGGCCGCTGGCAGACTGGTCGCTTCTGTCATGCTCTTCCCCCTATGGTCGCATTTGCCCCGCGACACACCAAGCAACGGTATCCCGCGAGGCGAATGGCGAACATCACATAAATGTTATGGCTTGGGCGCCATCGCGTCAGCCGGGGCCATAGCATCGGCAGGTGCCATTGCATCGGCGGGAGCCATTGCATCGGCGGGAGCCATGGCGTCTGCGGGAGCCATAGCGTCAGCAGGCGCCATGGCGTCCGGGATCATACCGTTATGCATGCCGTGGCAGGCGTCGCTCGCCACCTTCATCACTTCGGGGAAAGTGATCATGCCGGCTTGCTCGAGGCACATCTTGAGATCGTCGTCGCTCATAGGGGCCATGGCGCCCATGGCGTCGGCCGGGGCCATCGCATCAGTGGCAGGGGCCATCGCGTCCTGGGCGAAGCTGGGAGCGGCGGCAAAGGCGACTGCGGCAACAGCCGCGAGGGAAAGAGTGCGCAGGGCGAACGTCATGTTCTGTCTCCAGAATTTGACCACGCCCCAACGGCGCGGTTCATGCCCTGCCATTCGGGGCTCGTGTTCAAGGCGTTACGCGATAACGGTCTCGTGATTGAGAATTCTGCGTTTCAAACTTGTTGGCCCGCATGTAACCTCTGCAGCGCAGGGAGCGAATGACACCACAATGCAGACTGATCCGATCGAAACGCGGCTGCGAGATCTGATGCTCGCATCGCTCGACGGCGACGCAGCGGCCTATAGGTCTCTGCTGGCCGAACTCGGTCGACATCTGCGCCCGTATTTCACCCGGCGGCTCACCCCCGCCTTTGCATCGCACGCGGAGGATCTCGTGCAGGAGACTCTGCTGGCTATCCACACCCGCCGCATGACCTATGACCGGACCCGCCCCTTCACGGCGTGGCTGCATGCGGTTGCGCATCACAAGTTCGTCGACCATGTGCGCCGGCAGTCCATCCGGCTGACAGTGCCGCTGGAAGATGACGCGCCAATCTTTGCCCATGACGACAGTGCCGACGCCACGGCGCGACGAGACCTCGATAGAGTGCTCGATGCCGTGCCCGCGCGCACCAGCGACCTCATCCGCCGCACCAAGGTTGCCGGCGAGTCGGTTGCAGAAGCCGCCGCCGCCCATGGCATCTCCGAGACGGCTGCAAAGGTTTCCATTCATCGCGGCCTCAAGTCGCTGATGACGCGCTTCGCGGGAGGCGAGAAATGACCGACGACCTCATCGCCCGCCTCTCGTCCGACCTCAAGCCCGTGCGCCCCATGGCAATGCATCGCCTGTTGGTCGCCGCCGTGGTGGTCAGCGGCCTTGTCGCCATCGTGGCCATGAACATGTGGCTGGGCATGCGCGCGGATATCGCCACGGCGCCGATGACGATGATGTTCTGGACCAAGTTTGGCTACACGCTGGCTGTAGCGGTGCTCGGCGGATTTGCAACGCTCGCGCTCGCACGGCCGATCGGCGCAGCGCGCTGGCCGTGGCTTGCTATCGGCGTATTGGCGATCCTTTTGGTGATCGGAGCCGCCTGGCAGCTTATGCAAGCCGAACCGGACGACATGATGCCGCTCGTCATCGGCGGCACGTCACTCGTTTGCCCATGGCGCATCGTCGTCCTGGGACTGCCCGTGCTGCTTGGCGCCATTCTCGCCCTGCGCCGCTTTGCCCCTGCCAACCCAACCCTGGCCGGCTTCGCCGCCGGCATCATGGCCGGTGGAACCGGAGCCTGGGTCTATTCTTTCGCCTGCGGTGAAAACGGCATGATGTTCCTGGCGCTCTGGTATTCGCTGGGGATATTGATCGTTGGAGCGCTTGGAGCGGTGCTGGGGCGGTTCCTACTTCGGTGGTAGGCGCAACAAGTCTGCCGACACCCACCAGCCGTCACCCTCGGGCTTGACCCGAGGGCTCTTAACTTGCTGGACGTTGGGTAAGTACAGGGCCCTCGGGTCAAGCCCGATGGTGACGATCGAGTTCGGGAAAGCTTGGGCCGTTATTCCTCCCGTGCCGCCCAATTTACCCCGCGCCGCAGCATCGTTGCCATTTCGCGATTCTCGAATTCCTTGGCCTGATGGCCCAGTGTCGAGTGAAACACGCGTCCCTTGCCGTGCTGCCGCTTCCACGCCACGGGCATCTTCACCCCCTCGATCCACGGCGCATGCTCGCCCGTGAATGTCGTGGTCGCCAGCACGTGGTTGGAGGGGTCGACATGCATGTAATACTGCTCGGACGTGTAGGGGAACGACTTGATCCCCGCCATGATGGGATCGAGCGGATCGGCGACGTCGACCGTGTAGTCGATGATATTGCCCGGATGGGCCACCCACTGGCCGCCCACCATGAACTGATAGTCCACCGCATCGCGGAAAGCGTCGCTCATGCCACCGTGGTGGCCCGCAAGCCCTACCCCGCCAGCAACAGCCTTGGTGAGGTTTTCGACTTCTCCCTTCTCGATCGTGCTCATCGTGAAGATGGGGACGATCAGGCTCAGGCTGTGAATGGAAGGGTCGGCGAAGGCGCTCGTCTCGGTCGCCATGCGCACCGAGAACCCGTCCTCGTGCAGCCAGCGGCGATAGATGGCGGCGCACTCCTCGGGGTCATGTCCCGACCAGCCGCCATAGACGATCAATGCACTCTTCATACCGCAAACTCCGCAAATCAACGGTGCGGAGAATACGAAGCCTGAACCGCTATTGAAACCCCGGCATCATGCCGCAACGGTGGCAGTAACTCGGCCGCGGGCGAAGGCCCAGCTGCGCAGCACTAGGTAGTTGACGCCCGAGGTGAGCCCGATGACCAGCATCGACGCAAAGAATGTCGGCAGCGAGAGCACGCCATTGATGACGAACGAGAACACCGCCGCCAGCACCAGCGCCATTGCCTGGACGGCGAAATAGCGCGGGAAGGCCTGGACATGCGAGGCGTCGGAATCGAACGAAAAGCGCCGGTGCATCAGATAGACCGGAAGGATGGTCGCCGCGTAGCAGGCCGCGTTGATCATCCAGCGTTCAGCGTCCGGATCGAGCCACATGACCAGGGTCGACAGCATCACGAATGCAGCGGCGCCGGTCGCCCCGATGCCGATGAAATTGAACACGCCAACCAGTGGATTGGGGCTTGGCACCGAACGGGGCACATCGCGCATCAGGCTCTGCAGGGCGGCACTCATGACAGCGATGTTGTCCTGTTCTGGCGGGCAATGACGAGCATAGTCGCTCAGCACTCTTTCACCCGCGTTACCCCGGATAAGGTCGTCAGCGCAGTTTTGCGCGATGGTTGATGATTGTTGAAGCTCCACAGGCGCATGCCACCCATGAACTTTGACCAAAAGGTCCACTTTTCACTGTCACAAAAGACTGGTTAACTAGTGTTTCGCTGTGGCCCGGGCGTGCTTGTCCGTTGGGGGATCGCAAGATTTGCGAGCGCCGCCAGGTCGCGGGACTGAACTGCCGTCAAGCAACAAAGGATAACAGGGATGAAAAGACTACTTCTCGGCGCTACGGCGCTCACCCTCTGCGCCGGTTTCTCGGGCGCGGCCCACGCAGATTTCACGCTGAACATCCTGCATATCAACGACTTCCACTCGCGCTTCGACCCCATCACCGGCACCGATTCCAACTGCGATGCCGAGACCGACGCTGCGGGCGAATGCTTTGGCGGCATTGCGCGCCTCAAGACCATCATCGACGACACCCGCGCCAAGTACGAAGCCGGCAATTCGCTGCTGCTCTCGGCCGGCGACAATTTCCAGGGCTCGCTCTACTACACCACCTACAAGTCCAAGGTCGTTTCAGACTTCTTCAACCAGATGGGTTTCGACGTGGTCGCCACGGGCAACCATGAATTTGATGACGGCCCGGAAGAGTTCATGAAGTTCATCGAGGCGGCCGAATTCCCCATCATCGGCGGCAATTTCGACGTCACCCGCGACCCTAACCTTGCCGGCAAGATCAAGGGTTCGATCGTCATCGAAGTCGGCGGAGAAAAGATCGGCATCATCGGCGCCACTACCGAGGACACTCCTGAGATCGCCTCGCCTGGTGAAAATGTCGAGTTCACCGACGTGATCCAGTATGTCCGTGGCGCGTCCGAGGCCCTCGACGCAGCCGGCGTGAACAAGATCATCCTGCTCAGCCATATCGGCTACACGGTCGACATGGACGTCGCTGCAGCCCTGCCGCTGGTCGACGTCATCGTCGGCGGTCACAGCCATTCCCTGCTCGGCTCGATGGAAGGCGCCGCTGGTCCCTATCCGACCATGGTCACCAATCCCGATGGCGTGGAAGTGCCGGTGGTGCAGGCCAACCAGTATGGCAAGTATCTCGGCGATATCGCCATCACCTGGGATGACAATGGCGTCGTCACCAAGGCCGAAGGCGAGCCCTTCCTGATCGACGCTTCTGTCACCGGCAACGAAGACTTCAAGGGTCAGCTTGCTGCCCTGGCGGCGCCGATCGAGGAAGCCATGTCTGTCGTGATCGGCACCACCACTGGCCCGATCGATGGTGCCCGTGAAAGCTGCCGCGCCGTCGAATGCCAGATGGGTAACCTCGTCGCCGACGCCATGCTCGACCGCGTCGCCGACCAGGGGGCGACCATTGCCATAGCCAATGGCGGCGGTCTGCGCGCCTCCATTGATGCCGGTGAAATCACCAAGGGCGAAGTCATCACCGTCCTGCCCTTCTCCAACACCCTTGCTACCGTCGATATCTCGGGTGCCGATGTCATCGAAGCGCTGGAAAACGGCGTCAGCGACATCGAGAATGCCGCCGGCCGCTTCCCACAGGTGGCGGGCCTGAAGTACTCGTTCGATGTATCCAAGCCGGCTGGCGAACGCATCAGCGAGGTTCAGGTGCTGGTTGGCGGCGACGCCTGGGCACCAATCGACGAAGCCGCAACCTACACCATCGTCACCAACAACTATGTCCGTGGCGGCGGCGACGGCTACGGCACCTTTGCCGAAGGCGACAATGCCTATGACTTCGGCCCGCCGCTCGAGGAAGTCCTGGCCGACTACCTGGCCAAGCTGGGCGGCGAATACACGCCCTATACCGACGGCCGTATCACCGCGATCCAGTAGGTTCGGACCAGATTGAGCGAAGGGGCGCCTCGCGGGGCGCCCCTTTTCTTTGCGGCGTCGTCGCCCAAACTTTGACACCTTTTTCGACGACCCGCTTCACGGTCTCGTGAAGCGATCTATTTGATGATTTGGAGTTGACCATGAAGCGTCTCGTTATTGCCGCCGCAGCCATCGCTGCCACCCTGTCCCTGGCCGCCTGTGGCAACGCTCCCGAGCAACCTGCTGCCGAGACGCCCGCCGCCACGCCCGCTCCGGCCGCCGAGACCCCGGCTGCCGCTCCCGCCGTTAGCGGCGACACGGTCGTTCCCGGTACAGATATGACGGTCAACGACGCCATGGAGGCCGCGCAAGCCCAGGCCGCCAGCATGACTCCCGAACAGAAGCAGGCCGCCGTCGTCGAGGCGCGCACGCAGGCCGAGGCCGCAGCCAAGGCCGCAGGCATGACGGACGACCAGGTCAAGCAGGCCGGTGACGCCGCTGAGGCCGCCGCCAAGCAGATGCTGGGCCTTTAGCAACAAAAGTCCCGCCGGCAAGCACCGGCGGGACCTCGTCTTTCAGACCGATTCCAGCCTAGCCGCGCGCCAACTGCCGCCAGGCCAGCAGGATGATGACGGCGCCCACAATGGCGCCGATGAAGTTGGCGCCGTCCCCCGGTCCATACCAACCGACCGCCTGCCCCAGCCAGGTCGCCAGCACCGAGCCGATAATGCCGAGGACGGTGGTGAGAATGAACCCACTGGGCTTCTTGTCACCCGGTGTGACCCACTTGGCGATCATGCCCGCCAGAAATCCGATGATGATGGCCCAGACAATGCTCATATCGACGCTCCGTGTTGCTGATTGCATAAGTCGGAACCCCGCGTTCCGGTTGCAAGGCCGCCGCTACTCCGCCCCTCTTACGCCAGCTGGCGCCCTACTTCGCAGTGCCTTTTTGGCCGCTTTGGAGGGCACTCAAACCCACAAAATTGGAACTATCACCGCTCCGCGCGGTTTAGGGTCGTGTTCAAGTGGGGGGCACATCCCACAGTGGAGTAAGAATTATGACCAAAACTATGATCGCGACTGCTATTGCCGCCCTGATGATGTCCAGCGCTATGCCTGCCATGGCTGCCGGACTTTCGGTGGGCGCGGGAGCAGACACCGGGGTCGGCATCGACGCCTCGGGGCTGAGCGTTGAAGCAGGCACCAGCGCCACTGTCAGTGCGGCCGGCAATACCGGCAACATCCTGAACAAGACGCATGTCGCAGTGGCCACCTCGGTCGGCAGCACTGCCGACGTCGATCTTTCCGGCGTGGTCGAAGATTCGAGCGTCAACATCGTTCTGCTGTCGTCGCTGGAGGCCGACGTGGCCGCCCAGGTTTCGGCCGAACAGACAACCGACGCCAATGGCCTGAGCAATCTCCAGGCCAGCGTGGACAGCAATGCCACCATCAAGGCAAAGCTTGAAGCCGAGGGCTACGCCACCACCGATGTGGTAGCACTACAGACCAACGTGGACGGCTCCGTGATTGTCGTGGTGGACGACGCCGCGTAAAGCGCCATCCGCAAATGAGAAAACCCCGGCCATTGGCTGGGGTTTTTTGTTGTCCGGACGATGCATCCTAGACCTTGTGCTCGGTCCGATCCCGGTCGGTTACCGTTGCTAGATCCAGGACCTTCTGGATGTTGGTGGCGTGGCGGAAGCTCGGTTCGAGGTTCTTGCCGGCGCGGAACGCCTCAACGAAGCGCATATAGTTGGTCGGCACGGGATCCACCGCGACTTCCGTCCATGTGCCTGTCTCGGCATCTGCGCCCAGGCAGGTGAAGAGCTTGCTCCAGTCATGCCTATGCTGGATTTCCACCGACCCCAGGTCGCCATAGATGCGGAGCCGCAATTCGTTGAAATGGCCGGTCGCCCAGCGGCTCGCATGGATCACACCAAGGGCGCCATTCTCGAGCTGTGCCGTCATGGCAAAGCTGTCATTGGCGTCCAGCGAATATTCGCCGATCTGGTTGTTCTCGGCCTTGTCGAAGGTCTCCAGCCGGCAGAAG